>CAYZSG010000121.1:0-15239 GCA_964481045.1 uncultured Candidatus Odyssella sp. | reverse complement strand
CTCGATGCTGGGCGGCATGCGCGCGGTGACCTGGACCCAGGTGGCCCAGTACATCGTGCTCATCATCGCCTACCTCGTGCCGGTCATCTGGCTCTCGACGAAGAAGTACGGCCTTCCGATCCCCGAGCTCACCTACGGCCAGGCGCTCTCGGAGATCGCGGCGTTCGAGCAGAAGTTCAATCTTGCCCGGCAACACGTCGCGCCGTTCGTCAATGCGGCGGGCGCGTTCAGCTGGCAGGAGTTCAACAACTTCTGGGCGCTCGTGCTCTGCCTCATGGTCGGCACCGCGTCGTTGCCGCACATCCTCATGCGCTACTTCACCACCCCCTCGGTGCGTGAAGCACGCAAGTCGGTGGGCTGGTCGATCTTCTTCATCTTCCTGCTCTACTTCACGGCGCCGGCCTACGCGGCGTTCGCGAAGCTCGAGCTTTTCCAGAACGTCATCGGCCAGCCGATCGCGAGCCTGCCAGCCTGGGTCCAGAACTGGGCCTCGGTCGGCGGTCTCATCTCGATCCAGGATCTCAACAACAACGGCACGCTCGACATCTCGAAGTACGCCATCGTCGGGCCGGTGCTCGATCTCGGCGACATCAAGATCCACCAGGACATCATCGTTCTGACGATGCCCGAAGTGGCGGGCCTGCCCTACGTGATCTCCGGCCTCGTTGCGGCCGGCGGCCTCGCGGCGGCGCTCTCCACCGCCGACGGCTTGCTGCTCGCCATCGCCAACGCCTTGAGCCACGACATCTACTACAAGATGATCGATCCCAAGGCATCGACGGCGCGGCGGCTCATCGTGGCGCGCGTGCTGCTGGTTGCGGTCGCGCTCGCGGCGGCCGCGGTCGCCGGCACGAGGCCCTCGGGCATCATCCAGATGGTGGCCTGGGCGTTCTCACTGGCGGCGGCGGGGCTGTTCGTCCCGCTGGTGATGGGCATCTGGTGGAAACGCACGACCTCCGCCGGCGCCATCCTCGGCATGATCGCCGGGTTCGGCGTGTGCCTCTACTACCTGATTGGCACGCACTACTACGGCATGCCGCTGTGGTTCGGCATCCGAAACATCTCGTGCGCGCTGTTCGGCATGCCGGTGGCGTTCATCGTCACTTACGTGGTGAGCCTGATGACCAAAGCGCCGTCCAAGGAAATGCAGGACTTCATCGACTCGGTCCGCGTTCCCAAGGGCGAGATCGCGTGGGGCGCCAAGGCCCACGAGTAGGCGACGCTCGACGATACGGGGCAGGGCTCGCGCGATGCGGGCCCTGCCTCTTTTTTTGTGCATCCGTTTCAGGGAATAGTGTGCGCCGGGCTGGCCGGCGCTTGGGGACATGGACGAAAATCTCTTCTTCAAATTCTGGTACTTCACGATCCCGGATTTCGCGCTGGCGATCGTCTTCTACACGCTATTCGGCCGCTTCCTGCTGAGCTTCATTCTTCCGCCGGAATCGCCCAACTACATCTTCCGCTTCTTCCGCCGCCTCACGGACTGGGCGGTGTATCCGGTGGCGTTCGTCACGCCGCGCTTCATCCCGCCGCTGTTCCTGCCGCCGATCGCGGCGTTCTGGATCGCGCTGCTGCGCATCGTTCTGCGCCTCTGGATGCAGAACCAAGGCTGGATTCCGCGCCTTCCGTTCCCGCCCGGCTGCACGTTCTGAGGCGCGGCATGAGCAAGGTTCATTTCTTCGTCGCGGTCTTGGCCCTCTCGGTGATGAACGGGCTCTACAATCCGTTCGTGCCGGTCATCTGGTGCAGCCAGCTCGTCTCGCTGCTGGTGCCGGAGATGTTCCACGGCGATGGGCGCTGGCTGCTCTATTTCAACGCGCTGTTCGTCTCGACGCTGACTCTGTTCCTGAGCGGCGTGCCGGCGGCTCTCTACGAGCGCCTCTGGCTCGGCGAGCGCGACAGCGTGGCACCGATGATCGTCTGGCTCGCCGGCGCCGCGCTCCTCTCCGTGCCCGCGTTCCAGGCCTTGCGGATCGCCTGAGGGCTGTCGTCACGAAGCTATGATCGGCGCCGCGATTGCGGAACCGCCCGCTCTTGGTTAGCGTTTTGCACCGGGCAACCATCGAGGACGCGCGCCGCGGGTCCTGTCGCCGGGCGCGCACGCAATGGATCCAAGCCTGTTTCGCGATCTTGCCGATACGTCGATTCGCCGCGCCTGCGGCTTCGCGCTCATCGGCATCTTCACGGCGATGGTCGGGTTCTCGGGCGATCCCTATCTCGCCGTGCGCTGCGGCGCGTTCCTGGTCACGCTTGCAGCCGTCATCCTCTACTGGCGCGGCAAGGGCGCGCCCAAGCGGAACTTCCGCGACACGGAAGTGTGGCTGATGATCCGCAACACCGCGCCGCCGATGCCGCGCGAAAGCCTGCAGCGCCTCATCGGTAACGCGCTCGCCGACCGCTACTTCTGGCACGCGCGCATCGCGGCCATCGTCGGCGCCGCGATGTGGGGCGTGGCGCTGCTGATGTGGGTGGCGCGGAAACTCTAGGCGGCCGCGCTATTCCTCGGGCTCGGTCGTGAAGTGGAGCGGGTAGCCTTCCGCGCGGCCGGCTTCGGTGGCCTCGGTGGCTTTCGTTTCGGCCACGTCGCGCGGATAGACCGAGACGACGCAGGCGCCGCGCCGGTGCGCGGTCATCATCACCTTGTAGGCCTGGTCCTCGCTCATGCGGAACACGCGCTTCAGCACGGTCACGACGAATTCGCGCGGCGTGTAGTCGTCGTTGAGCAGGATCACCTTGTGCAGGCGCGGCCGCTCGGTCTTGAGCGTGGGCCTGACGCGCGGCGTCGTCTCAATATCGGCCATGCGAGCCTCCTCAGGCGGCCCTCCAGCCCGCCACCATGAAGCCTATGCCAGCCGCGATCGCGGCGAAACCGATTCCGGTCCGCCACCAGCGCGCGCCGGGCAGCAGCTTTTCCGCCGTTACCAGCAGGGTCAGCGCCGCGACCCAGCGCAGATCCATCACCGCCACGGCGAACAGCAGCGCCATCAGCGCCGCGCAGCAGCCGAGGCAGAACAGGCCGTGGCGCACGCCCATGACCACGGCGCCGAGTCCGCCGTCGCGCCATTCGGAAAGAATGAATCCGTCCGGCGAGCGGCAGAGCGCGAGGCAACGCTGCTTGAGCGGGCTGAACTGATAGAGCCCCGCGGCGAGAAACAGCGCGGCGGAGAGAAGATGCGACGACGATTCGGCCATCGTCGTGAGCAGGCCCATTGCCTGCAGCGCCCACTGCGCGGCCGTGGCGAGAACGGAGAACGCGATCCAGACGAGAATGTAGCCGCCGAGGAAAACGGCGGTCGGCACATGCGGCGCGGCCCGCGCGCGACGGCGGCGGTTAATCGCGGCGAACGCGGCGATCATCGGCGCGGTGCCGGGCACCATCATCGCCGCCATCATCGCCGCCCACATCGCGAAGACGAGCAGCACATCGAGCGGTGCCCAGGATGGCTTCATGTCGTTCATCGACATGTTCATCCGGCGCCACATGTCCGCTTCCATCGCGTCCATGAGGCGCGCCTGGTGCACCGTGTAGGCCCAGGCGAGGAGGGCAACGGCCGCCACGAGCGCAAGGGCGGCGATCCGATCCCGGCGCGGGCGCGTGTCGGCAGCGTCGAGCCGGCGCGGCGCTTCGCCGGCGCCGTCCGGTGTCATTGCGCCCGCAGCGCGCGGCGCCAGGTGAAGGCTTTGGGCCCGCGCAGGTCGAACGCGATGTGCTTCGACGATCGCTGCGACCAATCCCAGCGGCGCCCGAAGGCGCCCTTCACGACATTGCGCTTCGCCTGGCCGACCGTGAGGAAGCCCGGCACCACCTCGGGCCGCGGCGCGTTGTAGATGCGGCAGGTGTCGTCCTCGGGCACCATGTATTTCCGGAAAGGCCCGCCGAGGCCTTCGATCATGCCCGGCACCTCGACGCGCCAGTTCTTCGGGTCGTGCGAAACCTTCATCGGCACGAACTGGACGCCGTCGAGCTTCAGCGTGAGGTCGCGCCACGCGCCGAACGCGCCGCCCGCCTCGCCGGTGAAGATGCGCCGGAGCGCGTCGCGCTGGGCCTCATCGGCCCGGTCGTCGATGAGGAAGCCGAACTCGCGGTTCCGCGTCATCACGTTGCCCTCGAAATGGATCACGAGGACGACGGCGAGGTTCTGCCCGCCGAGCTTCACGTCGCCGAAACTCCCGTCGCGGATCAGCCAGGTCAGCACGCCCTCGCAATAGCCGAGCGTGGGATCGGAGCCGAAATTGCACGGGCACCCGATCGCGCAGTTGCAGAGGTCCCACCAGTCGCCGACGAGACGCCAGGAGGGGATGTCGGGTTGCGCGGACATGCGGCGAGCGTAAGACGGTGGCCATGGTGCCGCAAGACTGACCGGCGCCGGGCGGTTCGCTTCACGCAGCGGCTTGACGCGGCGCGCGCCGCACCCCTTCTATCGGCCGCGGTGGGGCCCGTAGCTCAATTGGTTAGAGCCGGCCGCTCATAACGGTCTGGTTGCAGGTTCGAGCCCTGCCGGGCCCACCATTTCCATTTCGCGTCACCGCGGGTCTCGCCGCGCCGCGCGGCTTGCGAACGCGATGGCGAGCGCGATCGCGATGAGCACTGCGGCGACGGCGAAGGTGATCCGCATGCCGGAGGCGACCGCATCCGGGCGCGCCGCCCCGGCCGTTCCCGATGCAAGCGCGAAGACGGCGCCCATGACCGACGCGCCGGTGACGAGCCCGAGATTGCGCGACAGATTGAGCATTCCCGATACGACGCCGCGCTGCTCCGGGCCCACATCCGCCATCACGGCGGTGTTGTTCGCGGTCTGGAACAGCGCGTAGCCTGCGGTGACGGCGAGGATGGGGCCGACGTATCCCGCCACGCCGAACGTGGCCGGCAGCGCGGCGAGGACGAGCGACCCGGCCGCGATCCCGCCGAGCCCGGCGATGGCCACGCGTCGCGCGCCGAAGCGGTCGGCAAGCCGGCCGGCGGGCACGCCGGTCAGCGCGGCGACGATGGGGCCGGCCGACACGGCCAGGCCGACCAGCGCCGCGTCGAGGCCGAGCGAAACCGAGAGATAGAACGGGCCGACGATGAGCGTCGCCATCATCACCGTCGCCACGATCGCGCTCATCGCAAGGCTCGCGCCGAGCGCGGGGTTGCGCAGCGTCTCCAGCCGGACCAGCGGCGCGGCGGCCCTGCGCTCGGTGCGCACGAAGAGGCCGGCGCCGATGAGGGCCGACAGCAGCAGGGCGGCATTGAGCGGCCCGAAGCCGCCGCGCCCGATCGTCATGGCGAGCGCGTAGGCGGCGAGCGCCAGCGCCAGCAGCAGCGTGCCGGTTGCGTCGAATCCGGCCGGCCTCGCCTGCGGCGCGGGCCGATCGGCGGGCAGGCTGCGATAGGCGAGCACCAGCGCCGCGAGACCCAGCGGCACGTTGATCAGGAAAATGGCCGGCCAGCCGAGGCCGGCGATCAGGAAGCCGCCGAGCGAGGGGCCGAGCGCCGTGCCGGTCGCCGACATCGTTCCGAGCAGCCCCATCGCGCTGCCGAGCCGCGCCTTCGGCACCGCCTCGCCGACCAGAGCCATGGTGAGCGCCATCATCACGGCAGCGCCGAGGCCCTGCGCCGCCCGCGCGGCGATCAGCAGCCACAGCGCCGGCGCGGCGGCGCACAGGATCGAGGCCGCGGTGAACAGCAACAGTCCGCCGAGCAGCAGGCGACGGCGGCCGGCGATGTCGCCGAGCCGTCCGACGCCGACGATGAGCGTGGTGATGGAGAGGAGGTAGGCGAGCACCACCCATTGCACCTCCTGGAACGAGGCTCCGAACGCCTCCGTCAGCGTGGGCAAGGCGACATTGGCGATGCTGGTTCCGAGCGAGGACAGCAGCATCGACAGCGAAAGTCCGGCGAGCGCCCAGCGCGCCGATCGAGCCGGCTGCGCGCGTTCCGCGATGGCCTCGCCCGGTCCTGAGATCATGGTCTTCACGGCAAGCTCCGTTGTCTGGCGGCCTCTTGTGGCCATACCGAAACGCTAGCCCGCAGCCCGATATGGCGGAACATGCATGAATTACATTTTATTCATGCGTTTCACGCCACATTACGATTCGGCCGTGCTATGGTCGCTGTATGGCGCGGACCGATCTCAGCCTGCTCGTCACGCTCGACATCCTGCTGGCCGAAGGCAGCGTCGCGCGCGCGGCGCGGCGCCTGCGGCTCAGCCCCTCGGCGATGAGCCGGGCGCTCGCCCGCCTGCGCAAGACCATGGGCGATCCGCTGCTGGTGCGGGCGGGCCGCGGCCTCGTACCGACGCCGCGCGCGCTCGCGATCCGCGAGAGCGTCGGCCGCGTCGTGCGCGAGGGCGAAGCGATTCTGCGCCCTGCTGGCGCGCTCGACCTCGCGCGGCTCGCGCGGACCTTCACGCTGCGGGCCAGCGACGGCTTCGCCGAGAATTTCGGGCCGCGGCTGATCGCGCGCGCCGCGGCGGCGGCGCCCGGCGTCCGGCTCCGCTTCGTGCAGAGGGTGGAGAGAGACAGCGCCCCGCTGCGCGACGGCGCCGTCGATCTCGAGACCGGCGTCGTCGGCGCCGAGGCCGGCCCCGAGGTGCGCACACAAGCGCTGTTCCGGGACCGGTTCGTCGGCGTCGTCCGCCGCGGCCACGCACTCGCCCGCGGCAAGGTCACGCTTGACCGTTACACGGCCGGGCAACACGTCGGCATCTCGCGGCGCGGATCGGATAAGGGACCGGTCGATGCGGCGTTGGAGGCATTGGCGCGTGCGCGCGAAATCGTCGCGTCTGTCGGCGGCTTCGCGGCCGCGCTGGCGCTGGCGCGCGCGTCCGACCTGATCGCCAGCGTGCCCGAGCGTCACACCGGTAACCTTCGCGCCGGGATGCACAGTTTCCTTCTGCCGGTCTCCGTGCCCGAGATCACGGTCTCGCTGCTCTGGCATCCGCGCATGGATGCCGATCCCGCGCACCAATGGCTGCGCCGCTGCGTCCGCGAGGCGTGCCTGGCCGATCGGGGGCGATAGCGCGGGGCCGGCCCGCGGCGCCCGGCCTTCGTGACCCGCTTCACTTTCGCGCCGCGGTGCGCCTGCCTAAGCTCGGCGGAAATAACCTCCCGGGGAGCACGCCATGCCTCGCAAGACGATCACGCCGAAGATCGACAACCCCTATCCGCTCAACTACGCGGGCGAGAAGATCGAGAACTTCACCTACGAGTCGCCGCTCGTTCTCATCCGCGACATCGAGGCGGTGAAGATGCGCGGCGGCAAGGATGACGCGGAATACATCGTCGGCGCGGACTACGTCGTCACCTTCAACTTCAAGGACGAGGTGAACAAGCGGACCATCACGGTGCCGAAGGGCATGCTGACGGATCTCTCGTCGTCGCCGCGCGCGGCCTGGGCGCTCGTGGCGCCGGTGGGCCCGCACCTCGAGGCCTCGATCGTGCACGATTTTCTCTACATCGCGTGGCAGGACATCGGCCGCCAGCCGCAGAGCAACGACTGGCTGTTCGCCGACAACGTCATGCGCGCCGGCATGATCGAAGCCGGCGTCGAGGCCAGCCAGCGGGAGATGATCTACGCCGCGGTGCGCGCCTTCGGCTGGCCGGTTTACAAGAGGGCGGACCCGCCGCCGCGCTATGTCGAGGTGAAGTAGGCGTCAGCAGCGCGCAAAGCGCGGCGGGCCCGCGTCGGCCGCGTCGGCGCCGTGGCGGATGCGCGCGATGCCGGCCCAATAGGCGGCCGCCTCGCACATAGGGCAGGGGCGCGTGCTGGCATAGATCTCGCAGCCCGAGAGGTCGCGCGTGCCGAGGCGGCGCGCGGCGTCGCGGATCGCCTCCATCTCGGCATGTGCGGTGGGATCGCCGGCGGTGACGACGCGCGAGGGCGCCTCGCCGACGATGCGGCCGTCCCGTACGATGACGGCGCCATAGGCCTGATCGCCGGCCTGCGCCGCCGCCCCGCGCAAATCGAACGCGCGCTGCATGAACGTGTCCGCGCTGGGCCGCTCGGGCTGGCGGATCGGCTCGCGCACTTCGGCGGCAGCGCGCACGCGCAGCAGCGGAACGGCAGCGAGTGCGATGAGGGCGAGGCGGGCGAATTGGCGGCGCGGCGCGGCGGACATGAATGGCTCCCCCGATTCGCGAAGCAGCCTAACAGGTTCCGTGCCGTCAGCAGGATGAATCACGCGGAGACACGGAGGGTCGGCGAGCACCGCTCCGCGCCCTCCGCGTCTCCGCGTGCATTGTCATGTCTGCGGAAACGAAGAGGGGCGGGTTTGAAACCCGCCCCTATATCGTCTCGACGATCGCGGCGTGCGATCAGGTGTCGAGGAAACTGCGCAGCTTGCGGCTGCGGCTCGGGTGCTTGAGCTTCCGGAGCGCCTTCGCTTCGATCTGGCGGATGCGCTCGCGGGTGACCGAGAACTGCTGGCCGACTTCCTCGAGCGTGTGGTCGGTGTTCATGCCGATGCCGAAGCGCATGCGCAGCACGCGCTCTTCGCGCGGCGTCAGCGTGGCGAGCACGCGCGTCGTCGTCTCGCGCAGGTTGGTCTGGATCGCGGCGTCGATCGGCATCACCGCGTTCTTGTCCTCGATGAAGTCGCCGAGATGCGAATCCTCCTCGTCGCCGATCGGCGTCTCGAGGCTGATCGGCTCCTTGGCGATCTTGAGGACCTTCCGCACCTTCTCGAGCGGCATGGCCAATTTCTCGGCCAGCTCCTCGGGCGTCGGCTCGCGGCCGATCTCGTGCAGCATCTGGCGCGAGGTGCGCACCAGCTTGTTGATCGTCTCGATCATGTGCACGGGGATGCGGATCGTGCGCGCCTGGTCGGCGATCGAGCGCGTGATCGCCTGCCGGATCCACCACGTCGCGTAGGTCGAGAACTTGTAGCCGCGGCGGTACTCGAATTTGTCGACCGCCTTCATCAGGCCGATGTTCCCCTCCTGGATGAGGTCGAGGAACTGCAGGCCGCGGTTCGTGTACTTCTTCGCGATCGAGATGACGAGGCGGAGGTTGGCTTCCACCATCTCCTTCTTCGCCTGGTTCGATTCGCGCTCGCCCTGCTTCACGGAGTCGATCACGCGGCGGAATTCGCTGATCGGAAGCTGCGCGGCGTCGGCGATCTCGCCGATGCGGTCGCGGAGCTCGGTCACCTCGTTGCGGTAGCGGGTCGAGAAGTTCGCCCAGCCCTTGCCGGTCTTCTGGCCCATGCGCGCGATCCAGCGCGGATCGAGCTCGTAGCCGAGATACGACTTCAGGAATTCCTCGCGTTCCACCTTGCAGTCCATCGCGCGGCGGAGCAGGCGGCCTTCGAGCTGCGTCAGGTGGCGCGAAAGCTCGTAGAGCTGGTGCACGAGCTGCTCAATGCGCCCGTTGTTGAGGCGCACCTCTTTCACCTTCTCGACGAGCTCGTGCTTCACCTGCTCGTAGCGCTTCTCCATGCGCGGCTCGATCTTGTGGCCGCGCTGGAGGATCGCGAGACGCTCTTCCTGGAGCTTCTGCAGCTTCTTGTAGATGCGCGCGATCTCGTCGAGCGCCTCCACCACGTCGGGCATGAGCTGCGCTTCCTTGGCCGCGAGCGAGAGGTTCGCCTCGTCCTCTTCCTCGGGCTCCTCGGGCTGCTGCTCGGGCATGATGTCGTCGATCAGCGGATCGTAGTTCTCGTCCCGCTTGACGAACTTCTTCTTCGCCGCCTCGGCCTTGGCGCGCTGCTCCTGCTGCTCGCGCTCCTTCTCCTTGTCCGTGCGCTCTTTGATGTCCTGCGCCACGCGCGCGGCGGCGGCGGCGCGGGCGGCCGCGATCTGCTGCGCCGGCGTCGGCGGGGGCCCCGGCGGATTGGCGGAATTGTCGGGAATCGGGCCGTTGTAGGTGCCCTCGAGGTCGATGATGTCGCGCAGCAGCACGCGCTTGTTGAGCAGGTCCTCGCGCCACTGCACGATCGCCTTCATCGTGAGCGGGCTCTCGCAGAGGGCGCCGATCATCTTCTCGCGGCCGGCCTCGATGCGCTTGGCGATCGCGATCTCGCCCTCGCGCGAGAGCAGCTCCACCGAGCCCATCTCGCGCAGATACATGCGGACGGGGTCGTCGGTGCGGCCGATGTCGTTTTCGTCGACGTTGCCGGCCTTGCGCTCCTCGACCTCGTCGTCGGAATCCGCGCTGTCGGCGCCGTCCGCCTGCTTGGCCTGCTCGGCCTCTTCCTGCTCGTCGGTATCGACGATGTTGATGCCGAGCTCGGCCAAGCGCGCGAGCGCATCCTCGATCTGATCGGAGGTGAACTGGTCGCCGGGCAGCGCCTCGTTCATCTCGGCTTCGTTCACGTAGCCGCGCTGCTTGGCCTTGGCCACGATCTTCTTCACCGCGGCCGCGAGGCTGTCGAGCATCGGGTCTTCGCCCGGCGCCTCGACCTGGGGTTCGGCCGTGGTCTCTTCCGCTTCGGCGGCAGTCTTTGTGCTCATCTTGATCCTTCGTCCCCGTCTCTGTCGCTGCGCGCGCGAAGATGCGCGCTGCAGCTTAGGCCAAACGATGCGGAACCGGATGCTCCCGAGGCTTTGCGCCCGCGGAACTCCGGTGGCCGCGCTCTAGTTTCCCTCGCGATCCCGCCGGAGTCCGTTTTCTGGTTCGCGGTCCTGCGGAGCCTGTGCCCCGCGCGCGGCCGCTGTCTGACTCTTTACGGCATTCAAACGTCCTAGGTTCCTCGCGCTCGGCTCCTCGGCCAAGCGGCGCTCGGCCGCCAGCAGTTCCTTTTCCATGGCCGGCCGCTCCGTCAATCCCGCGAGCACGGCGCGCCACAGCGCCTCGGGCTCGAGCTGCGTTCGCGACATCGGATTCCGGAACGCGTGGTGAATTTCGGGGTTCATCACCTGCTTCAAGGCGTCCGAAAAACCTAACTGCGCCAAATGGTTCTTGAGCGCGTCCGTGTCAAGATCGGCGGGGCTGTTTAGGAGAGCGTTTCGGAGCCTGTCAAGCTCGCCGCCGGCCGGAAGCTCGAGCTGCCCGGCCACCTCATGGAGCGATTCCAGCAGATTCGGGTAAAGGATCAGCAGGCCGAGCAGGGCCTGTTGCGCGCGCAAGCGCATGCGGTCCGTGTTACCGTCTGATTTCAAAAGGAAATTAGAAAGATTTGGGGCCGGCGCGCGGCCGCCGTAGCGGGGCCCGGCGAGGCCCGGCCGGCCGGACCACCGCGGCGCGCGGGGCGGGGGCGCGAACAGCCTGTCCAGGCGCTGCTGGAATTCCGCGGCATATTGCGCCTGCACACTGCGCTCCGGGATCGCCGCCGCGCGCTCCATGACCGATTTCCGCAGCGCCGCGCGGCGCTCGGGCGTGTCGAGCGGGCGGGCGTGGGTGTCCATGCGCCACAGCCATTCGACCAGCGGCACGGCCTGGGCCAGCACGCCCTTCATCGCGCCGGCGCCGCCCTCGCGGATCAGGCTGTCGGGGTCTTCGCCGTCGGGCAGGAACACGAAGCGGAGCGAGTGGCCGGGCTTGAGTATCGGCAGCACGCGCTCGGCGGCGCGGGCGGCGGCGCGCCGGCCGGCCTCGTCGCCATCGAAGCACAGCAGCGGCTCGGGCTTCACGCGCCACAGCTCTTCGATCTGCGCCTCGGTCAGGGCCGTGCCGAGCGGCGCCACCGCGCCCTCGAAGCCGCCCTGATGCAGCGCGATCACGTCCATATAGCCCTCGGCCACGATAACGTCGGCCTCCGCCTTGCCGGCGCCCGCCTGCGCGGCGGCGCGCGCCTCGCGATAGGCGTAGAGCACGCGACCCTTGTGAAACAGCGGCGTGTCCGGCGAGTTCAGATACTTCGGCTTCTCGTCGCCGAGCACGCGCCCGCCGAACGCGATCACGCGTCCGCGCTTGTCCGAGATGGGAAACATCACGCGGCCGCGGAATCGGTCATACGGACTACGCCCGTCGTCGGGCTTGACCAGAAGGCCGCCTTCCACGAGTTGCGCCTCATCGTAGCCCTTCGGCACCAGCGCGCGCTTCAGCGCGTCGCGCGATTCGGGGGCGTAGCCGAGCCGGAAGCGCGCGATCGTGGCGTCTTCGAGCCCGCGGCGCTTCAGGTATTCGAGCGCGGTGCGGCCCTCGGGCGTGTAGAGCTGCGCCGCGAACCACTCTGCCGCGGCCTCGTTGGCATCGTAGAGCGTCTTGGCGATGCGCGCGTGTTCTTCGGCGCGCGGATCGCGCTCGGGCAGCGCGAGGCCGGCGTCACCGGCGAGCCGCTCCACCGCCTCGGGAAACGGCAGGCCCTCGGTGCGCATCGTGAAGCCGATCACGTCGCCATGCGCGCCGCAGCCGAAGCAGTGGTAAAAGTTCTTCTCCTCCACGACGGTGAAGGACGGCGACTTCTCGTGATGGAACGGGCAGAGGCCCACGAATTCGCGTCCGCGGCGCGTGAGCTTCACGCGCCGGCCGATCGTCTCGGCCAGCGAGACGCGGTTGCGGATTTCGTCGAGGAATCGGGGCGGAAACGCCATGCGCTCTCCTGGGACGCGCCGCCCGAAGCGCGGCCGGGCGGGCCATAGGCGAACAGCATAGCACGCCCGCGGAGCGCGTGCGCGACCCGGCGCGCCCCTGTGGAAGGGGCGGGGATCGCAGCGGGCAGCGTTGGATTGGATTGATTCTGAAATATCTGGGAAGGCGCTGGCCGCGTGGGATTTCCGGTGGGCACGTTTTACGAACCCTTAAGTTTGGGGCTGCAAAACCCGGCCCATGCTGCGCGTGCTCGCCTGTGTCGCGGAAGACCACGATCTGCGCCTCGTCGTCGTGGCCGCGCTGATCTGTGCCCTCGCGGCGTTCAGCGCGTTCAGCCTGCGCCAACGCGCCGAGGACGCGACGGGATTCGGCGTGCGGCTGCGCTGGCTCACGGCCGCGGCCGCCGTCACCGGCGCCGGCGTCTGGTCCACGCACTTCGTGGCCATGCTCGCCTTCAAGCCCAGCATGCCGATCGGCTACGACATCGGCCTCACGATTCTCTCGATCGTCTGCGCGATCGCGATCACCTGGGCGGGTTTCGCGCTTGCGCGCCACGTGCCGCGCCTTGCCTGGCTCGGCGGCGCCATCGTCGGCGGCGCTGTGGGCACGATGCATTTCGTCGGCATGGATGCGATGCGCGTCCAGGCCATAGTGAGCTGGGACGCGGGCTACGTCGCCGCCTCGCTCGTCATCGGCATCGCGCTCAGCGCGGCGGCGCTCTGGACCGCCGGGCGCCGGCCGGGCCTCAACGGCCGCATGCTCGGCGCGCTGCTGCTCTCGCTCGGTATCTGCGGCCTGCACTTCACGGCCATGGCCGCGGCCACACTCGAGCCCGATCCCGGCATTCCGCTGCCCAACCGCATGATCGAGCCGGGGGCGCTCGCCATCGCGATTGCCGCGGTCACGATCCTCATCGTCGCGATGGGCCTCGTCGGCTCGATCGTCGACCGCCATCTCGCCGAGCGGACCGCCGGCGAGGCGGCACGCCTGCGCGCCCATATCGCCGAACTCGAGGCGATGAAACGCGAACTCGAGGCGACGGCCGCCAAGACGACGGCAGCGCTCCAGCAGGCGGAAGCCGGCAACCGCGCAAAATCCGAATTTCTCGCGGCGATGAGCCACGAGCTGCGCACGCCGCTCAACGCCGTCATCGGCTTCGCCGATATGCTCGGCCAGGAGCCGTTCGGCGCGCTCGGCCACGCGCGTTACCGCGAATATGTCGGCCACATCCGCGACAGCGGCGCGCACCTGCTCCAGCTCATCAACGACGTGCTCGAATTCTCGAAGGCAGGCGCGGGGGCGCTTCAGCTCGACGAAGGCGAGGTCGATCTTCGCGCCGAGATCGCGTCGGCGCTGGCCGGCATGGGGCCGGCGGCCGCGCGCGGCCGCCTCGCGCTCGTCGCCGACATCGAGGCAGGGCTGCCGTTCCTGTTCGCCGACGCCCGCAGGGTCCGGCAGATGCTGCTCAACCTGCTTTCCAACGCGATCAAGTTCACGCCGCCTGGCGGCCGCATCACGGTGAACACAGCTCTCGAGCTCGGGGACGGATGCCTGAAGATGCGGTGTAGCGTGGCTGACACCGGGTCGGGCGTGCCTGACGCGGCAAAGGAAGCGATCTTCGAGGCATTCCACCAAGCGGCAGACACGACACAGACAAGCCGCGGGGGAATAGGCCTGGGTCTGCACATCGCGAGAACCCTGACCGAGAGGATGGGTGGGACGCTGAGCGTGCGCGACAACCCTGGAGGGGGCGCCCTCTTCGAGCTAGCAGCGAGCTTTCCGTTGGCGCCGGCGGGGACGGTGGTGCGGGCGTCGACGCCGGTGCCTTCGATCATCGACGCGCACCGTGCAGGAAGGCATCACCTTCGGGTCCTTGTGGTGGACGACCAGGACTCGAATCGGCGCGTCATGCGCGCCATGCTGGAGCGTGCAGGCCACGAGGTCGAAGTGGTGGACTCTGTCGAGGCGGCACTCGCGCGCATGCGCGCTGCGGCCTTCGACGTCGTCATGCTGGATCTGTATCTGCCGGGACGAAGCGGCTTCGACATGCTGGACGAACTGACGGCATCGCCGACATTGAAGGGGCAGGCGGCATTGGTCGTCGTGAGCGCCGATACGGGGTTCAGCCGACATACGTGTAAAAATCGCTCACAAGATCCGTTTTTATCCATTGAATCAGCTGGTTAGAGAATATTTTCTGGCGCCAAGACTATGCCGCCAACGCCAGTTCGATCTCATACGGTTCCGGAATCGCCTCTACATCGATCAGGTAGTCGCCGAACCGCTTCACGTGGCTGGTCACGTACGGGCTGAGCGAAGCCACGTCCTCCCGGGTGATCTTCCACCCCTGTCGTATCAGCGACTTCATGATCCGGGTCTGCTCGACCACGTTGTAGAAGATGACAGCATTGGAGACCAGATCGTTGTATTTGACGGCCTTCTCCTGCTCGACAGGGTCGTTGTCGGCAATCACCCCTTCCCCGCCGAAGAAGAAATACTTCGCGAAGCCGTTGTAGGCCTCCACCTTGTTGGTCGAGGCGGTGATCTGCTCGCGCAGCTCGCGGTTGGAGATGTACTGCAACAGGAACAAGGTGCGCACGGCCGCACCGAGCGCCTTGAAGGCCTGGTACAGACGGTTCTTGCGGCTGTAGTTGCCCAGTTTGCGCAGCAGCGTCGAGGCCGCGATCTTGCCGGTCTTGATCGAGAGCACGACCTGCATCAGGTCCTTCCAGTGGGTCTCGATCAGGTCCCAGTCGACCGTGTCGCGGAACAACGGCTCGAAGTGCTC
>CAYZSG010000120.1:0-15287 GCA_964481045.1 uncultured Candidatus Odyssella sp. | reverse complement strand
CCTCGGCGAAACCGCGCTGTCGTTCCTCGGCCTGGGCCTGCGGCCGCCGGTCACGTCGTGGGGCGTGCTCCTGTCCGAAGCCCAGAACATCAACGTGGTGGCGCTCTATCCGTGGCTGCTGCTGCCGGTTCTGCCCGTCATCATCACCGTCCTCGCCTTCAACTTCCTGGGCGACGGCCTGCGCGACGCGGCGGACCCGTACAAGTAGGCGGCGCGCCCGCCGTTGTGTGAGGCGGGTTCCGGAACGACCGGCGCGCAAGTGTGCCTGGCATCACTGTCGCTTCGGTTCACTTCCGCCTGAATCCGCTCTAATGTTTCCGGTGAGGAGCGGTTCGCGATGAGCAACCAGCGGCCCCCCGGCCTCGACGATCCCACGCAAGACCCCGAGCGGCCGCGCCCGGGCGAAGGCGCGCGCAGGCCCGTGGCGCAGCCCTGGGTCGATCCCAACCGGACGCAGCGCTATTCCGGGCGGCGCAGCATCGTCGACCGCCTCAAGGACCAGAGCAAGGAGCCGGAGCGGCTCGTCACCCAGGAAACGGTTCCGCCGCCGCCAAAGCCGGGCCAGGCGCGCCCGCAGGTCGCGTCCTCGGCCCAGCAGCGGGCGGCGCGCGGGGGGCGCTCCGGCGGCGGACTGCGCCTCTTCTTCGTTCTCGTCGCCGTCATCGTTGTGGGATTGGCGGGCGGGGCCGCGGCCGCGTGGTTCTCGGGCTGGCGGCCCAATTTCCTCGGCGGAGCGCCGGCCCAGCCCGCGAAGGCGCCGGGCGACGCGCCCGCCAAGCCCGGCGACGCGAAGCCCGAGGCGAAACCGGGCGATCCGGCCACGCCCACGCCGCCCGCGGCGCCCAATCCGCCGTCGGCGACCGAAATCCCGCGCAGCTGCTACACCGGCATCACCGAGCTGAAGGCCGGCGCCGCCGCCTGCGGCTTCGCGCTCGATGCGGCCGGCGCCTTGAGTTTCCAGGGCGCGCGCCTGGCCGAGCGGCTCGCGGCCGGCAACGCACCGGCGCAGCGCATCGCGCTCTATCCGATGTCGCCCTCCGGCCGCTTCGTGTTCCTGCGCGCCTGCGAGGCGGCCAGCGGCGGCAAGTGCGATGTCCAGCGCCTCGCCGACACGAAGGAGAAAAAGCTGCTCGACGTGAAGATCGGCGGCGACGGCTTCGCCTGGGTCGTCTGGTCGCCGAAAGAGACGATGGCGCTCCTCGGCTGGCGCGATCACCTCTCGGACACGATCGCGGTCGTCGCGACATCCGACGGCAAGACGATCCGCCCCTCCACAATCCGCACCGCGCGCAACCGCTATGCGTTCCTGCGGCAGGGCTCGGCGCGCTGGCGCGACGAGGAATCGTTCATGGCCGAAGTGAAGCTCTGCCCGCCGGGCCGCAACCGCTCGCGCAACGCCGATTGCGAAAAGGACGACGACGTGAAGTTCCGCCGCCGTACCGTGAAGATCGAGCGCTAGGCGCGCCGGTCGCGCCTGGGCACCGCTTTGCGCATCCCGGGCTTGCGCCTTTCCGATCCGGTCGCCGGCGGCGCGTGCATGCTAGAGAGCGGCGATGGACTCGGCTTCGTTCCTCGCGGCGCTCTATCTCGTGCATCTCGGCGCCGCCGCCACGCCGGGGCCGAACACACTGCTCGTCACCAACATGGCCGCCGGCGGCCACCGCAGCGCGGCGATGTGGGCCGCCGCCGGCACCGGCGCCGGCGCGCTCATCTGGGTCGCGGCCACGCTGGGCGGCGCCAGCGCGCTGTTCGTGGCGTTCCCGCGCCTGGCCTCGGCGCTGCGCTGGGCGGGCGGTGCCTATCTCGTCTACCTCGGCGCGCAGGCGCTCTGGTCGGTGTGGCGCAGCCACGGCGGCGCGGGCGCCGGCGCGGCCTTTGCACCGGCCAGCGCGTCCGGCGCGTTCCGCCGCGGCCTCGTCACCAATCTCAGCAACCCGAAGTCGCTCGCGTACTACCTGAGCCTGCTGGTGGCCAGCGCCGCGCCGGATGCGCCGCTTTGGGCGCGCATCGCCGGGGGCGCCGGCATGGCCGCCATCTCATTGATTTGGTACATGTTCCTGGCCTGGACGTTCTCGCGCGGGCCGGTCCAGAGGGTCTATCGCCGTGTGCATCCGGTGATCGCCGGCGGCACGGGCCTGCTGATGATCACGTTCGGCGTGCTGCTCGTCGTGGCGCTATGAGACGATGCGGCCGGCGGGCCGGATAGGCGCCGGCGGCGGCTCATTAACCCTTTCTATTGGCTAATGCGGCAAGATCGGCGTACCGCGCTATGCCGGAGCAGCCGCGCCGACCATGGGCAAGATCGCCAAACACACGCATGCCATTTCGCGCCGCATCGCGGCCGCGCTGGGCCTGCTCGCGGCGGCGCTGGGCTGCATCGGCCTGGCCGCCTGGCTGTTCGATTCGGCCTGGCTGAAAGAGGCGTTCGGCGGCCGCATGTTGATGAAGGCCAACACCGCGCTCGGCATCGTCGCCGCGGGGCTGTCGCTGTTCGCCTTCACCGCCTTGCCGCGCGCAAGCATCCTCGGCCTCGCTTTGCGCCGCGGCGGCGGCGGCCTCGCCATCCTGATCGGCCTGCTGACGCTCCTCCAGCACCTGACTGGCGCCGATTTCCGCATCGATCAGTTGATCGCCGCAGATCCGGGCACGACGCCGGATCTCAACCCGGGCCGCATGCCGCGCGCGGCCGCCACCGGCCTCGTGCTGTTCGGCCTGGGTTTGGTCCTCATGCCGCGCGCGCCCGCATGGTGCTTCTGGACCGGCTTCGCGCTGAACGCGCTGGGCTTCTGGGTCGCGCTGTTCATCGGCGTCGCCTTCCTGCTGGCGCCCGACGCGCTCTATGCGTTCTGGTGGTCGGCGCGGGTCTCCCCGCATTCGTCGATCGCGTACCTCGCGCTGTTCACCGGCGCGATGCTCGCCATTCCGGAGCGCGGCTGGCTGCGCATCGTGATGACCGACAAGCCCGGCGGCGTCATGGCGCGCCGCCTTCTGCCGCTGATGGCCCTGCTGCCGCTCGCCGGTCTCTGGCTCGCCAAGAAAGGCAGCGAGATCGGGCTCTACCCCGATCCGCTCGGGGAGTACGTCGCCGCCGTCGTGCTGATGATCGTGCTCACCACGGTCGTGCTGGTGACGTCGGGCCGCCTCAACGTCCTCGACGCGCACCGCCGCAAGGTGGAGGAGGGGCGGCAGCGCGCGCACGCCGCCGCGGTCCGCATGCGGGAGATTTCCGAGACGGACGCGCTCACGGGCCTTTCGAACCGCCGCCATTTCATCGATATCGCCGGCGCGACGATCCCGGCCTCGCAGCGCGAAGGGCGCCCGCTGTCACTGCTGATGGTCGATATCGACCACTTCAAGCGCATCAACGACACGTTCGGCCATGCCAGCGGCGACAAGGCGCTGCGCCTGCTCAGCGCAACGCTCAAGGAGTCGACGCGCCAGGCCGATTGCGTGGCGCGGCTCGGCGGCGAGGAATTCGCGATCCTGCTGCCCGGCGCCACGGCCGCGATCGCGCAGGAAATCGCCGAGCGCATCTGCCGCCACACGGCGACGCTCGCGGTCCTCGACGATTCGGGCCGCTCGTTCGGCTTCACGGTCAGCATCGGCCTCGCCCCCCTCGCGGCCACCGACGGCCGGCCGGAGGACCTCCTCGCGCGCGCCGATGCCGCGCTCTATCGCGCCAAGCGCGCCGGCCGCAACCGCGTCGAGGCCGAGCTGGCGCGTAACGCGGCGTGAGCCGCGCGCCTCAATACGCCGAGCCGTCTTTCTTCGTGATCTTGTAGGTGCCGGCGGCCGTGATCGCCAGATCGTCGTCGGGATAGGCGGCGGCGTCGCCGGGGCTCCTGTCGCCGACCTCGAGATACCAGGCGTCCTTGCCGGAATTGTTCACGAGGTGATGGCCGTCCGGCCGGCCTTTCGGGAATCCCGCGCACATGCCCGGCTTCAAGATCTCCGGCCCGGCGTCGGTGACGAGCGTGAGCTCGCCTTCCACGATCCACACGAACTCGTCCTGCTGCGTGTGCCAGTGGCGCAGCGCCGATTGCGCGCCCGGCTCGAGCTTCACGAGGTTCACGCCGAAATTGATGAGGCCGAAGGCGTTGCCGAGCGCCCGCTTCTCGCGGCCTGCCACGCGCGGCTTGAACTTGTCGGGATAGATGGTGCCGCGGCGCGGCTCGATCGTCTTGGGATCGAGCGCGGCGGATTTCGAGACGGATTTGGACATGGTCGTCCCTACGGTTGCGATACTTTGTTCTGCGCGCTACCGGCCAGCGCGATCGGCAGCAGCACGGCGAACACCGATTGCCACCATCCCTGCCACACCGAAAAGTTCGCGAGCATCGAGACGAAGAACGCGCCGGAGAGTCCGAGCGCGGCCAGCGCCGCGGCGTCGCCCGCGCGGAAGCGCCGCTCGAGGCCGAGCAGGAACACGGCCAGCGCCGCCAGCGCCGGCGCCAGCCCGAGCGCGCCCACGTCGTTGAAGAGCTGCAGCACCCAGTTGTGCGCGTGCAGCGGCACGAAGGTCTGGCCGAGGCCGGGCACCGGATCGTCGGCGCCGGGCAGGAAGTTCGCCATGCTCGGGCCCCAGCCGAACCAGGGCCGCTCCAGCGCCTTGTCGAACACGAAGCCCCAGATCGCCTGCCGGTGCGCGTCGACGAGCGAAACCGGCATGCGGTTCGTTTCCGGGCCCTGATACGGCATCGGCGGTAGATGCGTGACGACGTACCAGACGGCGGCGACGGCGACGGCCGCGAACGCGGCGGCGGCGGCGAGGCGCAGCGCGCGCGGCGCGCGCTTCAGCGCCACGGCTGCGAGCACGAACACGAGCGCGCCGCCATAGCCGGCCAGCGCCGCGCGGTTCCCGGTCGCGTGCACGATCAGCGCGCCGAGGATCACGGCCACGATCGCGGCAAGGCGCCATGCGCCGCCGAGCCGGAAGCCCGCCCAGAGCAGAATGGGGGCGAGGCACGGCATCACCGCCGCGTAGCTCTTGAGGTAGTGGATCGGCGTCACGTTGCCGCCGATCTTCACCGGCCGCACGTATTCGAGCAGCTGCGGCCACACGAGCAGCGAGCCGGCCGCGATCGCGCAGCCGACCACCGCCATCGCCAGCAGCACGCGCAGCGTCCAGCGGTGCAGCGCCGGGCTCTCGCTCAGCACGCGCGCGAGGCACGCGACGAGCAGCATCATGCCGAGCACCTGGAACCAGATCGCCAGCGAGAAGCCAGGCTTCAGCGAGCCCGCGACGGCCGGAAGCCACAGCGCGAACATCGCCGCGAGTGCCGCGACGAGCGGCCGGGCGAGCGCCGCGCGCAGCGGCTCGACGCTGCGCGGCCAATAGAAAGTCAGGGCGACGAGGCCGCCGATCACCGGCACGAGAATCGAGGCCGCGCCGCGGCCGATCACGAGCAGCGGAATCACGAGCCCGGCCAGCACCGCGATCGCGCGCAGCACGTGGATGCGCTGCGGCGCCGCGAGCACGGTCCACACCCCCGTATCGGCGATGGCAAGCGGATGCGAAATCGCGAAGTCCCTCCGGAAAGGCGGCGCCACTATCCCCGAAGCGCCGCGCCGCCGCAACGTGGCGCGGCGATAAGGCACAATCATGTCAACGCGTTACCGGGCCGGGCGCGGTGTCCACAGCATGTCGCCCTCGAGCGGCTCCGGCGCGCGCGCGAAGGCGAGGCTGGCGCTTTCTTCGCGCACGAGCTGCGCCTCGTAGCCGAGGCGCGCGAAGAATTCCCACAGGCCGGCGGGCGTGTCGCCGGCGCGCGCCAGATGCGCGGCCTGCACCTCGAGCAGCAGCGCGGGGCGGAAGCGCGCGATCGTGGCGGCGCCGCCCGCCAGCATCCGCATCTCCCAGCCCTCGATATCGGCCTTGATGAAATCGAGCCGCGCGAGTTTCCGCTCTGCCGCGAACGCGTCGATCGTGGAAAGCGTCACCGTCTCCGCCACGCTGGCGCGCGTCTCGGCCCCGAAATGCGATAGGCCGAAGCCCATGCTGCCCGAGCGCTTCACCGGCACGTGCAGCGTTTCGGTGTGCGCGCGGTCGGAAAGTCCGAACGGGCAGATCTCGACGTTGCGCAGGCGGCGAAGCGCCACGACGCGGCGCAGGATCGAGAGCGCGTAGCCGCCCGGCTCGAACGCATAGACGCGCCCGTCGCGCGCGATGCCCGCGAACAGCTTCGCGAACTGGCCCGCATGCGCGCCCACGTCGAACACCACGCCGTCATGCGGCACGAAGCGCCGGAACAACGGCGCATGCGCGCGATGATGCTGCTGCGTCGCCGCCTTCCAGAAATGCGCGCACCAGGAAAGGCGGGCGCGGAGGGCGATGGGCGCCGGCATCAGCGTGATGCGCGACGGTGCGTGGCGCTGTACGTGCGTCCATCCTTCGAGGGCCGCCCGAAGGGGGCGGCCACCTCAGGATGAGGCCCATTTTGCTGCAACAAACGTGCCTCATCCTGAGGTGCGCCGCCTCTTGGGGCGGCGCCTCGAAGGATGGACGCAAGCACCACGTTGCGCCCGTCTACTTCGCGCCGATCGCTACGGCAGCAGCAAGATAGAGCCCGTCGTCTTGCGCTCCTGGAGATCGCGGTGCGCTTGCGCGGCTTCGCGCAGCGGGTAGGTCTGGTTGATGCGGATCTTGAGCTTGCCGCTCTTGATCGCCGAGATCACGCGGCCGGCGGAAAGCTCGAGGTCGGGCCGCGTCGCCGTGTAGTGGCCCATCGTCGGGCGCGTGAAGAACAGCGAGCCGCGCAGGTTGAGATCGCGCGTATCGATCGGCGGCAGCGGGCCCGAGGCGTTGCCGAAGCTCACCATCATGCCGCGCGTCTGCAGGCAATCGAGCGATTTCGGCCAGGTGTCCTTGCCGACGCCGTCGTAAACGACCGGCACGCCCTTGCCCTTCGTGATCTCTTTCACGCGCGCGACGAAGTCTTCGCGCGAATAGACGATCACATGCTTGTAGCCGTTCTTCTTGGCGATCGCGGCCTTCTCGTCGCTGCTGGCCGTGCCGATCACGGTGGCGCCGAGCGCCTTCGCCCATTGGCCGAGGATCAGGCCCATGCCGCCGGCGGCGGCGTGCACGAGGATCGTGTCGCCCTTCTTCACCTTGAAGGTGCGGAACAGAAGGTATTCGGCCGTCATGCCCTGCAGCATCATCTTGGCGGCCGTCTTGTCGTCGATCTCCTTCGGCACCTTGATCACGCGCGCGGCCGGCATCACCCGCCACGTGGCGTAGGAGCCGATCGGGGCCGAGGCATAGGCGACGCGGTCGCCCTTCTTGAAGCCCTTCACGCCCTTGCCGAGCTTCTCGATCACGCCGCAGCCTTCCTGGCCGAGATGCGAGGGCAGCGGCATCGGGTAGAGGCCCGAGCGGTGATAGGTGTCGATGTAGTTCACGCCGATCGCGGTCTGGCGCAGCAGCACCTGGCCTTCGCCCGGATCGCCCACCTCCACTTCGTCGTAGGAGAGAACTTCGGGGCCGCCGGTCTGCGAGAAACGGATCGCGTGAGCTTTCATGGGTGCGTTGCCAGTGTGTGTGTGGAAGGAGTGGATTCGCGGCATTCGCGCCCCCTCGCGCGCGGAGGCGCGCGAGGGCGTGACGCCGTTGGGCGGGGCTAGCGGCCGCGCTTGCGCGCGGTCTTGCGCTTCGCCGGCTTCTTGCCTTTCGGCTTGGCTGCGGCCTTGCGCTTCGGCGCTTTCGCGCGCTTCGGCGCGGGCTTCTTGGCCTTGGCTTTCGCCTTCGGCTTCGCGGCGGCCTTGGGTTTCGCCGCCGGTTTCGGAGCGGCGGGTTTCGCAGCTGCGGGTTTCGGCGCCGCCGGTTTCGGCGTCGCGGCCACAGGCGCCGCGGCCTTGGGGGCCGGCGCTGCAGGCTTCGGTGCTGCCGGCTTCGGTGCGGGTGCAGCGGCCGGCTTTTGCGCTGCCGGCGCCGCGGGCTTCGACGGCAGACCGAGCTCGCCCTGCGCGGGGGCCGGGCGCGGCGCGGGCGCCGCGAGATGGCGCTTGAAGAAGCCGAGCGTGCGGCCGTTCGCGGCGTTGGCGGCTTCGGCGTTGTAGTGATCGCCGCCCTTCCTCGCGAAGGCGTGGTCGCAGCCTTCGTAGTCGTACATCGTCACGCGCGCATTGCCGCCGAGCGCCGCGTGGATCTGCGCCTGCGCTTCGGCCGGCACGAACTTGTCGAGCTTGGCGATGTGCAGCATCAGCGGCTTCTTGATCTTGCCGGCTTCACCGAGCGCCTTCTCGATGCCGACGCCGTAATAGCCCACCGAAGCGTCTGAATCGGTGCGCGTGGCGCTCAGATAGGCGAGCTTGCCGCCGAGGCAGTAGCCGACCGTGCCCACCTTGCCGGTGCAGGCCGAATCCTTGCGCAGGAACGCGATCGTGGCCGCGATGTCCTCCACGCCCTTGGCTTCGTTGAAGCCCTGATAGAGCTGGAACGCCTTGTCCCACTCCGGCTGCGTGAATTCGTTGAGCTGGATGCCCGGCTCCTGCCGCCAGAAGAGATCGGGGCAGATCACCGTGTAGTTTTCGCCGGCCAGCCAATCGGCGATGTCGCGCATCACGCGGTTCACGCCGAAGATTTCCTGGATCAGTACGATGCCGTGCCCGCGGCCCGAGCGCGCCGGCGCGCGATAGGCAGAGAAGAAACCGTCGCCGCCTTGGATCAGAATGTCGGCCATGTCGTTCCCCCACATGCGTCGCGTATGGGCGAAGCGCCGCTGCGCCGCGCGATCCGACGCTATTGCTGTGTGGGGAAATTTATAAGCGCGCGCCCCGCGCGAGTCACGGGGAGAGCGCAAATATCCCCGCGTGCTTGGCTTCGTGCGCGAGCAGGCGGCGCTTCGAATCGGGGCCGTTGCCGCCCGAATAGCCGCCCAGCTGGCCGCCCGCCGCCGTCACCCGGTGGCAAGGGATCACGATCGCGATCGGGTTGGCGCCGCAGGTGCCGCCCACGGCGCGGGCCACCGTGCCGGTGCGGCGCGCCAGCTCGCCGTAAGTGATCGTCTCGCCATACGGAATGCGGCAGAGCTGCTCCCATACGGCCAGTTCGTGCGCGGTGCCGCGCGGCGCAAGCGGCAGGTCGAAGGCCTTGAGCGTGCCCGCGAAATAGGCCCGGAGCTGCGCCGCGGCCCGCTCCAAGAGCGGCGAAGGCCGGTCGGCCTGGCGCCGGCGCCAGGTAAGCCCGGTCAGCGCGTCCGGCCCGGCATGGAGCGTGAGCGTGCCGGAAGGGGTTTCGACCGCGAGGCGATAGGGCGCCTCGTCCGGCGGCGGCAGAAAGGGGAGGCCATGGGTCATGGGTACAAGATAGCAACAATTCGGCGATTGGCTATCCGGTGCTTGCTGTCTGTGGGACCGCGGGCCTCCAGGCCCGCCCCTTCTTTGCGGGAGCAAAGGGCGCGCCTGGAGGCGCGCGGTGCCACAGAGTTGTCATCGCGCGCTCAGTACAGCTTTATCGTCGCTTTCACCTGCACCCAATAGTTCAGCGAATTGTCGAACACGATGTTGGCCGGCGCGCGGTCGCCGAGCGCGGGCAGGCGAATGCCCGGCGAGCGGTTGTCGTGCTCGACGCCGAGCGTCAGTCCGAGCAGGAAGAAGCCGTTCGCCGAAAACGTGGCGCCGACCTCGCCGCCCGGGATTACCGCCAGAACGGTGCGCGAGTCCGAGGCCGAGGTCACGAAGATCGTGCCGTGGCATATGGTGCGGCTGCCGCCGAAGCAGTCGCTGGCGTCGAGGCTCACGCGCCGGTGCGCGAGCGTCACGCGGCCGCCGACGTGGAACACCCAGGCCGGGCTCGCCTTCCACGAGAACTTGGCGCCCATCGTGCCGCCGATGTCGGTGGAGCGCAGCCGCGCCGTCACCGTGTGCGAGGTCGGGATCAGGCCGAAATCCTCGAACAGGCGATAGGTGCGATAGGCCTGCCCGCCGATCACGTCGAAGGTCGGCGTCACGATGAACGTGCCCTGGCCGAACTCGTAGTCGGTCGCGAAGCGGAAGCCGGCCTGCCAATCGCGCTGGTGCACGCGCGCCGTCGAGGTGATCGTGGCCGTGTCGGTGTCGGTGGCCACCTGCTGGCCGTCCACGCTGACGCTCGAGAAATTCGTGGCGACCGGGCCGGGGGCGACGCTCGTCACCGCCTGGCCGTCATTGTAGCCGCCGAAGATCTGGAGGCGGACGTTGCGGCCGAGCCAGGGCGGCAAGGTACCGTCGGTCAGCGCATAGCCGACATGGCCGGTGGCGCCATAGCTCGTCAGCCGCGAGAAGGTGTGGCCGAACAGGCGCTCGGTGTCGTTGAACGCCGTCGTGCCGCTCGCGAAGCCGGGCACCTTGAACGAGCCGGCGCGGAAGCCGGCGCCGCCATACCAGGCGCCCTGCGTCCACATCCACGAGCCGGGCGTGCCGTAAAGATCTTGCGCAGAGGCAGCGGAACCGAGAGCGAGCAGTGCGGCGGCGCCGCTCGCGAGAAGGCGGGCAAGTCGCATCTCTTGAATCCCCCAAAAAGAACCACCCCGCCGGCGCCCTCTCCATCGCCGCGAGGCGCGCGATACATTGCAGAGAAAATCCGATTTGGCAGGTCTTGACTTTGTAGCGCCGCGCGATCCGCCGGGCGCTATTTTCTCGTTAAAAATCAATCAATTAATATGAAGATCGCGCTAAACAACGGCGAGCACAAAAACGGCGATGGCGAGAACCGCGATCGCGGTCCAGAGCGGCCACACCGGCGCGGTGCGGCGGCGGGGGGGCGGGTGGGCGTAGCGGCGCGGCGAGGGCGGCGCTTCGGGCGCGCGGCCGAGGACGACGATCGCCTTGTCCAGGCGGCTCACGAGCTGCGGCAGCTTCTCGAGCGTCTCGAAGCCGTGGCGCACCGCCTCGCGGATGCG
This sequence comes from uncultured Candidatus Odyssella sp., assembly GCA_964481045.1. Lineage (GTDB taxonomy): Bacteria > Pseudomonadota > Alphaproteobacteria > Bin65 > Bin65 > SBBV01. Next base: position 4,407 of record CAYZSG010000120.1, on the reverse strand, counting down.
CGCTTCGGGCCCGCGGTGCTCGCGCATCCAGCTTTCGATCAGCGGCCGCGCCATCGACCACATGTTGACCCTGGGATTGAGCCGCCGCCCCACGCCCTCGGTGACCAGCATCGTCTTCTGGAGCAGCAGAAGCTGCGGCTGCGTCTCCATCTCGAACGTCTCGGTCACCTCGAACAGCAGGCCGAGCAGCCGCGCCACCGAAATCTCGTGCAGCGGCCGGTCCATGATCGGCTCGCCGATCGCGCGCAGCGCCTGCGTGAACGCCGGCTTCGATTTGTGCGCGGGCACGAAGCCGGCGCGGAAATGCACCTCGGCCACGCTCTCGTAATCGCGGCGCAGGAAGCCCATCAGCATGTCGGCGAGGTAGTAGCGGTGGTCGCGGTCGAGGCGGCCCATGATGCCGAAATCGATCGCGCAGATGCGCCCGTCGGCCTCGATGAAGCAGTTGCCGGGATGCTGGTCGGCGTGGAAGAAGCCGTCGCGGAACACCTGGTTGAAGAACGCGGCGGCGGCGTTGGCGAGGATCGCGTCGGGGTCGTGGCCGGCCGCGATCAGCTCGTCGCGCCGGTCGATGTTGATGCCGTGCACGCGCTCGAGCGTCAGCACGCGGCGCGCGGTGCGCTCCCAGTCGATGCGCGGCACGCGGAAGCCGGGATCGCCGGCGAAATTCTCGCCGAGCTCCACCGCCGCCGCCGCCTCCATGCGCAGATCCATCTCGATCTCGACGGATTCCTCGAAGGTGCGCACGACTTCATAGGGCTTGAGCCGCCGGAACTCCGGCAGCAGCCGCTCGAGCATCTCGGCGCACCAATAGAACAGCTCGATGTCGCGCTTGAACGCGTCCTCGATGCCGGGGCGCAGCACTTTCACTGCCACCTCGTGGCCGTCGGCGGTGGCGGCGAAATGCACCTGCGCGATCGAGGCGGCGGCCACCGGCGTGTCGTCGAAGCGCAGGAAGAAATTGTCGAGCTTCCCGTCGAGCTCCTGCTCGATCGTGGCGCGCGCCACGGCGGTTTCGAACGGCGGCAGGTGATCGCGGAGGCCGGCGAGATCGTTGGCCACCTCCTCGCCCATCAGGTCGGGCCGCGTCGAGAGCATCTGGCCGAGCTTGATGAAGCTGGGGCCGAGCGATTCGAGAGCGGTGGCGAGGCGCTGGCCGGGCCGGCCGGGCAGGTCGCGCTTCCAGAGCGTCTTGGCCACGCGGACGAGAAACGGCGCCACGCCAGCGCGCTCGATCGGAAACAGCGCGTCGTGCCGCGCGAGCGTGCGCGCGATGCGGAGAAGCCGCCAGGCATTGCGCGCCGAGCGATACATCGCTCAGTCCACGAGCGTGCCGTGCAGCCACATCACGCCGGCCACGGCCACGCCGGCGGCCGGGCTGAACGCGCCCGCGAAGCAGTGGCGGCCGGCGTAGAGATCCACCGCGAAGTCGCCGCCGTCGTCGAACAGGCGCAGCTTCAGCGCGTAATAGAGCCGCTCGCCGGTCCAGAAGCCGCGCCATTCCAGGATCGGCGCGTGCATGCCATAGCGGCTGCTCGCGCCGGGGCCGATCATCACCAGCGCGCTCGCCGGCCCGACCGCGGCGTGAGAAGGCGTCTCGGGCGCCTCGCCGTTCGTCGCCGCGAGCGAATGGCCGAACGCCGCGAAGCGGATGCGCTGCAGCGCGCCCACCTTGTAGCTGTTGCGCTTCACGCCCCAGAGCGGCTCGAAGAAGCGGAACTCGTGCCCGGCATATTGCGCGGTCACCTCGCCCTCGATGCCGGTCTCGGCCGGATGCACGGCCCTGATCTCCACCTCATAGGCGGCGCCGTGCGGCACGAACGGATACGCCGCGCCCACGCGCGAGGGCCCGATCGTGCGCCCGGTCAGCACCACGAACAGGTGGCGGATCTCGCCATTGTCCTCGGAGATGTAGGCCACGTTCTCGGGCCGCACGCCGGCGGGCGGAATCGCCTCGGCTGGCCAGCGCATGGCGCCCCAGCGATGAGAGGCGCCCTTCATCAATTCGGGCAGGCGCGATTTCAGCTCCTGCTCCACCTCGGCATAGACGGAATTCCAGCGGTCGGAGCGGATCATAGGCGCCAGCCCGAATGAATGGCGACGATGCCGCCGGAGAGATTGCGATACGTCACGCGCTCGAAGCCGGCTTCGCGCATCAGCGCCGCGAGATCGTCCTGCGGCGGGAAGCGGCGGATGCTCTCGACGAGATAACGATAGGCGTCGCGGTCGCGCGCCACCACCTGGCCGATCCACGGCACGACCTTGAGCGAGTAGCGGTCGTACATCTGGCCGAGCAGCGGCACCGCCACGCGGCTGAATTCCATGCACAGGAAGCGCCCACCCGGCCGCAGCACACGGCGCATCTCCGCCAGCGCTCGCGTCCGGTCGGTCACGTTGCGCAGGCCGAACGCGATCGTCACCGCATCGGCGCAGCGGTCGGGAAGCGGCAGGCGTTCGGCGTCGGCCGTCACCCAGTCGATGCCGGAAACGATGCCGCGATTGGCCGCGCGGTCGCGGCCCACGGCGAGCATCGCCGGGTTGATGTCGCACACCGTGATGCGCGACTCGGGCGCGCGGCGGTGGATGCGGAACGCGATGTCGCCGGTCCCGCCGGCCACGTCCACGAAATCCATGCCGTCGCGCGGGCGCAAGGCGTCGACGAGCGAGTCCTTCCAGAGGCGGTGCATGCCGCCGCTCATCAGGTCGTTCATCAGGTCGTAGCGGCGCGCGACACGGCTGAAGATGCCGCCGACGAGCCCGGCCTTTTCGCCGGCCGGCACGTCGGCAAAGCCGAAATCGGCCGTGCCCGGTCGGCCCGAAGGCGCCGGCTCGGTATCTGAGGGGCGGTCGTCCATGGCCCGCACGATACTAGACGCGCCCTCCGCCTGCCAGCGGCGGTCAGTGAAGGAATTGAACAGGGAGGCGGGGCGATGAAAGACTCACCACCAAGGCACCAAGACACCAAGACACCAAGACACCAAGAGGAAGGAATTGCGCCGCAAGGGCGGCGCGAAGGTTGAGCCACCTTTTCTTCGCGCGCCCCTTGGCGCGCAAAATTTGCACTTCTTGGTGTCTTGGTGCCTTGGTGGTGAGCCTGCCCTTCTTTCTTCTCCCCGCCTCTCCGCCTCCCTGTTACCTTCCCTTCCATGCCCGAGCTCCCCGAAGTCGAGACGATCCGCCGCGGACTGCTGCCGGTGATGAAGGGAAAGCGCATCGCGCGCGTGGAGGCGCGGCGGCCGGATCTGCGCGTGCCGATCCCGCGCGATCTGAAGGCGCGGCTCGAGGGAAGGCGCGTCGCCGAGATCGGCCGGCGCGCGAAATACCTGCTGATCGAACTCGAATCGGGCGACGTGTGCGTCGTGCATCTCGGCATGTCGGGGCGGCTGTTCATCGAGAAGGATCACGCGCGCCCGATCGACGCGCACGACCACATCACGCTCACGATGGACGACGGATCGCGCGTGACGCTCAACGATCCGCGCCGCTTCGGACTCGTGGCACTGATGACGAAGGCGGAATTGCCGAAGCACAAGCTGTTCGCCGCGGTCGGCCCGGAGCCGCTCGCACGCGAATTCGACGGTGCGGTGCTCGAGAGGGCGTTCAAGGGCCGCAAGACGTCGCTCAAAGCCGCGCTCTCCGATCAGCGGCTCGTGGCCGGGCTCGGCAACATCTATGTGTGCGAGGCGCTGTTCCACGCCGGGCTTTCGCCGAAGCGGCGGTCCGGCACGGTGCGCGGCGAGAAGGCGGCGGCGCTCGTTTCCGCGATCAAGCGCGTTCTGAACGACGCGATCGCCAATGGCGGCTCGAGCCTCCGCGACTACATCCAGCCCTCGGGCGAGCTCGGCTATTTCCAGCACCGCTGGGCCGTTTACGACAAGGAGGGGAAGCCCTGCCCCGGCTGCGACTGCGGCGCGGGGGACAACAAGGTTAATGTCAAGGCCCGCGGCGTGCGGCGCTTCGTGCAGGGCGGACGGTCCACGTTCTATTGTCCGCGCCGACAGCGCTAGTGTAAAAATCAGGCTTCGCATCTCGCCCCTCGGCGCCTTCCCATAGGGCACGCGTCGCGCCGACCGGCGAACACCGAGCTTGTCGGTAAACCGCACAATCCGTCCGTCGAAACCAAGAAACGGGGCGCGCCAAAGCGCCCCGAAACATCTTTCGGGATAGAAGAGAAGGGAAAGCGCATGGCCTTCGAAACGATCATCTACGAAACCAGGGGCCCGGTGGCGCTCGTGACGCTGAACCGGCCGAAGGCGCTCAACGCGCTGAACGCGCAGGTGGCGCGCGAGCTCGGCCAGGCGCTGCACGCGGCCGATGCCGATCCCGCCGTGGGCTGCATCGTGCTCACCGGCAGCGAGAAGGCCTTCGCGGCCGGCGCCGACATCAAGGAGATGCGCGGCAAGAATT
>CAYZSG010000119.1:0-15436 GCA_964481045.1 uncultured Candidatus Odyssella sp. | reverse complement strand
GCCGAACGGCTCGGCTATCCGGTGGCGCTCAAGATCCTCTCGCGCGACATCTCGCACAAATCCGACGTGGGTGGTGTGCGCCTCGCGCTCGACAGCGAGGAAGCCGTCGCCGAGGCGGCGCGCGAGATGCGACTGCGCGTGACGCAGCTTCGCCCCGACGCGCGCATCGACGGCTTCACCGTTTCGCGCATGATCCGCCGGCCCGACGCCTATGAGCTGATCCTGGGCACGGCCGAGGATCCGCTGTTCGGCCCGGTGCTGATGTTCGGCCAGGGCGGCACCGCGGCCGAGATCGTGGGCGACCGCGCGATGGCGCTGCCGCCGCTGAACCTCGCGCTCGCCGGCGGCATGATGGGGCGCACGCGCATCGACCGGCTGCTCAAGGGCTATCGCGACAAGAAGCCGGCCGCGCGCCGCGAGATCGCGCTGACGCTCGTGAAGCTCTCGCGGCTCGTGGCCGATCTCGACACGGTGGCCGAGCTCGACATCAATCCGCTGCTCGCCGACAGCGAGGGCGTTCTGGCGCTCGATGCGCGCATCGTGGTGCGGGCGCGGCCGCCGGGCGAGCGCGCGCGCCGCTTCGCGATCCGCCCCTATCCCTCCGAGCTCGAGCGCACGATCGAGCGCAAGGGCGCGCGCTATCGCGTGCGCCCGATCCAGCCCGAGGACGAGCCGGCGCTGGTACAGGCATTCGGCCGCCTTTCACCCGACGACGTGCGCATGCGCTTCTTCGCGCCGCTCAAGAGCCTCTCGCACGAGATGGCCGCGCGGCTCACGCAGATCGACTACGACCGCGAGATGGCGTTCGTGCTGGCCGAAGAGGTCGACGGCAAAACCGGCGAGTTCATGGGAATCGTGCGCATCGCCGCGGATCCCGATTTCGAGAAGGCCGAATTCGCGATCATCGTGCTCTCGCACCTGCAGGGCCGCGGCATCGGCCGGCTCTTGATGGACGAGATCATCGCCTATGCGAAAGCGCGCGGCATCAAGCAGGTGTTCGGCGACGTGCTGGCCGAGAACCAGCGCATGCTCAATCTCTCGCGCGACCTGGGCTTCAACCTCAAGAGCATCGCCGAAGGCCCCTCCGTCATCCGCGTGACAAAGACGCTGTGATGCGGAGAAGGAAAGTGAACACGAGGCGGGGAGACGGGGAGAAGGAAGTAAGGCCCGCCACGAAGGCACCAAGACACGAAGAAGAAAGTCGTGTGCCGCAAGGGCGTCGCCAAAAAACACGCATTCTTTCGGTGCGCTCCTTGGCCCTGCGACGGTATCTTGCTGCCTTTGTGGCGAGAACTTCTGCTTACTTCTCCCCGCCTCCCCGCCTCCTGTTCACTTCACTTCCTTCCGCATGACCGCGCAAACCTCCGCCGCGCCGGACAGGCCGCTGGCGCTCCGGCGCACGCTCGGCTTCTGGGTGCTGTTCTTCTACGGCATCGGCATCATCGTCGGCGCCGGCATCTACGTGCTGGTGGGCGCGGTGGCCGCAAAAGCCGGCATGTCGGCGCCGCTCGCGTTCCTCGCGGCCGGCGTGCTGGCGGCGCTGACCGGGCTTTCCTATGCCGAGCTCGTCACGCGCATGCCCGAAGCCTCGGGCGCGGTCGCCTACGTTCACGCGGCAGCGCGCCATCCGGCGCTGGCCTGGATCGTGGGCTTCGCCGTGCTGCTGATCGCGATCGCCTCGGGCGCCTCGATCGCGCGCGGCAGCCACGGCTACATCCAGCGTTTCCTCGACGTGCCCGACTGGCTGCCGGGCGCCGTGCTCGTCGTCGTCTTCACAGGTATCGCGTGCCTGCGCGTCGAGATGGGCGCGCGCGTGGCGGCGCTGTTCGGCGCGATCGAACTGGGTGGCCTGTTTTTCGCGATGGCGATGGGCGTGGATGCGCTCGGCGACGCGCCGGCGCGCGCGGGCGAGCTACTGCCGCATGGGCTCGCCGCGTGGCAGGGGCTTGCCGCCGGCGCGTTCCTCGCCTTCTTCGCGTTCATGGGCTTCGAAAGCCTCGCCAACATGGCCGAGGAGGCGCGCGATGTGGCGCGCACCTTGCCGCGCGCGATCGTGGCCGCAATCATCGCCGCCGCCGTGCTTTACGGGCTCGTGGCGCTGATCGCAGTGCTGGCGGTGCCACTGGCAACGCTTGGGGGATCGACGGCGCCGCTCTGCCTGCTGCTCGACCGCGCCGGCGTTCCGTGCGGGCGCGGCTTCGCGGTGGTGGCGCTGATCGCGCTCAGCAACGGCGTGATCGTGGAGCTGATGCTGGTGGGGCGCATCCTCTACGGCATGGCGCGGCGCCGGCTCGTGCCCGGATGGTTCGGCGCCGTGAACGCGAAGAGCCGCGTGCCGGTGCGCGCGACGCTCACCGGCGGCGCCGCGATGTTGCTGCTGGTCGTGGCGATTCCGTTCGAGTCGCTGGCTAGCGCCACCAGCGCGTTGACGCTCGCCGTGTTCGCCGCGGTGAACGTCTCGCTCGCCGTGCTCAAATGGCGCGACCGCGCCGCGGGCGCCGCGCCGCCCCCGGTGCATGTGCCGATGGCCGTTCCGGTGCTCGGCGCGCTCGCCTGCGTGGGGCTGCTGCTCGCCGCGCTCTGAGCCGCCGCGGATCAAGTTCCCGTGCAGGCGCAGCCTAATTCTTGGGCCGGCTTGGAACCCGCTCGCGCATTGCCGCGTTTCCGGTCCGCCGCCGTGCTTACGGCGAATTGAAACGTTTGGAAGCGAGTCGGCACAATGGACGGAATCATCTATCTCGTCGGCCTGGTCGTCGTGATCCTGGCCGTGTTGTCGTTCTTCGGCCTCCGCTGAATCCGATCGCTCTTGCAGGGAAAGGGTTCATCATGGCCGAGACCATCGTGACCGCCGAGATCGCGCCGGCATCCACGGCGCGCTTCTCTTATGTCGATTGGCCCGCGATCGTGGCCGGGGCCGTCGTGGGCTCCGCGGTGGCGTTCGTGCTGACGGCGTTCGGCACCGCGCTCGGCCTCTCGATCGTCTCGCCCTATCGCGGCGAAGGGATGCCGGGCACTGGCATCGTCGTCGCCGCCGGGCTTTGGCTGCTGTGGGTGGCCGGCTTGAGCTATTTCGCGGCCGGCTATGTGGCCGGACGGCTGCGTCAGCGGCTGATCGGCACGGCCGATCACGAGGTGCGCATCCGCGACGGCGCGCACGGCATTGTCGCCTGGGGCCTTACGACCCTGATCGGCGCAGCGCTGCTGGTGTTCGGCGTGTATGGCGCGGGCAACATCGCTTCGCGCGCGGCGACGGCCGCCGCCACTGCCGCTCCGGCCGCCGCAGTGGCGGCGCGCGATGCGCGCGGCGGCGAGGACGCGGCCTATGCGCTTCCCATCGACCGTATGTTCGGACCGGGCGAGGAGAACGCCAAGCCCGGCGCCGAAGCGGCTCGGCGCACGGCCGCGCGCATCATGACGGCAAACGTCGCCGCCGGGCGCATGGCCGACGCCGATCGCGACTATCTCGCCAAGCTCGTCGCCGCGCGCAGCGGCCTCGACGAAGCGGCCGCGAAGGGCCGCGTCGAGCAGGCGTTCAACGAAAGCCAGGCGCTGGCGGCCAGGGCACGCGAGGCGGCAAACGCCGCGCGCAAGCTCGGCATCGTCTCGGCCTTCGCCGTGGCGGCCTCGCTGCTGCTCGGCCTCGTCGCCGCGTGGTGGGCGGCCGACCGCGGCGGCCGCCACCGCGACCAGAACACGGTGTTCGGCTACCTCCAGTTCCGCTGACGCTTACTCCGCCGGCTGCGGCGCGGGCGGGGCGGGCAGCGCCGCGGGCTCGTCTTCTTCCTTCGTGCGCTTCCGCGCGAGGAACGTGTAGATCACCGGCAGCACGAACAGCGTGAAGATCGTGCCGATCGTCATGCCGGCGGCGATGACGAGGCCGATGTCGAACCGGCTCTTGGCACCGGCGCCCGAGGCCATCAGCAGCGGCACCATGCCGACGACCATCGCCGCCGTCGTCATCAGGATCGGGCGCAGGCGGATCGCGGCGGATTTCACGATCGCCGAGCGGCGGTCGAGGCCCTCGCGCTCCTGCAGTTCGTTCGCGAATTCCACCATCAGGATGCCGTGCTTGCTGATGAGGCCGATCAAAGTGACGAGCCCCACCTGCGTGTAGATATTCACGGTTGCGAGGCCCATGTTCATCGGGATGAGCGCGCCGCAGATCGAGAGCGGCACCGTCGTGAGGATGATCAAGGGATCGCGGAAGCTCTCGAACTGCGCCGCGAGCACGAGGAAGATCACGATGATCGCGAAGCCGAAGGCGAGCGCGAGCGTGGCGCCCTCCTGTTCGTATTGCCGGCTTTCGCCCTGGAAGTCGTAGGTGAAGCCCTCGGGGAAGATCTCGGCCGCCTTCTTCTTCAAGAATTCGAGCGCCTCGCCGATCGAGCGGCCCGGATAGGGCACGGCCTGGATCGTGGCCGAGTTGAGCTGCTGGAACGTGGTGAGCGCGTTGGGCTGCACCGATTGCTCGATCGTGGCGATCGTGGAGATCGGCACCAAGGTTCCCTTGGTGGTGCGCACGTAGACGCGGTCGATCATCTCCGGCGTGAGGCGGAAATCGCGCGGCGCCTGCGGGATCACCTGGTAGGAGCGGCCGTAGAGATTGAAGAAGTTCGTGAAATTGCCGCCGAACATCGTGGCCAGCGATTGGCCGATGCTCTGCATCGTGACGCCGAGCTCGTTGGCCTTGGCGTGATCGATCTTCACCTCGATCTGCGGATTGTCGAACTTCAGGTCCGAGAACGCGAAGAAGAACAGCCCGCTCTTGTAGAGTTCGCCCTGGAGCTGCTGTAGCACGCGCTCGAGCGTGCGGTAGTCCGCCGTCGTCTTGATCACGAACTGCACCGGCGGGCCGCTGCTGCCCGGCAGCGACGGCAATTCGATCGCGAAGATCTCGAGGCCGGGGATGCCGGCGACCTTGCCCTGCAGCTCCTGATACACCTGCGCCTGGCTGCGCTTCCTGTCGCCCCACGGCTTCAGCAGCATGCCGCCGAAGCCGCTGTTCACCGCGCCCGCGCCGTTGATCGCGAACGAGTTCGCGTATTCCGGGAAGCTCGTGAAGACCTTGTTGAGCTCGTTCATGAAGGATTCGAGGTAGTCGAGGTTCGCGTATTGCGGCGCCTTCACCTGCATGAAGATGACGCCCTGATCCTCCTTCGGCCCGAGCTCCTTCCGCGTCTCCTGATAAAGGAAGAAGCAGCTCGCGAGCACGGTGAAGGCCACGATCAGCACCAGCGGCCGGTAATGCAGCACGCGGTCGAGCCGGCGCTCGTAGCCGTTCCGGAGGCGCGAGAAGACGCGATCGACGAGATCGGCGAAGCGGCCCTGGTGCCCGGCCTTCAGCAGCTTCGAGCACATCATCGGCGAGAGCGTGAGAGCCACGATGCCGGAGATGACGACCGCGGCCGCGAGCGTGAACGCGAATTCCTGGAACAGCGCGCCGGTGAGTCCGCCCACGAACCCGATCGGCGCATAGACCGCGGCGAGGGTCAGCGTCATCGAGATGACGGGCCCGGCAATGTCGCGCGCGCCGTGCAAGGCCGCCTGAAACGGCGTCTCGCCCTCCTCGATGTGGCGGTAGATGTTCTCGACCACGACGATGGCGTCGTCGACGACGAGGCCGATCGCCAGCACCATCGCGAGCAGCGTGAGCAGGTTGATCGAATAGCCGAGCACGAGCAGCAGGAACAGCACGCCCACGAGCGAGAGCGGGATCGTGACGATCGGGATGATCGTGGAGCGGATGTTCCCCAGGAACAGGAAGATCACGATGATGACGATGACGGCCGCTTCCACGATCGTCGCGATCACCTCGTCGATCGAGGCCTGAATGAACTTCGTGGCGTCGTAGGCGATATTGGCTTTGAGCCCTGCCGGAAGTTGCGCCTGGATGTCGGGCATCGCCTTGCGCACCGCATCGATGACGGTGAGCGGATTGGCGGTGGGCGCGGTGTAGACGCCGACGAACACGGCCTTCAAGCCGTTGAACATCGAGGACGAGACGACGCTTTGCGGCCCGAGCTCAACCGTGGCCACGTCGCGCAGGCGGATGAGGCTCTTGCCCTTGGCGAGCACGACGAGCTGCTCGAATCCGGACACGCTCGAGGGGCTCGTGTCGGCGTTGATCGTGACGCGGATGAAATCGCCCTTCACCTCGCCCGGCGCGGAGGTGAAGTTGTTGGCCGCGAGCGCGTTCTGGATGTCGGTGGCGGTGACACCGAGCGCCGCCATCTTGGCCGGATCGAGCCAGATGCGCATCGCGAAGTTCTGGCCGCCCAGGATCTGCGCCTGCGAGACGCCGTCGACGGTCTGGAGCCGCGGCTGAATCACGCGCACGAGATAGTCGGTGATCTGCGCCTCGGTGAGGACGTCGCTGTTGAAGCCGATATACATCAGCGCGAACGCGTCGCCCGTCGTCTTGACGACGATGGGATCGTTGGCCGCGCGCGGCAGCACGTTGCGCACCTGGTTGGTCTTCGCCAGCACCTCGGTGAGCGCCTTGTCGCCGTCGGCGTTCAGGCGCAGCGTGAGCTTCACCGAACTCGTGCCCTGCGTGCTCGACGAGGCGATGTAGTCGATGCCTTCCGTGCTCGCGACCGCCTGCTGGATCGGAATCGTGACGAAGCCCTGCATCAGGTCGGCGTTGGCGCCGGGATAGGTGGTCGTGATCTCGATCGTGGTGTTGGTGAGCTTCGGATACTGGCGGATCGGCAGCGAGAAGAACGCCTGGATGCCGAGCAGCAGGATGAGCAGGCTCACCACCGTCGAGAGGACGGGGCGCTTGATGAAGATGTCGGTGAAGGCGCGGCGCGCGCCGTCCGCCACTGCGGAGAGACCCGAGCCGCTCATGGCTTCGGCCTCTGCGCCGGCGGGACGAGCGCCGGGCGATCGTCGATGCTCACCGTGCCGCCGGGCTGAAGGCGCGTCTGGCCCGAGGTGACGACGCGCTCGCCGTCCTTGACGCCTTCGGAGAGGCCGACCTGGCCCGCGCGCCGCTCGCTGACGCGCACGAAGCGGCGCTCGGCGGTGAGCTGCGGCTTGCCGTCGGCGCCCATCACCGGCTTGCCGTCCTTGTCTTTCTTCTCGACGACGACATGGACCGAATCGCCGTAGAGGCTGAACGAGACGGCCGTTTCGGGCACCGTGACGACGGTGCGCTCTTCGGAGAGCTTCACGGTGAGGCGCGCGAACTGGCCGGGCACGAGCAGGCCGTCCTTGTTCGCCACCGTGGCCTGGACGAGCAGGTTGCGCGTGGCCTCGTCAACCTTCGCGTCGAGCGACGTGATCTTGCCCGTGAAGATGTGGCCCTTGAGGCCCTCGACCGTGGCCGTCACCTCCTGATCCACTTTGAGGCGCGGGATTTCGCGCTCGGGCAGCGTGAAGTTCACGAAGATCGGATCGACCGACTGGAGCGTGACGATGGCCGCGCCCGCCGCGAGATATTGGCCGAGATTGACCTGACGGATGCCGAGCCGCCCGGCGAACGGCGCCACGATGGTTTTCTGGTTGATCTGCGCGCGGATCAGCTCCACCTGCGCCGCGGACTGATCGCGCTGCGCAATCGCCGTGTCGAGATTGGCCTGGGCCATGTTGCCGCGCTCGGCCAGCTCGCGCGCGCGGATGAGGTTGAGCTCTTTCAGGCGCATGTCGGCCGTGGCCGCCTGGAGCTGCGCGCGCTCGGTGGAATCGTCGAGCTTCAGGATCGTCTCGCCGGCCTTCACCCATTTGCCCGATTCGAACAGGATCGAGTCGACGCGGCCCGCAATCTGCGGCGCGAGCGTGACACCGCGCTGCGCCTCGATCGTGCCGATGGCCGGCAATTCGCCGCGCCAGGTGTCCGCCTTGGCGAGCACCGTGGTGACCGGCACCGGCGGCTGCGCCTGGAGCTTGGCCACGAAGCCGGCGATGAACATCGGCTTGAGCACGTAGTTGAATGCCGCCAACCCGCCGAACAAAATGACGAGGGCGACGATGGTGATGACGTACCAGCGCTTCTTCACGCGCTGGCGGGGCGCCTTGATCCTCGACTGGGGGTCGCTCACTTGATCCCTCGTTGGTTCGGGTGAACCGTCGTTTCCGGTCTTTTTTGGTCGCCGCTTCTGTCGATCGGTCCGGCGCTGCTGCGCCGGCTACTTTTCTTCAGTCGGCGCGCTTCGGATTCGCGAGCGCCGCGATCAGGTAGCGCACGACTCGCCTTGCATCCTCTTCGAGATCCTTGTGCGCGAATTGCGCGATCAGCGCCGGATGCAGCACGCCGGTGCAGGCCGTGCACACCGCGTTGGCGGCGTCCATCGGCTCGACGCCGGGCGCGAATTCGCCGCGCGCGACCCCGTCGGCCACGAGTGCGGTGACCATCTCGTGTATCGCCGCGATGTGGCGCTCGACGGCGGCCCAGTTCTCTTCCATTCCGGCCGCCACCATCTCGTGGAGGCGGCGCTCGGAGACGCAGCGCGTCTTGTTATAGCGGTGCAGTTCGACGATGAAGCGCTCGAGCCGTTCGGCCGCCGGGCGGTCCTCGATCATCACCGCGCGCAGGATGACGTGCACCTCGGCGAAGTGCTTCTCGCAGATCGCCTCGTTGATCGCAGCCTTGGAGGCGAAAAAGCGGTAGATGTTGGCCGGCGACATGCCGAGCGCACGCGCGATATCGGCTACAGCCGTTTTGGCGTAGCCCATGCGCCGGAATTGCTCCGCGGCCGCATCGAGGATGCGCGCAATCGTCTTGTCGGTGCTTTGCGGGCGCCGGGATGACATGCTGGGGGTTTGCTGACTAGAAAACTGACGATTTGTATCAATCGTCAGCGACAACCGTCAATCGGTTCGTGCTGCGACGCAATATCACTTTTCAAGCACATTATTTCAACTACTAACGATAGATCGCACATCGGCATCCGCTATCCAGAAATATCTGCCGCTTGACCAATGGTGTTGGGATCAACGCTGTGCTCGACTGATATCCGCACTAGGCTTGGGCGAGAAGTCCACGCCCTGACGCGAGCGCAAGGACCAGGGCTGGGAGCGACACTACAATGAAACCCATATGGGCCTGGGGCGGACCGGCCGAAACCGCGCCGGCGCGATGGGCCGCGGCCGCGGTCATTGCGCTCGGCGGCGCCGTCATCGCCGCGTGGTTCATCGACATCGCTGCGCTTAAATCTGTCGGCATTGGCGCGGCGACGATGAAGTTCAACACGGCCCTCTCGTTTGTGCTGAGCGGTGTCGCGCTGTGGGCGGCTTCGCTGCAGGCGAAGATGCGGGCACCGGGCGGCTTCGCGGCGGCGGCCGCGGCCGCGATCGGAGTCGCGACGCTGGCGGAGTACGTCTTCGATTTTCGGCTCGGCATCGACGAGATCGTCGTGCGCGACGTCGGCGCGGAGGAATATCGCGGCCGCATGTCGGCTGTAGCGGCGCTGAACTTTGCGCTTTTCGGCGTCGCATACGCCGCTTCGCGGAAAACGTCGCGACGCGCTTCGTTGATCTTCAGTTTCGTCGCGCTGCTGGGCCTCGCCATCGCATTCCTGGCGTTGATGGGATACTTGTTTGGAGCACCCGTCCTTTACCGCCCGCTGCCGTTCACCGCGATCGCGTTTCACACCGTTCTCGGCTTCATCGTTCTGTTCGCCGGAATGCTGGCGGCGCGGCCCCATCTCGGGCTCGTAGCGCTGTTGCGCGGCGGAGACGCCGGGAGCGCCTTTGCCCGCCGCACGCTGCCCGTCGTGCTCGTGCCGATACCGGCGATTGGCTGCGCGATCCTCGCCCTGGCCGTTGACGAAATGTACGGAATCCGGCTCGCGCTCGCGATTTTCGCGATCGCGACCGTCGCGCTGCTCACCGCCGTTATCTGGGTAACCAGCCGCCACGTCTCCGCGCTGGAGGAAGCGCGCATCGCCCAGCAACGCATTCGCACGGCGGTGATCGAAGGCGCGCTCGACGCTTTCGTGCTGATGGACTCGCGCGGGCGGATCATCGAATGGAATCCGCAGGCGGAGCGGATGTTCGGGTGGCCGCGCGCCGAGGCGCTGGGCCTGACGATCGCGGAAACGATCATTCCGCCCACGGCCCGCGATTCGCACGAACACGGACTGGCGCGCTTCCTTGCGACCGAGCAGGGGCCGATGCTGAACCGGCGCAACGAACTGATCGCCCGGCGGCGCGATGGGACGGAAATTCCCGTCGAACTGATCGCAACGCCGGTTCGCGTCCGCGACGAATGGGCGTTCGGAGGGTTCATTCGCGACGTTTCGGAGCGGAAGAAGACCGAAGCCGCGCTGCGCCAGTCGCAGAAAATGGAAGCCGTGGGTCAACTGACGGGCGGCGTCGCCCACGATTTCAACAATCTGCTCACCGTCATCATCGGCAGCCTGGATTCCATCATCGAGCGCAGCACGGGCAAAGAGCGCGCGCGGCTCGAATCGGCGATGGGCGCCGCCGAGCGCGGCGCCGCGCTGACGCAACGCCTGCTCGCGTTTTCGCGCCGGCAGGCGCTCGAGCCGGCCGCCCTGGATCTCAACGTTCTGGTCACGGGCATGGAAGATCTGCTGCGCCGGACGCTGGGCGCCACGATCGATATCGAAGTGCGGGTGGCCGACGGCTTATGGCGGGCATTCGCCGACAAGAGCCAGACCGAGAACGCGCTGCTGAACTTGACGATCAATGCCCGCGACGCGATGCCCGGCGGCGGCCGGCTTACGATCGAAACCGCGAACGTGAAGCTCGACGACCACTACGCCGCGTCGAATGCCGAGGGGGGCCGGGCGACTATGTGATGTTCGCCGTGAGCGATACCGGGACGGGCATGACTCGCGAGGTGGCCGAGCGCGCCTTCGAACCGTTCTTCACGACCAAGGCACCGGGTAAGGGCACCGGCCTCGGCCTCAGCATGATCTACGGATTCGCAAAGCAGTCGCGCGGTCACGCCAAGATTTACAGCGAGCCGGGCCTGGGCACGACGGTGCGCATTTATCTTCCGCGCGCCGTGGCCGAGGAAGGGCGCGCAGCGGACTCACCCGCCGTATCGGCCGAGCCGCCGCGCGGCGGCGAGACCATTCTTGTCGTCGAGGACGATACCGACGTTCGCACTCTCGCGCGTTCACACCTCGAGCAGCTCGGCTACCGCGTGGTGGAAGCGGCGGACGGCGTGCAGGCGCGCGCGATGCTCGCGAATGAGGCCCTCCATATCGATCTCATGTTCACCGATGTCGTGATGCCCGGTGGAACGGGCGGCCTGGAGCTCGCGGCCGAAGCGCGCGGCCTCAGGCCGAAGCTGAAGACCCTCCTCACCTCCGGCTACTCGGAGCGGTCGCTGGACCAGGGTGCGCGGCTACAGCCGGGAACGCCATTCATCGGAAAGCCCTATCGGCGGCGCGATCTCGCCCAGAAGGTGCGGATGGCGCTGGGGCCAGGCGCGCCGTCGGCACCGCCGTGAGGCCTCGAGCGTCGTCGCCGCGCGCGCTCGCCTGTCAGGGCTCGTTCACGTCCAGCGCGTAGCCGGCCGAGCGCACGGTGCGGATCACATCGGGCTCGCCGTCGCCGTTGATGGCCTTGCGCAGGCGGCGGATGTGCACATCCACCGTACGCGGCTCGACATAGACGTCGTGGCCCCAGACGGCATCGAGCAATTGCTCGCGCGCGAAAACGCGGCCGGGATGCTCGAGGAAATGGCGCAGCAGGCGGAACTCGGTGGGGCCCAGATGGATCGCGCGGCCGCTGCGCGTGACGCGGTGGGCGGCGAGATCCATGTGGATGCCGGAATAATCGAGCGCCTCCTCGGCCGTCGACGGCCGCGCGCGGCGCAGCACCGCGCGAACGCGCGCCACCAGCTCGGTGGGCGAGAACGGCTTCGTGACGTAGTCGTCGGCGCCGCTGTCGAGGCCGCGCACGCGATCGGCCTCTTCCCCGCGCGCGGTGAGCATGATCACCGGCACGTCGCGCGTCTCGGCCTTGCGGCGCACCTGGCGGCAGACCTCGAGCCCCGAGATCGACGGCAGCATCCAGTCGAGCACGATGAGATCGGGCCGGCGCTCGGCGATCGCCATCAGCGCCTCGTCGCCGTCGAGCGCGGTCGCCACCTCGTAGCCGGCCGCCTCGAAATTGTAGCGCAGCAAGGTGACGAGCGCCTGCTCGTCCTCGACGATGAGGATGAACGGCTTCATCGCCGCGCGGTCCGCCGCCGCCGCGGCCGGGCTTTCAGTGCGGCGTTTGCTTGACGGGGGCGACAACATTCAAATCGTCCTTTCCGCCCTTGGGGCGCTCGCCGCCCGGCATGCGGCCGGTGACGAGGAAGTACACGTTCTCGGCGATGTTGGTGCAGTGATCGCCGATGCGCTCGAGGTTCTTGGCGATGAAGAGCAGATGCGTGCACGGCGTGATGTTGCGCGCATCCTCCATCATGTAGGTGAGCAATTCGCGGAACAGGCTGTTGTAGAGATCGTCGAGCGTCTCGTCGCGGTTCCACACCTCGAGCGCCTTCTCGGCGTCGTTGGCGTTATAGGCGTCGAGCACGTCTTTCAGCATCGCGATGGCGGCGCGGCCGATGCGCGGGATGCTGTGCACCGGCTGCACCGAGGGCAGCTCGTTGAGCGCGATCGCGCGCTTGGCGACGTTCTTCGCGTAGTCCGCGATGCGCTCGATCGCGGCCGCGATCTTGAGCGCGGCGAGGATCAGGCGGAGGTCGTTGGCCATCGGCTGGCGCAGCGCGAGCAGGCGGATCACCTGCGCATCGGCGTCGCGCTCGAGATCGTCGACCTTCACGTCGGACTGCACGGTGCGCAACGCGAGCGAGCTGTCCTGCTCCGAAATCGCGGACAGCGCGTTCGCGAGCTGCTCCTCGGCGAGGCCGCCCATGCGTGCGATGACGAGGTGCAGCTGGCGCAGCTCGTCGTCGAAGGATTTGACGATGTGTTGCTGTTGCATGGTCTCGCTTTCCTGCGCGCTCAGCCGAACCGGCCGGTGATGTAGCCCTGGGTCTTCTCGTCCTTGGGCGCGGTGAAGATCTGCTCGGTGTCGCCGTATTCGATCAGTTTGCCGAGGTGGAAGAACGCGGTTTTCTGCGAGACGCGCGCGGCCTGCTGCATCGAATGCGTGACGATGATCAGCGTGTATTGCTGGCGCAGCTCGTCCATCAGCTCCTCGATCTTGGCGGTGGCGATCGGGTCGAGCGCCGAGCAGGGCTCGTCCATGAGGATCACCTCGGGGCTGACCGCGATCGCGCGTGCGATGCACAGGCGTTGCTGCTGGCCGCCCGAAAGGCCCGTGCCGGGCTCGTTGAGCCGGTCTTTCACCTCGTTCCAGAGGCCCGCCCGCTCGAGGCTGGTCTGCACGATGCCTTCGATTTCGCTCTTGCTCGAGACGAGGCCGTGGATCTTGGGGCCGTAGGCGACGTTCTCGGCGATGGACTTCGGGAACGGGTTCGGCTTCTGGAAAACCATGCCCACGCGCGCGCGCAGCTGGACCACGTCGATGTCGCGCGAATAAATGTCGTCGCCGTCGAGACGGAGATCGCCCGTCACGCGGCAGATGTCGATCGTGTCGTTCATGCGGTTGAAGCAGCGCAGGAACGTGGACTTGCCGCAGCCCGATGGGCCGATGAAGGCCGTGATCTGGTTCGGCAGGATGTCGATATCGACGTCGAACAGCGCCTGTTTGGCGCCGTAGAAGACGTTGACGCGGCGCGCGACGAGTTTCGGCGTGTTGGCGAGCACCATGGCTTCGGCTGCGATTGCGGCGGGGACGACGGGCGGGACGGTATCCATGATGCACCCCTTACCAGCGGCGTTCAAACTTGCGGCGGAGATAGACGGCGAACGCGTTCATCATCACGAGGAAGACGAGCAGCACCAGGATCGCGGCCGCAGTCTTTTCCTGGAACCCGCGCTCGGGCTTGTCGGCCCAGATGAACACCTGCGCCGGCAACGCCGTGGCGGGATCGAGCGGCGAGACCGGCGGCGCGGCGATGAACGCCTTCATGCCGATCATCAGGAGCGGCGCGGTTTCGCCGAGCGCGTGCGCCATGCCGATGATCGTGCCGGTGAGGATGCCGGGCATCGCGAGCGGCAGCACGTGATGCGTGATCACCTGCATCTTCGAGGCGCCGAGGCCGTAGGCCGCCTCGCGGATGGAGGGCGGTACCGATTTGAACGACGCGCGCGTGGCGATGATGATCGTGGGCAGCACGAGGAGGCTCAGCACCATGCCGCCCACCAAGGGCGCCGAGCGCGGCAGGCCGAAGAAATTCAAAAACACGGCGAGGCCGAGCAGGCCGAACACGATCGAAGGCACCGCGGCGAGGTTGTTGATGTTCACCTCGATGAGGTCGGTGACCCGGTTCTTGGGCGCGTATTCCTCGAGGTAGATCGCGGCGGCCACGCCGATCGGGAAGCACAGCAGCAGCGTGACCAGCATCGTGTAGGCCGAGCCGGTGAGCGCGCCCAGGATGCCGGCGAGCTCCGGCTCGTTCGAATCGCCGAGCGAGAAGAAGCGCCAGTTGAAGCCGGTGTGGATCGCGCCGGCTTTCTCGAGCGCATCGATCCACTGGAACTGCTTGTCCTTCACCTGCCGGTCCGCCTCGGGCGTGCTGCGGCGGATGTGGCCCTTCCAGGCCATGTCGATGTCGGAATTGGCCGGCACGACGATCGTGGCCGATTTCCCGACGAGATCGGGCTGCGCGAGCACGAGATTGCGCAGGACCGTGTCGGATCCCGCGCTGATCATGCGCGCAGCGAGGCGCTCGTCGTCGCGGTTCTGCACGCCGAGCCTCTTGAACAGCGCGTCTTCGATGAACGCCTGGAAATTCGCGTCGCGGATCGCCTCGGCGCCCTTGCCGTCGGGGTCGATCTCGTCTTTCGGCAGCGCGACTTCGATCGTGATGCTGGTTTGCAGGAACGCCGTCCAGCCCTGCCCCACGACCGAGACGAGCAGCAGGCCGAGCATGGACACGGCGAACACGATCGCGGCGATGCCGTAGATCTGGAAGCGCCGCTCGGCGCGGCGGCGGCGGCGGATGCCGCGCGCGACCAGATCGCGCTGGCGCTCCGACGGGATGAAGGCGGCGCGCGCGTCAGTCATACTTTTCCCGGTATTTCTGCACCACGCGGAGCGCGATGATGTTGAGCCCGAGCGTGACCACGAACAGCACGAGGCCGAGCGCGAAGGCCGAGAGCGTCTTGGCGCTGTCGAATTCCTGATCGCCCACCAGCAAGGTCACGATCTGCACCGTGACGGTCGTGACGTTGTCGAGCGGATTGGCGGTGAGGTTGGCGCTGAGGCCGGCCGCCATCACCACGATCATGGTTTCGCCGACGGCGCGCGAGACGCCGAGCAGCAGCGCGCCGACGATGCCGGGCAGCGCCGCCGGGATCACGACGTTGCGGACCGTTTCCGAGCGCGTGGCGCCGAGGCCATAGGCGCCGTCGCGCAGCGATTGCGGCACGGCGTTGAT
>CAYZSG010000118.1:0-15512 GCA_964481045.1 uncultured Candidatus Odyssella sp. | reverse complement strand
CGGTTTCGCCATCGGCCACGTCGAGGTCGATCCCGCGCAGGATGTGCACGGGACCGGCCAGGCTATCGAGGGTGAGATGGACGCCGCGGAGACGGATCATGGACCGGGAAGCGTGTAGCATCTAGCTATAGGGCAACCAACAAGGAGATCGGGGCGCGAACATGGCAGGATTCGTATCGTGGGCCGGACGCGCGCTGGCACTTCTTCTTATCTTGACGGCGCTGCGGCCGGGCTCCGTCGCTGCCGAGGGCAAGCCTCTGACGATCCTCGCTTTTGGCGACAGCCTCGTGGCCGGATTCGGCCTCGGCAGCCGCGACGGCTTCACGGCCAAGCTCGAAGCGGCGCTTAAGGCGAAGGGCATCAACGCGCGCATCGTGAACGCCGGCCTTTCGGGCGACACCTCGGCGGGCGGCCTTGCGCGGCTCGATTGGGCGCTCGACCCGAAGCCGGGTTTCGCGATCGTGGAACTTGGCGCCAATGACGGGCTGCGCGGACTCGATCCTGCCCAAACCCGCGCCAATCTCGATGCGATCCTGACCAAGTTGAAGGCGAATGGCGTGCCGGCGCTCTTCGCGGGCATGTATGCCCCGCCCAATATGGGACCCGACTACGGCAAGGCTTTCAACGCGCTCTATCCCGATCTCGCGCGGAAGCACGGCGTGGCATTCTACCCGTTCTTCCTCGACGGCGTCGCCGCCGATCCTTCGTTGAATCAACCCGACGGCATCCACCCGAATGCGAAGGGTGTCGACGTCATCGTCACGCGCATTCTCCCGCACGTGCTGAAGCTGATCGGCAAGGAATGAAGGGCTAGAACTCCACCTCCAGCTCCTCGATATCGTCGGGCTCCTGCTTCGCGGCGGCGATCCATTCCTGCATCGCGGGCCAGGCGAGAATCCGCGCGGAATAGGCCGCACAGGCAGGATCGAGCGCCACGCCGTAGGTGGAGAAACGCGCGCAGACCGGCGCATACATCGCATCGGCCATGGTGAGCGTGGGACCGAAGAGATAAGGCCCGCCGTAGGTTTCGAGGCATTCGCGCCAGATCGCCGTGACGCGGTCGATATCGGCCTGGGCACCGGCCCAGATCTTGAAGCCCGGATAGTGCGCCTTGAGGTTCATCGGCAGCGCGGCGCGCAGATTGGCGAAGCCCGAATGCATCTCGCCCGAGATCGAGCGGCAATGGGCGCGCGCCTTCTGGTCGGTCGGATAAAAGCCGGCCTCGGGCTTGATCTCGTTGAGGAAGCCGCCGATCGCCAAGGTGTCCCACACCTGCACGCCGTCATAGGTCAGCGCCGGCACAAGAAATGACGGCGAGAGCAGCAACAGCTCGGCCCGCGTCGAGGGATCGTCGGCCGGCATCACCTTCTCCTCGAAGTCGATTCCGGCCATCCGGCACATCAGCCAGCCGCGCAGGGACCAAGAGGAATAGTTCTTGCTACTGATTGTGAGCGTTGCCTTTGCCATGGGCACCTTTCTTGGACTTCGGGCGGGCTTCTGGCCGTCCCCGGAATGCGTGCCCAACGACCTTGCAATAATCGAGCCGAAAACGGGCGCATGCTTTATCACGCATACCAGCTTCAGGCCGACATCATGACCCCCGTGCGGGCGCTGGCGCAGGTGGCGCTGGCCGCCGTGGCCGGGCAGCGCGCGGCGCGCGGGCAGACGATCGCGAACCTCGCCGCGGCCTATGAGCTGCTCGCCCGGTCGCGCCTGACGCATCATCGTCCGGCTTTCGGCATCGAGAGCGTGCGCATCGGCAACGAGACGCTGCCGGTGCGCGAGGAAGCCGCGAAGACGACGCCGTTCGGCACCTTGCTGCGCTTCGCCAAGGATGTATCGGCGCCGCAGCCGCGCGTGCTTCTGGTGGCGCCGCTTTCGGGCCATTTCGCGACCCTGCTGCGCAACACCGTTGAGACACTGCTGCCCGAGCACGACGTCTACATCACCGATTGGCACAATGCGCGCGAGGTTCCGCGCGCCGCAGGGCGCTTCGGCTTCGACGAGTATGTCGAGCACCTGATCGGGTTCCTCGATGCGATCGGCCCGGGCGCGCACATCATCGCCGTGTGCCAGCCCTGCGTTCAGGCGCTGGCCGCCGTCGCGATCATGTCGGAGGCAAAGCACCGCGCGCTGCCACGCACGATGACCCTGATGGCCGGGCCGATCGACACGCGCGTGAACCCCACCACCGTCAACCGGCTCGCCACCGAGCGGCCGATTACCTGGTTCGAGCGCAACCTGATCGCGACGGTGCCGTGGGGCTTCAAGGGCGCTTCGCGGCGAGTCTATCCCGGCTTCGTGCAGCTCGCCGCGTTCATGAGCATGAACTACGAGCGGCATCTGCAGGCGCATATCGACCTGTTCGAGCATCTCGCCAACGGCGACATGGCCAAGGCCGAGGCGATCAAGACGTTCTACGACGAATATTTCGCCGTGCTCGATCTCCCTGCCGAATTCTATCTCGAGACCGTGCGCATGGTTTTCCAGGAAGCGCGGCTGGCCGAGGGCAAGCTCGACTGGCGCGGAAAGCGCGTTGATCCGGGCGCGATCAAGCGCACCGCCCTCTTCACGGTCGAAGGCGAGCGCGACGACATTTGCGCGGTGGGCCAGACCCTCGCCGCGCACGAGCTCTGCACCGGCATTCGCCCCTACAAGAAGCGACACCATCTGCAGCCCGGCGCCGGCCACTACGGCGTGTTCAGCGGGCGGAAGTGGCAGAGCCAGATCTATCCGCTGGTGCGGAACCTGATTCTCGCGAACGACTAGCACCGCGGAAACACGAACCGCACGGGGCGATTTTCGCCCGTGACAATTCATCCGTATACTGATAATCTGAGATGAGAAGCTGGCCGCGTTGCGCCATTGGCGGCCGCCGCACCGCCCCCTAGATCAGGGAGGCCAGGAGGATCGCCATGGACGACACACCCGCCCGCAATCCGCAGCGCGAGCAGTTCTACAAGACGATCGACAAATCGAGCATGACCCCGCTTTGGGAAGTGCTCGCGAGCCTCGTCACCAAGGAGCCGGTGACGCCGGCGAAGCCGTATATCTGGCGCTACGACGAGGTGCGGCCGCATGTGATGGATGCTGGCCGCCTGATCACCGCCAAGGAAGCCGAGCGGCGCGTTCTCATTCTCGAGAACCCGGGCTTGCGCGGCCAGTCGCGCATCACGCATTCGCTCTATGCGGGCCTGCAGCTCATCCTGCCCGGCGAGATCGCGCCGGCGCACCGCCACGCCGCCTCCGCGCTGCGCTTCATCATCGAGGGCAAGGGCGCCTACACCGCCGTGGACGGCGAGAAGACGATCATGTCCGAGGGCGACTTCGTGATCACGCCGCCCTGGACGTGGCACGACCACGGCAACGAGAGCGACAAGCCGATGGTGTGGATGGACGGGCTCGACGTGCCGCTCGTGAACGTGCTGGATACGAGCTTCCTTGAGCACTTCCCGAAGGACGAGCAGCCGCTCGCGCGCCCGGTGAATTATTCGCCCGACATGTATGGCGGCAACGTGGTTCCGCTCGGCTACGAGAAGCAGGGCAAATGCTCGCCGATCTTCAACTATCCCTATGCGAAGACGCGCGAGACGCTCGAGAAGATGCGCAAGTACGAGCAGTGGGATCCGTGCCACGGCCTGAAGGTGCAGTACATCGATCCGACGACCGGCGATTTCGCGATGCCGACGATCGGCACGTTCATGCAGCTTCTGCCGAAGGGCTTCAAAACGGTCGCGTACCGTTCGACCGACGGCACGGTCTATTCGCCGGTGGAGGGCAAGGGCCGCACCGTGATCGCCGGGCAAAGCTTCGAGTGGAAGCCCAAGGACGTGTTCATCGTGCCCTCGTGGATGCCGCATTACCACGAGGCGGACGCGGACGCGGTGCTGTTCAGCTTCTCGGACCGTCCGGTGCACAAGAAGCTCGGCCTCTGGCGCGAGCAGCGCGGCAACGAGCCGATCTCGGCCCCGCACTGAGTGCAGCCCGTACAAATTCGCGTTCGAATCGGCAAGGCGCCTCCGCATTCGTGACGGAATGACAGTCGCGCCCGCGACGGGTTAAGGTTCGCGCCAAGAGGGGCGATCCAGAACCCATGATCGTTGCGGGGCAAAGCGTGCAATCCAACCTCGACAGGCGCCTGCGCGGCGCGGCGCGGGCATGACCGATCCCGCGCGGCTGATCGTGTCCGATCTCGCGGCGGAGTTCGCGGAGACGAAGTGGTTCGCGCATCTCGGCGACAAGCCGAGCGACGCCGACCGCCGCCGCGCTGCCGACTATTGCGTGAAGCTCGGTTTCCGCCGCGCGGTGCAGGTGTGGCTGCACGATCTCGGCGCGGCCGGCGGCGTGCTGAAGCGCGACGAGGAAATGCCGGATTGGCGCCGCGCCGAGGCGGATGCCGCCGCGGCGCTGACGCGCGCCGCCGCGGCCGCGCTCGGCGACGCGGCCGCCAACGAAGCCGTCAACCGCGCGATGCTGGCGGCCAGCGACGCCGCAATGGCGGCGGCGCGGCGCATCTTTCCCGAGCACGGGCACAGCGACGAAGCCTTGATGCGCGTGGCGGCCGGCGCCGCCGCGCGCACCGCCGGAGAGTACGCGCTGGTGCTGCTGGCCGGCGCGGACCCGGCGCGCCATGCCTTCGCGGCCAAGCAACGGATTTTCGCTTCCGGCCGCTGGCTGCTGGTGGCGGTGGAAGAGCAGCTCGCGCTGCTTTGAGTTGCCGGACCGGGCGCGAGCGGCGACGCGGCGGATTCATCGGCCGGCGCGCATCGAGGCGGGCCGCAGGCGCTTGATCCTCCACTGAAAGCGATGATGGCCGCGGCGGGACGGCGAGCGCGCGCTCCGCGCCTGGCCGCCGCCCCGGCAATCCGAACCGGTTTGCGCCGGGCAAGCGGCGTCACAGCCGCTGCGGGGAGTTTCTGGTCTTCTCGGCGGCGGATCGAGATGCGCGCCCGCGTCTCGAAGAGCAGCAGGAGAACCCCCGTGAAGAGCCTGATCATCGCCGCCGTATTCGCCGTCGCCGCGACCTCCGCCCACGCACAGACCGGCGCGCCCGGCACCGCGCCGTCCATGCCGAAGCAGCAGACGACGGCGCCGAAGCATCCCCCGCGTCCGGCCCAGCTCACCACCGAGCAGAAGCCGAACATCGTGCGGAAGAAGTACAAGTGCTACTCGAATTGCAGCGTGTTCGAGACGCTGTGCACCGATACCGGCGGCACGGTCAGCCACACCTCCGATGGCGCCTCGGTCTGCACGACCAAGGACTGACGCCGATCCCGCGAATGCAGCGGTCGGCCGGCTCCCGCGGGGGCCGGCCGCCGCTATCGCGCCGGGCCGGATTCGTCTTTCCGCGTGCGGCCGGGAAGCATCGTGCGCAGGCGGCGGAACAGGCGGCTTTGCGGACGCTTCGGCTCGCGCGTGCGCAAGGCGAGCTTCTCGCCGTGCGATTCGGCCAGCTCGAGCGTGCGCGTGTGATAGCGCTCGAGCCCGGCGCGGTGGCCGATGCTGACCAGCGTGGCCCCCTTGAGCTCGTCGTCGAAAATCGACATCACGCGCGCCTGGTTGTCGTCGTCGAGCGCCGCCGTCGCCTCGTCGAGGAAGATCCAGCTTGGCTTCTGCAGCAGCACGCGCGCGAAGGCGAGGCGCTGCTGCTCGCCCACCGACATGAGGCGGTCCCAGCGCTCCTCGCGGTCGAGCATCGCCGCGAATTCGGGGAGGTGGACGCGCTCGAGCGCCCCGCGCAGCGCCTCGTCGGCGAACGCATCGGGCGCCGACGGATAGGCAAGCGCCGTGCGCAGCGTGCCGAGCGGCAGATAGGGCTTCTGCGGCAGGAACATCATCTGCTCGCGCGGGGGCAGCAGGATCGTGCCGCTGCCCCACGGCCAGAGGCCGGCAACGGCGCGGAACAGCGTGCTCTTCCCGGAGCCCGATTCGCCGACGATGAGCACGCGGGCGCCGGGACCGATCTCGGTGTTCGCCTCCTTGATCAGCACGCGGCCGTCGGAGAGAAGGACGCTGACGTTGCGGAACGCGAGGCATCCGTTGGGATGCGGGCGGATCTCGATGCGGGTATCGGTCTGCTCTTCGTCGTCGAGCGCCTTCAAGGCCTCGTCGAAGATGACGACGCGATGCAGTGACGCGCGCCAGTCCGCGATCCGCGCGTAATTGTCGACGAACCAGCGCAACGCCTGCTGCACCTGGTTGAACGCGCCCACGACCATCATCAGGCCGCCGAGCGTGAGCCCGCCGTAGAAATAGCCGGGCAGCGCCACCACGGTCGGCACCACGATCGCGATCCAGCCATAGCCCGACGTGATCCAGGTGAGGCGCGCGACCGCGAACACGACGCGCCGCATGGCCAGCAGCACGCCGTCGAACGTCCGGTCGATGTAGCGCCGCTCGTCGCGCTCGCCGCCGTAGAGCGCCACCGCCTCGGCGCTTTCGCTGACGCGCACGAGGCCGAAGCGGAACTCGGCCTCCTTCTCGTAGCGCTGCACGTGCAGCCGGATCAGCGGCCGGCCGACGCGCCAGGCGAGCCACGAGCCGGCGCCGGCATAGAGGAGAGCCGCCCACACCATGTAGCCCGGGATCACGACCGAATCGCCGCCGCCGACCGGAATCGCGATGCCCGACGACAGCACCCAGAGCACGCCCACGAACGTGCCGAGCAGCAGCACGTGATGCACGAAGCCGATGCCGAGATCGGCGGTGAGCTCGGCGAGATGCCGCACGTCTTCCTGCATGCGCTGATCGGGATTGACGCCGAGCGGCGACGTGACGCCGAGGCGATAGGCGCGGCGCGGCGCGAGCCACACGTCGAGCAGGCGCTTCGTGACCGTCGCCCGGATGCGCAACTTCAGCATCTCGTGCATCCAGGTCTGCCCGACGACGAGGCAGAGCAGCACGCCGGCGATCGGCAGGAAGATGAGGAGCTGGCGTCCGACGCCAGACAGGTCCTTCTTCTCGATCGCGTTGAAGAAGTCGCCCTGCCAGGTGTTGAGGCGCACCTGGGCGACCATGTTGAGGATGATCACGCCGAGCACGCCCAAGGCCAGGATCAGCGCGATCCACGTCTTCGGCGAGCCGCGCAGATCGACGAGCAGCGCATAGGCGTCGCGGAAGCCCGAATGCAGAGGCGGCATGCTGCCCGGCGCCTCGCGCTCAGGCGGGAGGGGGAGCGCCGGGGGATCGTCGGCTGCGGGCGCTACCGGCGGCCCGTTGCGCGGCGAATCGGCAGCGGGCGCCGCTTGCGGACGCCTGGTTCGCGTATCGCCGTTGTCCTTGCCCGCCATGCCGCGCCGTGCCGCCGCAACCGTGTTGACGCGCGTGCGGGGCCAAGGCCCCGGCAACGGCGCGCGCGGGTGCGACTATGGATGAAAGCGCCGGCTTCGGAAATGGCTCCCGACGCTCAGTGCACCGCCGGCAGTTTTAACCCAAACCGCCCTTCCACCAGCTCCTTGGCGCGGCGGATGTAGTCGGCGCGCATCTCCTCGTTGGTGCGCTTCTTGATGCCCCACTTGCGATAGATCGCGTTGTTCTTGCTGTCGGCACCGCCGAAGAACTTCGCCATCTCGGGGAACAGCTGATCGACGTAGCGCTGGAGCTGCGCCTTCGCCTTGGCACCCTGCTTCGCGATGATGTCTTCGCACATCTCGACGCCGAATTCGGAGTGGAAGCGCTCCTCGGGCATCGTCATGCGCGCGAGGTTGCGCAGCGGGATGAACGTGCAGTGGATGAGGTCTTCCACCTGCAGGATCTCGGCGAGATCGCCGATCGCCTTGATCATGCAGAACTGTTCCCAGCTTTCCAGCGGCAGCGCGAAGATGTTGAGCGGCTTCTTGTTCGTCTTCTCGGGCAGCATCTTCTCGGGTGCTATGCCCATCTCGCGCCCCAGCTCGAAGAAGCGCCAATGATGGCCGTATTCCTCCATCGCGACGCGGCAGATGAGCCACTTCGCGTAGGGCGTGGGTGCCAGCGCGATCGCGGGCTCGTCGAACACGCGGCTGCCGTAGAGCTCGTTGATCGCGTGGCTGATCACGATCTTCTTGCACGCGGTCTGGAATTCCTCCGGCGCGCTGCGGAGCGCTTCGGCGGTGGCGATCTGCGGAGCTTCGGTCATGGCGGCTCTCCTGCGAATGCGGTGATCGTCGCGAAACAAGCAAGGGAACAGGAGCCGGGGAGCCGGGGAGGAAAAGGATTGCGCGCCTTTGGCGCGCAAGATTTCATCTCCCCGACTCGCCGGCTCCTGTTCATTTTCTTTCTTCGCATCAGACGAGGGGTTCGGTGTTGAAGTGTTCGAGGTCGGTCGTGAGGTCGGTCATGAGCGGCGCGAGTTCGCGCGCGAAGGTTTCGCCGAGCCGCGCGATCGACCATTCGTCCTTTTCGAGCGCGAGGCGCACGGCGGGGCGCGGCTGCGTGAACAGGAAGAGCTCGCGGCCCCGCACGCCGAGTACCTGCCCGCTCACCTTGCGGCCGGTATCGGCGCAGAGGGCGGTGACGAGATCGGAGACGTAGCGCGCCTCCACCTTCATCGCGCGCGTCTTGTAGCTGGCCTGCGCGTCGTTGGCGGGCTTGATCGAATCGGTGACGCGCGTGTGCGCGAACGGAAGCACGAAGTTCGCGGTGGTATCCGAGCGCGCCATTTCCATCGCCGCGATGCGCGTGAGCGCGAACAGGCCCGCTTTCGCCGCGGCATAGGCGGCCTGGCCGTAATTGCCATAGAGGCCCGCCGTGGAGCCGATGTTGACGATACGGCCCCAGCCATATCCCGCGCCGGGCTTCGGGCGCCCGGCCTTGTGCTGCTCGCGCATCGCCGGCGTGGCGGCGTTCACGAGATAATAGGCGGCGTTGAGGTTGGTGTGGATCACCGCATCCCAATCGCGCGGATCGCCCTTGAAGACGAACGCGTCGCGGATGATCGCGGCGTTGTTGACGACGATGTCGAGCCCGCCCCAGCGGCGCAGCGCGAGATCGACGAGCGCCTTGGCCGCGCCCGGACTCGCGACGCTGTCGGGCCACGCCACCGCCGACGGGCCGAGCGCCTTGACGGCCGCCTCGGCCACGGTTGGATCAGCGCCCTCGCCGCCGATGCTCGTGCCGCTGTCGGCGACGATCACTTTGGCCCCCTCGCGCAGGAAGCCCTCGGCGATCGCGCGGCCGATGCCGCGCGCGGCGCCGGTGACGATAGCGGCTCTTCCTTCGAGCAATCCGGTCATTCTCCGCCTTCCAGCTTCGCCTTGTCGGCTTCGGTGTAGAATGCATCAGCGTGGCAGTTCTGGCGCGCGAGGCCGCGGCGCTTCAGCACCTGCGTGCAGGTTTCGACCATCACCGGCGGTCCGGCAAGATAGGCCTTGAAGCCGTCGAAATCCGGGAAGTCCTGCCCGATCGCTTCCGAGAGAAATCCGGTGCGCCGCCGCGTGGCGCCTTCGGGCTCCGACAGCACCGGCACGAACTTCAGATTCGGGTGCTGCGCCGCCAGCGCGCCGAAATGCGCCTCGAGATAGATGTCGCGCTCGCCGCGCACGCCGAAATAAAGGTGGATCGGCTGCTTGGCGCCGCGCGCGAGCGCCTCCTCGACCATGCTCTTGATCGGCGCGAGGCCCGAGCCGCCGGCGATGGCCACGATCGGGCCCGTATGACGCGGCCGGTAGAACGCGTTGCCATAAGGACCGACGACGCGCACGCGCTCGCCGGGCGCGAGAGTCTCCGCGACGTAGGGCGTCACGGCGCCGCCGGGCACAAGGCGGATGTGGAATTCGAGCGTGTCGCCGCCGGGCCGGTTGGCCATCGAGAAGTCGCGCGGCGGCAGCCTGCGGTCACCGGCGGCTGTCGCCGCGCGGTCCGGCGCGAAGATCACTTGCGCATATTGCCCGGCCGAGAACTCGAACGGTCCGCCGGCCAGGATCGCCAGGCGCACGATGCGGATATCGTGCGTGGCGGCACCCACCTCGATCACCTCGCAATCGAGGTGGCGGATCGGGTGCATGGCCACGTCGTCGGCCTCGAGCCACGCCACCTCGCAATTCGACCACGGCACCGCGCGGCAGGCGAGGATCAATCCTTGATCGCGCTCCGCCTTCGACAGCGCATAGTCGGAATAGGGCGACATCTCGATCTCGCCCGCGGCCAGCGAGCTCTTGCAGGCGCCGCAATTGCCCGAGCGGCAGCCGCACGGATAAGGCACGCCGGCGCGCAGGGCCGCGGCCAGGATGGTTTCGCCCATCTCGGCCGTCACCTTCTCGATTCGCCCCTTGATCGTGATCTTGAAGCTCACGCGCCGGCCTCAATTAGTTCGTGTCGCTGATTATCTGTTTTACCAATTATTTGAGCCGCAAAGCAACATGTGCTATGCAGCCATCATGACCGAAAAGGCGATAGCGCGCAGCCGGGCCGCCGAGGAAGCGGAGGAGCGGGCGGAAGCGGAACCCAACCGCGGCCGGCTCGAGGGCCTGCTCGGCTACTACCTGCGCCGCGCCGACGTGTTCACGTTCCAGAGCTTCAACGCGCACATGGCGGAAGACCGCATCAGCCCCGGCCAGTTGGGCGTGCTGCTGATGTGCGAGGCCAATCTGGGCATCAACCAGACCCGGCTCGGCAAGGCTCTGGGCATCGACCGCTCGACGCTCGTCGCGATGATCGACCTGCTCGAGGGCCGCGGCCTCGTCGCGCGCACGCCCTCGGCCATCGACCGCCGCTCGCACGCGCTGAAGCTCACGCGCCAGGGCGAGGCGTTCCTGAAGGCGATGCAGCCGCGTCTCGCGCGCCACGAGGCGGAACTTGCCCGCAATCTTTCGGCGGCCGAGCGCCGCCTTCTCATGGACCTGCTCGCCCGCATCGCCCCCGCATGACCGCCCTGCCCGAGGCCCTTCCACTCGCCGAGCTGCTCGCGCGCGCCGCCGGACGCTGGCCGCAGCGCACCGCCGTGATCGCCGGCGGCCACGGCATCACCTTCGCCGAGCTCGATCGCGCCGCCTCGCGCTTCGCCGCCGCGCTGACCGAGGCCGGGCTCGGGCCGGGCCACACGGTCGCGATTCTCTCGCCGAATCGCATCGAATATCCGGTGTTCCATTTCGGCGCCGCGCGCGCCGGCGCAATGCAGGCGCATTTTTCGATCCGCTACACCGCCGACGACCTCGCGCATGTGATCGGCAAGGTGGAGGCCGAGGCGGTGTTCGCGGATGCCTCCTTCCTCGCGGCGCTGCGCGCGGCACGCCCGCGCACGCCAACGCTGCGCACGATCGTGGTGATGGGCTCGCCGGCCGGACCGCTCGAATCCGGCGAAATGAGCTGGGACCAGTTCCACGCCGGCGCCGGCGACAGGGCACCAAAGCCGCGCATCGCGCCGGAAACTCCATTCTGCGTGACGTTCACCGGCGGCACCACGGGCTTCCCCAAGGGCGTGCTGGCCACACACGGCGCGCGCAGCATCATCGCGCAGGTGGTCGAAGAACCGTTCGAGCTGACGCCGCGCGACATCGCGGTGCTCGGCACGCCGATGTTCCACCTCGCCGGCCTCGGCTCGTGGCTGGTGCCCGCGCTCGCGGCCGGCACCACGATGGTGCTGATGCCGCGCTGGGATCCCGCCGCGTTCATCGACACCGCCGAGCGCGAGCGCGCGACGATGGGCTTCCTTGTTCCGACGATGGTGAACGGCGTGTTGAACGAGGACACTTTCGCGCCCTCGCGCCTCGCGGAGCTGCGGCTTCTGAACTATGGCGGCGCGCCGATGCCGGTGCCGCTGCTCGAGCGCATGCTCGAGAGGCTGCCGAAGCTCCGCATGCTCGACCATTACGGCCAGTCGGAGGGCGGCGCGCTTTGCTACCGCCCGCCGGAGCGCGTGCGCGACAAGGCCGCCAGCAACGGCATTCCGTTCGCATGCACGCAGATGGCGTTTTTCGACCCCGACGGAAAGCGCATTCCCGACGAAGCGCGCGGGCCCGCGGCCACCGGCGAACTCTGCGTGAAGGGTCCGCAGAATTGCGTCGGTTATTATCGCGATCCGGAGCTGACCAAGGCGCTGTTCACGCCCGACGGCTGGCTCAAGACCGGCGACATCGGCTATCGAGACGAGGAAGGCTATCTCTTTCTCGTCGATCGCGCGAAGGACATGATTATCGCCGGCGGCGAGAACATCTATCCCGCCGAGGTGGAGAATGCGCTGTTCGAGCACCCGGCGGTGAAGGAATGCGCGGTGTTCGGCATCCCCGACGCGCATTGGGGCGAGGTGCCGGCGGCGCATGTGGTACTCGCGGCCGGGCAGACTGTCTCGCCCGAGGCGCTGGCGGACTTCGTGGCCGCGCGCATCGCGCGCCACAAGCGCCCGCGCCTCGTGAAGTTCGTCGATGCACTGCCCAAGACCGCGATCGGCAAGGTGCAGAAGAACCTCATCCGCAAGCCCTACTGGGAAGGCCGCGCCAAGGCGATTTGAGCGGGCGCAAAGCTCACCCCTCGAGCCACTCGGCCCGGCCGAGCGCGCGAACGGCGACCGTCACCCGCTCGGGGTTGCGGAACAGCTCGATGAGCGGGCGCTCGTACGTGCGCTGGTAGATGCCGGCGTCTTCGGCGGGCGGAACGTTGAGGAAGTTCCACACCCGCTCCATGCCGCGCCTGGTGAGTGTCTCCTCGTAGGAGATCGGCAGGAACGGCTGATGGCTGCGATGCATCGCCTCCTCGACCGCGCGGCGCGTCAGCACCTGTTCGCCGGCGATCGCGAAGAAGCGGTCCCAATCGAAATCGATCTTGCGCTCGGGCTCTTTCGGCGCCTCCACGCCCGCCGTGCGGTGCCAGAGGCCCGTCGCCATCGCCATTTCCACCGAGGCGTAAACGGCCAGCAGATTGTCGCGATAAAGGACGATCTTCCGCAGCCGCGGATCGGGCGCCACGATCTCCGTCACCGCGCTCAACTGATTGCGGTCGAGCATCACCTTGAAGCCGTGGCGCTGCTTCTGGCTGTCTTTGAGGCTCTCCTCGTTGAAGGCGAGAAACTTGTCGAGGAACAGCTTGGGATTCACATCGCGCTTGACGGGGTCCATCACTTCGAGGCCGCGGTCGCGAAAATGCGCCTGCACCTCGGCGGGATGGAAGATCTCGAGATGGCAGGCGACGATGGGATGGCGCCCGAGAATGTCGCAAAGCCGCGTCGAGCCCGAGCGGGGCATGGCGATGATCGCGAAGTGCTGCATGTCGTACGCTCCCCGGTGCCGGCGCCTGCGCTCTCGCCGACGAGCGCCCCGAAACCATCGTGGACCGATTGCCGCCGGCGGCAATAGTGTGAATTGCGGAGAAACGAGCCGGGCTCGTCACCATCGCCGGCGGAAGGTTTACAAAGGGTGCCGCGCGAAATCCAACGCGGCCCGCGTCGCGACGGCATGCGCGCCTTGGGCGCAAGGCGGGCATTCGTTGGGAGATAGCGCGGTTGGCACGTTCCGGCGCGCGTGGTGAAATGCGCCAACCGATCCGCAAAAAGACGGGACGGAGGGAGGATGTTCGACCTGAAGCTGCCGCGATCGAAGGCGGAGATCGCGCGCATCCAGAGCGATCGCAAGCGCGTGGCGCTGGCGCAGGCCAGAAAAGCGCCGTTCTATCGCGGCAAGCTCGATCACGTGCGCGAGGACCGGCTCGACGACCCTGCCGAATGGGGGAAGATTCCGATCCTCGACAAGGCAGCGCTGCGCGAGCTCTCGCCCGAGCGCTTCATGGCCGAATTCTGCATCGCGGCGCCCGGCCACATCGCCGAGTACTGGCGCTCGGGCGGCGCCACCGGCGTGCCGCTCTACTATCCGCGCAGCTTCGCGGACATGGAGCACATGATGCTCCAGCTCGTGCGCTGCTGGATTTGCGCCGGTGCCCAACGCGGCGACGTGTGCCACATCTCGTTTCCGTTCGGCGTGCATCCGGCCGGGCAGCTTTGGGCGCGGAGCGCCAACCCCTCGGGCGTCGGCGTCATCTGGGCCGGCTCCGGTGCCAATACGCCCTCGCAGGTGCAGCTCGAGCTGATCCAGCGCATGAAACCGACGCTCTGGATGGGCATGCCGAGCTATGGCCTGCATCTCGCCAACCTCGCCGAGGCGCAGGGCGTCGATCTCGCGTCCCTGCCGGTGCGCAAGGTCCTCGTCGGCGCCGAAGCCCTGAGCAAGTCGAAGCGCGAGAAGCTCCAGCGTATGTGGGGCGCCTATGTCAACGACCTCTTCGGCATGACCGAAATCGGCATCCTCGGCGCCGACAGCCATGTGCACGAGGGCTTCCACATCCAGACCGATCAGGCGCTGTTCGAGGTCGTCGATGAGAAGACGGGCCTGCCGGTGCCGGAGGGCCAAGAAGGCCTGATGGTGATCACGCCGCTCTGGATCAACAACGCGACGCCGTTCCTGCGCTGGAGCTCGGGCGACATCGTGACGATCCGCAACGAGACGAGGCTCGACGGCCCGTTTTCGGTGTTCCCCGTGATGCGCCACGCGCACCGCACCGCCGGCTTCTTCAAGATCCGCGGCGTGAACATGAACCACGCGGAGTTCGAAGACTTCATCTTCCGCATGCCGGAGGTGAACGACTTCAAGGTGGAACTCGTGACCGTCGCGGACCGCGAGAGCCTTAACCTCATGATCGAAGTGAAGCGCGGGCTCGACGCGGGCGGCGTCTCCGGCAGAGTCGCCGAAGCCGTGCGCCACACCTTCGAAGTCCGGCCCGACGTTGAAGTGCTGCCGACCGGAACGCTCGCGCGCGAATTCGAAAGCAGCGTGAAGGCGCCGAGATTCGTGGATAAGCGGAGTTGAAACTTTGGGCCCGCGCGCCTCCAGGCGCGCCCTTTGTGCCGACCACGGTAACAGCGGGCCTGGAGGCCCGCGGTCCCACAGAAAAAGCAAACGGAGGAAGCGTTATGCTCGAAACCACCCTCGCCGGCAGCCTGCCGAAGCCCGCCTGGCTCGCGGAGCCGCAGAAGCTCTGGGCCGCGTGGCGGCTCGAGGGCGCCGTGCTCGCCGAGGGCAAGCGCGACGCGGTGCTTGCGTGCCTGAAGCGCCAGGAGGATGCCGGCATCGACATCGTCACCGACGGCGAGCAGTCGCGGCACCATTTCGTGCACGGATTCCTCGTGGGCCTCGGCGGCCTCGATTTCGCGCACAAGCGCACGATCGGCATCCGCAACAACCGCTACAAGGCCGAAGCGCCGGTGGTGACGGCGGCGATTTCGCGCACCAAGCCGGTGCACGGCGACGAGATGCGCTTCATGCGCGCGCACACGAAGAAGCAGGTGAAGTTCACGCTGCCCGGGCCGATGACGATCGTCGATACGCTCGCCGACGATCACTACAAGAGCCGCGAGAAGCTGGCCTTCGCGTTCGCCGAGGCGCTCAATGCCGAGGCGCGCGATCTCGAGGCGGGCGGCGCCGACGTGATCCAGTTCGACGAGCCGGCCTTCAACGTGTTTCCCGGCGAAGTGCGCGACTGGGGCATCGCGGCGCTGGAGCGGGCCGCCCAGGGCCTCAAATGCAAGACCGCCGTGCACATCTGCTACGGCT
>CAYZSG010000117.1:0-15623 GCA_964481045.1 uncultured Candidatus Odyssella sp. | reverse complement strand
GTTGCCGGCGCATCGGCGGCCTGGTTCGGCGGCGGGTTCTCGCCCGGCACCGGCGAACCCTCGACCGCCGCCATGCGCGAGGTCGAACGCCAGCGGGCCGACGAAGCGCGCCGCGCCGAAGAGGCGGATCGCGAGCGGCGCGCCCAGGAAGAGCAGCGCCGCCGCGCCGAGGACGAAGCGAAGCGCAAGGCCGCCGAAGACGCGCGCAAGGCCGAGGAGGAGCGCAAGAAAGCCGATGACGAGCTCCGCAAGAAGGCGGATGAGGATCGCCGGAAAGCGGAGGAAGACCGCCGCAAGGCCGAGGAAGAAGCTGCGAAGCGCCGTGCGGACGAGGAGCGCAAGAAGGCCGAGGACGCCGAGCAGCGCCGAAAGGCGGAAGACGAGGCCGCCAGGCGCCGCGCGGAAGACGATCGCAAGAAGGCGGAGGAGGATCAGAAGCGCCGCGCCGATGCCGAGCGCGATGCCGAGGAGAAGAAGCGTGCCGACGAGGAGCGCGCGAAGGCGGCGCAGCTCAAGGGACTGATCGATCGCGCGGAAGCGCAGATCCGCCAGGCGCGCACGCAGATCGCGCAGAACCGGCTTCCCGAAGCGCGCCGCTCGATCGAGGCCGCGCGCGACGCCGCCGCGGACGCGCTGAAGATCGAGCCGGCCTCGGCAGAGGCGAAACGCGCGTCCGCCGACGCCGAGGCGCTGGCGGGCGAGCTCACCACCCGCATCACCGCGCGCATCAAGGAGCTGGCCGCCGGCGCCGACCGAGACATCGACGCCGGGCGCGCCACGGACGCCGCCCGCAAGATCGCGGAGATCGAGCGTCTCGACGCCGGCGCGGCGGAGCTTGCGAGCCTCCGCGCCGATCTCCGCACATTGCGGGCGCGGCAAGAAGAGGCGGCGCGGCGCCGCCGCGAGGACGAAGCTCGCCGCCGGGCCGAGGCCGAGCGCGCGCGGCCCCCCGCCGCCACGCCACGGCCGGCGCAGCCCACTCAACCCGCGCAGCCCTATCAGCCGCCGGCGCGGGCGCCCGACCGGCAGGTCCCGATACCGCCCTGACCCGCGCGCCGCGCATGCGGCCCGTAATTGCGCATATCGCCTAAACGCTTGATTGCCCGGGCCGATCGCGGCTAGATTCTGGCGGGGATTCGCGTTCTTCGCCAATCGGAGAGTGCGAATGGGTTTTCGTCAGGCAATTTTCGCCGCCACGCTGGCAGCCATGGCCGGTGCGGCGGTTCCGGCTGTTGCGCAGGAGAGTAACTGGCAGTTCGCCATCACGCCGCGCTTCCAATATTCATTCCTGAACTTCAACGCCTCGGGGCAACAGAACCGATTCGAATCGGCGACGATCCCGTTCTATGGCGGCACGGTCGAAGTGGTGCCGCCGGGATTGCGCAACTGGTCGTTCCTGCTGACGGTGATGGACGGCAGCGACTATGGCGGCGATTTCACGCAGATCTCCAGCGGCCAGCGCATCGGCACCTACGAGATCCACCGGCGAGACATCGAAGCGCTGATTCGCTACCGGCTGGAGGGAACGGGCGTCAGCCTGTTCGGCGGCTTCCGCTACATCCGCCAGCGCGTGCGCACGACGCTCGACGCGCCCGGCTTCGTCTTCTTCAACACCGGCTCGCCGCTTTTCGACAACAAGATCGATTTCTACCTCGCCGAGCTCGGCGGCGGCTACGCGCATCCGCTGACACCCAGTGGCGAGCACTCGCTGTTCGGGAATCTCGTGGTCGGCCTCGGCAAGTCGCGCGCGACGACCAACGCCGTCAACGACGTGCCGTTCAACCTGTTCGTGGTCACGTTCGACGCGAACGCCGGCTACAATTGGCAGTTCGCCAATTGCTGCGCGTTGCAGGCGCGCTATCGCGCGTTCGTCTTCCCGGCCGGCAACAGGACGTTCAAGGATCTCGCCGTGCAGCACGGGCCCGAGGTCGGCCTCACGGTGCGCTTCAGCATCCACTAAGGCCAAAGCCGAATCGGGGGGTGGGGGCGGGCGAGACGCCCCCACCATCACCGGCGCGCCGTCTCGAATTCCTGGGCACCCCAGCTCCGCTCCGAGCGCATCACGTCGGCGAAGGCCGCGCCCTCGCGCGCGAACTTCTCACGGATCGGATTCGCGAAATAGGCGTCGAGCGCGGCCTTCGATTCGAGGCCGTAGAGCGTCGTGAACGCGCGCCAGCCGAGCGAATCCGTCTCTTCGAGCCGCGCGCGCCGCGCCCAGAGGAACCCCGGCTGCGCCACCACCTCGGCGGTATGCCCGCCGTCGAGCCACGCGAGCAGGCGCGCCTCGGCTTCGGGCGTCACCCAGTAGCGGACGATGTAGAAATAAGCGGCGTTCATCGCGGTCCCTCGGGAAAATGCCGGGACGCTTAGTACGCGAACGCCCCCGCCATTACCATCGCGTCCGCACCGCTCAATACTTCGGCTTCCCCCAGGGCGTGAGGTCGGGCTTTTTCGGCTGGTCCCACGGGTTCGTGCCGCGCGGCTGGTCCCATTGGTGCTGGATCGTGGGGCGGCGCGGCTGGTTCCAGGGATCGCTGCCGCTGTTGGGCTGCTTGTCGTAGTAGTTCGTGCCGGTGCCGCTGCGCGGGCCGTAGATGCTGCCGGAGTGGCCGGGATAGTGATCGGCCAGCGCCGGGTTGGCGATGCCAATGGCCGCTAGGGCGGCGAGACAAACACGCGCAAGCATGGCGGCGCTCCGTGCAGTTATTCGCCGAAAAGTAGCCGACCGCGGCGGCTCGTTCAAGGTGTAGCCAAAGCCAATGCTGTTCTGCGCACGTCCGCCGCGCGGAGAGAAGGGTCCCCGCTTTCGCGGGGACGACAGGATAAGACGAGGGGTAGAGCTACTTCTTCTCCAGCGCCGCGTAGGTCGCGCGGGCGATCTCGAGCAGCTTGTCGCGCTGCAGCTTGCCGATCACGGCATAGGCGAGCTTCTCGTCGATCCAGTAGAAGGCGGCGACGCCGTCGATCTCGCGATAGCGGAACGCGGTCTCGCCCTCGCCGGGCTCGGCAACGCAGTGGATCGTGATGCGCAGGCCGGCCTGATTCTCATACATGAAAAGGGCAGCCGGGCGTCCGTTGTCGGACAACAGGCGCCCGCCGACGAGGCGGAAGCCCTGTACGGCGAGATCGGGCGCCTTGAGCTTGTGGCCGAGCTTCTTCGAGAGCCACGCGACGAGATGCGCCTCCTCGCTGGCGGCCACTTCGACCGGATGGCGCACCTCGGGGATGAACACGCGGTGCGCGCCGATCGCTTCGACGATCACGTCACGGCGCGCGGGATCATGCCCGTGCCCGAAGTAGCCCGCGGCCCAGCCCGCGGCGCCGCCGAGCGCGAAGATCACGGCCGCGGCGGCGGCGCGGCGCCACGCCGGCGCACCGGTGCGCGCAAATTCGGCGGCGAGGCGCGGCGGCAGCGGCTCGGCGGCGATCGGCCCATAGGCGGCGCGCAGCGCGTCGCGGTCCTGGCGCAGCGCCGCGACGCGCGCCGCGTCTTCGGGCCGCTCGGCAAGCCACGCTTCCACCTCCGCCGCGCGCGCCGGCGCGAGGCGCCCGTCGATCAGC
Source organism: uncultured Candidatus Odyssella sp. (assembly GCA_964481045.1). Classification (GTDB taxonomy): domain Bacteria; phylum Pseudomonadota; class Alphaproteobacteria; order Bin65; family Bin65; genus SBBV01. The sequence continues at coordinate 12,062 of CAYZSG010000117.1, read as the reverse complement.
GCCTGCACGTCGCTCTCGCTAACGGGCGCGCCGCTCATTTCACTCTCCGGATGCGCGGGCGGCCGTCGCCCTCGAGCAGGCGGCGAAGCTGCTCGCGCCCGCGCGAGAGTCGCGACATCAACGTGCCGATCGGAATGCCGAGCACCCTGGCCGCGTCCTCGTAGCTCATCTCCTCGACGCCGACGAGCAGCACCGCCGCCCGCTGGTCCTCGGCGAGCTGGCCGAGCGCGCGGTCGAGATCGTCGAGCAGAGCGCGGCTGTCGGCGCGGTCGGCCGCCGGCTCGGGCGGATCGCCGCTCAACGGCACCGTCCGCGATGCCCGCCGCCGCTCGTTGAGGAAGAGGTTATGCATGATCGTGAACAGCCAAGGGCGAATGCTCGCGGCGGGGCGCCAGAGGTGAATGCGGCTCAGGGCACGCGCCAGCGTGTCCTGAACGAGATCGTCGGCGCGCTCGCGATCACCGGTCAGCGCGCGCGCATAGCGCCGGAGCGCCGGCACCTGCTCGAGGATGAGGGCGCGGACGCCGCTCATGGGCGCAGGCCGCTCATGCCGCGCCGCCGGTGGCGCGTGTCGCCGAGCCGTCACTCATATGCACCAACACCCCGTTTCCGCCGTTATTCCTGGCCCTTGGCGCGGCCTCTGGCCGCAGCCCGCGCATGGTGACGTTGCGCGCAGGGCCGGGTTAACCAGTGGCCAGTCTCCGCAGCGCATCCTATTCTCCGGATTGCACGCGCGCGAGTGCGCATCGAACGAGCGGGGAGATCCTGACAAGCCCATGAGCGCCGGTACCCCCCGCGAGGAGGCGGCCGTCGTCGCGCTGGTATCGGGCGCGCACGGCTTCAGCCACTACTACATCTTCGGCTTGCCCACGATCCTGGCCTTCATGGTCAAGGATCCGTCGCTGGCCCACCTCGAGCTCACCTTCGTCAAGGTCGGCCTGGTCGTCAGCGCGTTCAGCCTGTCTTCGGGCGCGTTCCAGTATCTCGTCGGCGTGGTGGCCGATCGTATCGGCGCGCGGCCGGTGCTGTTCGGCGGACTCACGCTGCTCGCCGGCTCCTTCGCGCTGCTGGGCTTTGCCGATTCGTTCCCGATGCTGCTGTTGCTGGCCTTCACGGCGGGCATGGGCAACAGCGTTTTCCACCCGGTGGATTACGCGATCATGGGCGCCAACATCTCGGCGCCCCGGCTCGCGCGCGCCTACGCGACTCATACATTCTCGGGCTATGTCGGCTTCGCGGTCGGGCCATTCGTCTCGGGCGTGCTCGCCAGTAGCTTCGGCTGGCAGATGGCCTTCATCGCGGCGGGCCTGGCCGGCCTCGCGATGACGGCGCTGCTGTGGAGCCAGCGCGGCCGCATGGCCGGCGAGAAGGCGGCACCCAAGCCCGTCGGCGCCGCCCAGACGATGGGGCTCGGCATCGTGCTCGCCCCGCCGCTTCTGATGATGTTCCTGTTCTACATGCTCTCGGGCGGCCTCTCGATCGGCCTCAACAGCGCCGTTGCCTCATCTTTGCACAAGCTTTGGGCGATCGATCTCGCGGCCGCCGCTTGGGCGGTGAGCGCGTTCATGGCCGGGGGCGCTGCCGGCACGCTGGTCGGCGGCGGCATCGCGATGCGCATGAAGCGGCTCGATCTCGTGGCCTTTGGCGGCTATGGCGTCGCCGGGCTGATGCTGTGCCTGATCGCGACCGTGCCGCTTCCTTACGCGGTGGTGCTGCTGGCGTTTGCGTTCGGCGGCTTCGCATTCGCGATCATCACGCCGTCGCGCGACCTGATGGTGCGGTCGCTGACGCCGCCGGGGCACAGTGGCAAGGTGTTCGGCTTCGTCTCGTCGGGTTTCGAGGGTGGCGGCATCCTGTTCGCGCCGGCCTTCGGCTGGCTGATCGATCACAACGCGCCAGCGTGGGTGTTCTACGCCGCGGCGACGATCATGGCGTTGGCCTTCTGCTCGGCCGTGCTGGCGACGCGGCTCGCGCGCCGGCGCCCGGTGCTGCAGCCGGCCGCCGCGGAATAGCGATCAGGCCGGCGCCGGCGCGGCGCCCGGCTCTGGAAAGGCCTGCCGCACCATTGCGGCCGCGATCTCGCGCTCGCCCATCACCACCGAATCGGCGCCGAGCCCGGCCAGATGCGCCACTTCGGCATCGAAATGCGCGCGCGCGACGATCTTGATCGCCGGGTTTGCGCGCCGCGCCTGCTCGATCACCTGACCCGCCTCGAACGCGATCGGAACGGCGACGAAGAGAAGGCGCGCGCCGGCCAGGTTCGCGGCCTCGAGCAGCGTGGGCACGGCGGCATTGCCGCACTGGGCCTCGATGCCTTCGGCGCGCAGCTTCGTCACGATATCGACGCTGGTTTCCAGCACCACGAACGGCATGCCGGCGCGCTTCAGGCCCTCGCCGATGACCCGGCCGACGCGGCCAAAGCCGACCACGATCGCGTGCCCCTGGAGCGCGGTCGGCCGGAGCGATAGCGGCTCCGCCACAGCTTCCGCCGCGGCGGGCGCCGCGCCTTTCTTCCGCGTCATGCGGTCGATCAGCACGAACAGCGCCGGGTTGGCCATGATCGAGAGGATCGCGGTGGCGAGAATGAGATCGCGCCCCTGCTCGGGGAGGAGCTTCAGCGCCAGCCCGAGCGTGGCGAGGATGAACGAGAACTCGCCGATCTGCGCGAGGCTGGCCGAGATCGTCAGCGCAGTCGCCTTGGGCCGGCGGAACGCGAGCACGATCAGGAACGCCGCCGCCGACTTGCCGATCATCACGATCGCGAGCGCGGCGAGCACCGGCAGCGGATCGCGCACCAGGATCATCGGGTCGAACAGCATGCCGACCGAGACGAAGAACAGCACCGCGAACGCGTCGCGCAGCGGCAGCGTCTCATCGGCCGCCTGCTGGCTGAGCTCCGATTCGCCGAGGATCATGCCGGCGAAGAACGCGCCGAGCGCGAACGAAACGTCGAACAGCAGCGCGCAGCCATAGGCCACGCCGAGCGAGATTGCGAGCACCGAAAGGCGGAACAGTTCGCGATTGCCGGTGTGGACGATGCGATGCAGCACCCAGGGGATCACGCGGCGGCCGACGATGAGCATCATTGCCACGAACGCCACGATCTTCGCGATGGTGACGGCGAGGCTGATGGCGATGTCGGGAATGCCGGCGATCGTGAACGGCACGACCGTCTTCGGAGCACCCTCGGCGCCGAGAACGCCCGCCAGCGCCGGCAGCAGCACGAGTGTCAATACCATCGCGAGGTCTTCGACGACGAGCCAGCCCACGGCGATGCGGCCGCGCTCGCTGTCGAGCAGGTGGCGCTCCTGCAGCGCGCGCAGCAGAACGACGGTGCTCGCAACCGACAGCGCCAGCCCGAAGACGATACCGGCGCCGATCGACCAGCCGAGCGCAAGACCGAGGCCCAGCCCGAGCGCCGTGGCCACGGCCATCTGCCCGATCGCGCCCGGAATCGCGATGGCCCGCACCGAGAGCAGGTCTTTCAGCGAGAAATGCAGGCCCACGCCGAACATCAGCAGGATCACGCCGATCTCGGCGAGCTCGCCCGCCAGCGCCTGGTCGGCGACAAAGCCCGGCGTGTGGGGGCCGACCAGCACCCCGGCGAGCAGGTAGCCGACGATCGGCGAGATGCGCAGCCGGTTCGCGATCGCGCCAAGCGCGAACGCCAGCACGATGCCGACGACGATGGTGGCGATGAGCGGCGTGTGGTGCGGCATTCTCCGGGTTTAGGGAGCGATCTACCGGGATGCAACAAAACTCGTTCCGCGAGCGCATGGTGAGTTTCCGACGGCCATTGGCATCGCAAAAGTTGATCCGGCGTGATCGGTGCCCCTCTGGCGGCGGCGCGGGCGCGGCCCTATCTTCACCCGTGTTGGGGGCTTCTTCGGGAGAATTCGCCATGTGGCTCTGGCCCAAGCACAAATCCGTCATGCCGCCCAAGGAGCGGGCGCTGCCCGGCCGCGCGACCGCGCTGCCGGTGGTCAACAAGCACTTCGTGAACGGCAACGCGATCAAGCCGCCGTTCCCGGCCGGGCTCGAGCTCGCGCTGTTCGGCCTCGGCTGCTTCTGGGGCGCCGAAAAGGCGTTCTGGAAGGAGCCCGGCGTCTATTCCACGTCGGTCGGCTACGCGGCCGGCTACACGCCGAACCCCACCTATCAGGAAGTGTGCTCGGGCCTCACCGGCCACAACGAGGTCGTGCGCGTCGTGTTCGATCCGGCCAAGGTGTCGTTCGAGCGGCTGCTGCAGATCTTCTGGGAGAGCCACGACCCCACGCAGGGCATGCGCCAGGGCAACGACGTCGGCACGCAATACCGCTCGGGCATCTACACCTATTCGCCCGAGCAGTGCCGCGCCGCCGAAGCCTCGCGCGACGCCTATCAGGCGATGCTGAAGGAAAACGACTTCGGCGACATCACGACCGAAATCGTGGACGCGCCCGAATTCTACTACGCCGAGGATTATCACCAGCAATACCTCGCCAAGAATCCGATGGGGTATTGCGGGCTCGGCGGCACCGGCGTGTCCTGCCCGATCGGACTGATGAAGGCGGCGGAGTAAACGGCGCGAGGCCCGCGCCGGTGCGCGCGCGCCGCGCGATCCTGTGGGTGCTGATGGCCGTGCCAATCACGGCCATCCTCGCCTATGTCGGCATCGTGGCGCTCGCGATCTCGCTCGCCGACCAGAATTTCGACGTGCGGCGCGGCTCGGTGCAATACTACGCGCTGTTCGGCGCCACGATCCGCAACGTGCCGCTGATCGAGCCCGTCGGCGAGCCGCGCTTCCATTTCCGCGGCGGCGACGGGCCGAAGCCCACCGAGACGATCGTCTCCTACGTCAGCAAGGCGGAAGCCGCGCGCGTCGAGGCAGAGCTCGCGCGTTACCTCGAGAGGCGCGGCTATTCGCGCCGGAAGAATCCAAACCCGCCGCCCTCCGAATCTTTTGCGGGCAGTTCGGTCTATTTCGACATCGTCACGCAGCCGCTGCCCGACAAGACGATCCGAGTGTTCGTGACGAAATACGAGTTCTGAGGCGAGCGGCGAGCATTACCTACGCGGAAACAGGTAATAGAATCTGCGTTGCGCGCGCGGATTTCGCGCGAAATCGGCGCCGAAACGCGATCCTGATTTTCGTTTTGCCACAATCGGTGCGCAGCTTGGCACCGCGCGCGAGGCAACCCGTTGCGGCGGCGCGTGTAACCATCTTCAGCTCCGCTTCACTCACGCTGAACACGAGGGTATTCAGGGGATGCACTTTGGAAGCCAAGGCCGGCACGGCAATCGATCGAATTTCGCTCTCCGGATCTTGGCGGCGCTCCTCTTACTGATCGGGTTTGCCGGCACCGCATCGCTCCAGCCGGGTGAAGCGCGCGAGCCCGGCGGGCGGCGTGCGATTGCGCCGCTGCTGAAATCGCCCAAGCCGTTGCGCATCGGCGTCGTCGGCGATTCGGTCGCCGGCGACCTCGCGCGGGGCCTGCACAAGCTCGTGGCGGCCGAGCATCGGCACAAGGTCGTGAAATTCACGAAGCCGGCCACCGGGCTGATGCGCGACGACATTTACGACTGGGCGGGCGCGCTGCGCGGCTTCCTCGGCAAGACGAAGCTCGACGTGATCGCCATCATCATCGGCGGCAACGACCGCCAGTCGATCTGGAAGAACGGCGGCCGGCTCGACCACGGCACGCCGGAATGGAGAGCCGAATACGCGCGCCGGATCGCGCGCTTCATGGACGTGCTCGCGAAATCCGGGGCCAAGGTCTATTGGGTGGGGCTGCCCGTGGTGCGCTCCGGCGCGATGAGCCGCGACTATCGCCGCATCAATGCGATCCAGCGCGAGCAGGCGCTGCGGCACGGCTTCACCTATGTCAGCCTCTGGGAGGCGTTCGCGGACGCCGAAGGCAACTACACCTCGTTTGGCCGCAACATCGACGGCGTTAAGCGGCGGTTGCGCAAGAGCGACGGCATGCACTTCTCGCTCGACGGCGAGCTTCTGCTCGCGCACGTGGTCGCCCGCGCGATCGCGCGCGACATGGACGAGATCGGCTCGACGCGCTGACGGCGCCGCGGGCCCGGCGTCGCGCATGCTGTTTCCCACGCTCGATTTCGCGCTGTTCTTCCTCGCGATGTTCGCGCTCGGCTGGGCGCTGCGCCGCCACGCCGAGCCGCGCAAGCTCGTGCTGCTGGCGGCGAGCTACTTCTTCTACGGCTTCTGGGACTGGCGCTTTCTCGCGCTGCTCGCCGGTAGCTCGGCCGTCAACTATGCGGCGGGCACGCTGCTGGCGCGCACCGGCGCGGAACGCCATCGGCATCGCATTGTCGTGGCCGCTCTCGTCGCGAATCTCGTGACGCTCGGCTTCTTCAAGTATTACGGCTTTTTCGTCGACAGCATGGCCGATCTGCTGCTCTCGGTGGGCTTCCAGCGCGACATGCCGTTCCTCGAGATCATCCTGCCGGTCGGCATCTCGTTCTTCACGTTCCAGGGCATTTCCTACGTCGTCGATGTCTATCGCGGCCACGCGAAGCCGGCGTCGCCCCTCGACATGTTTCTCTACATCTCGTTCTTTCCGCAGCTCGTTGCGGGACCGATCGTGCGCGGGTCGGATTTCCTGCCGCAGCTCGCGAAGCCGCCGCAGCTCGCGCGCACCGCGGCGGTATACGGCTTCCTGCTGGTTCTCGCGGGCATGCTGAAAAAAACGGTTGTCGCGCACTACATCGCAGTCGATCTCGTCGATCCCGCGTTCGAAGATCCGTCCGCCGCCGGCAGCGCCGATCTCGTCGCCGCGCAATACGCTTATGCGATCCAGGTCTATTGCGACTTCTCCGGTTATAGCGACATCGCGATCGGGACGGCGGCTTTGCTCGGCTTCCGCTTCAAGAAGAATTTCGACCGGCCCTTCTCGGCCACTTCGATGCAGCAGCTCTGGCAGCGCTGGCACATTTCGCTCTCCACATGGCTGCGAGACTATCTCTATCGCGCGTTGCGCGGCCGGCGGCGCGAGGCCGGCTGGCGCATGCATCGCAACATGTTTCTCACGATGCTGCTCGGCGGCCTGTGGCACGGCGCGAACTGGACGTTCGTGGCATGGGGATCGATCCTGGGCGCGGCTCTCGTGGCGGAGCGCGTGGTGAAAGGCCGCTGGCGCGCATGGCGCGCGGCGGTCGCGGGCGCCCCGGCCGGAAACGAACGCGCCGGCGGCTTTCTCGGCGCCGCGGCCGGTTGGTTCGTCACGTTCCACATCTTCACGCTTGCCGCGGTGTTCTTCCGCTCGCCCGACATCGGCGTGGCGGCGGCTTATTTCGAGCGCATGTTCTCGATGGCCGGTGGCTTCGAGCTGTTCACGCCGTTCCTGCTGCTGATCACCGCCGGCTCCGTCGCCGTGCAATTCCTGCCCGGCAACGCGATCGAGCGGACGGCGGAGCGGCTGCGCGACGCGTCGGCGCTGTCGCTCGGCATGCTGCTGGGTCTCGGGCTTCTCGCGATCGAATTTGCCGGCCCCGAAGGCGTGGCGCCCTTCGTCTATTTCCAGTTCTGACAACCATGGACAAGCACCTTCCCGATGTCGGCGAAGAGCGTCCCGGATGGTGGCGTCGACGCGGCCGCGCGCGCCGTCGCGAATTCGCGGGCGAGGGTGCCGCGCCGGATACGATGCGGAACGTTCGCCGCGCCGGCATCGCGATGCTCGTCGCGCTCGCGCTGATGGCCGTGTTCAACTCGAGCGGCCTCAAGAGCTGGGCGCGCGACCTGCCGCCGGGATGGGTCGCCGACCGGGCGGTGGCGGGCGCCGATGGCTGGCACGCGCTGATGCTGGCACTGGGCCCGGCCGGGGTACGCCCGGCGGTACACGAAGCCTTCGAAAGCATCCGCCTCATTCGCTGGTGAGGGTGCGATTCCGGCGCCGCAGTTGAAGGCGCGCGGGAAGCGTGCGAAGGATTCGCGTTCTTTGGGCGCGAAGGGGCAATGCCGGGCGCGAACGCCGAATCGCTGGGTCGCTTCGACTACATCGTCGTCGGCGCGGGCACGGCCGGGTGCCTGCTGGCGAACCGTCTTTCGGCCGATCCGGGCGTGCGCGTGCTGCTGCTCGAGGCGGGCGGCAAGGACGATTACATCTGGATCCGCATCCCGATCGGCTATCTCAAGACCAAGAACAACCCGCGCACCGACTGGTGCTTCAAGACCGAGCCGGAGCCGGGGCTCAACAACCGCGTCATCGACTACACGCGCGGGCGCGTCATCGGCGGCTGCTCGTCGATCAACGGCATGATCTACATGCGCGGCCAGGCGCGCGACTACGACCAGTGGCGCCAGATGGGCAATCGCGGCTGGGGCTGGGACGAGGTGCTGCCGGTCTTCAAGCGCCACGAAGACCATTACCGCGGCGCCGACGACATGCACGGCGCCGGCGGCGAGTGGCGCATCGAAGAGCAGCGCCTCTCGTGGGAAATCCTCGACGCGTTCCGTCTTGCCTGCGCCGAGATCGGCATCCCATCCACCGAAGATTTCAACCGCGGCGACAACGAGGGCTGCGGCTACTTCCAGGTGAACCAGCGGCGCGGCGTGCGCTGGAGCGCGGCCGATGCGTTCCTGCATCCGGTCCGCGCCCGCCCCAACCTCGCCGTGCTCACGCACGCGCAGGCGAAGCAATTGCTGTTCGAGGGCAAGCGCTGCACCGGGATCGCGTTCTTTCATGGCGATCGCCGCGGCGGCCAAGCACTACGCCGGGCCGAGGCGGCGCGCGAGGTGATCCTCGCCACGGGTGCGATCGGCTCGCCGCAACTGCTGCAGCTTTCGGGCATCGGCCCCGGCGCGGTGCTCGCGCAGCACGGCATCGCGGTGCGCCACGACCTGCCGGGCGTCGGCGAAAACCTGCAGGATCACCTGCAGATCCGCTGCGCGTTCAAAGTGCGCAACACGCGCACCTTGAACGAGCGCGCGAACCGGGTGCTCGGCCGCGTCGGCATGGGGCTCGAATATTTCCTGATGAAGCGCGGGCCTCTCACCATGGCGCCATCGCAGCTGGGCGCCTTCGTGAAGAGCGACCCCGCGCGCGAGACGCCGAATCTCCAGTATCACATCCAGCCGCTAAGCCTCGATGCGTTCGACAGGCCGCCGCATCCGTTCCCGGCCTTCACCGCCTCGGTGTGCAATCTGCGGCCGGAAAGCCGCGGGCATGTCCGCATCAAGAGCGCCGATCCCAAGGCCGCGCCGGCGATCCGCCCGAACTATCTCTCCGCACCCGCAGACCGCCAGATCGCCGCCGATGCGATCAAGCTCACGCGGCGCATCGCGGCCGCCAAGGCGCTGACGCGTTTCGCGCCGGAGGAGTTCCTGCCGGGCCCCGGCGTGGCGTCCGACGAAGACCTGGCGCGCGCCGCCGGCACCATCAGCACGACGATCTTCCACCCTGTCGGCACCTGCAAGATGGGCGGCGATCCAATGGCCGTGGTGGATGACCGCCTGCGCGTGCACGGCATCGCGGGCCTGCGCGTCGTCGACGCTTCGATCATGCCGACGATCACCTCGGGCAACACCAATTCGCCGACATTGATGATCGCCGAGAAGGGCGCCGGGATGATTCGCGCGGATGCCCAGGCCGGCGCCCCGGCCTGACCGCCCGCGTAGGCTGCGCCGATCTGCCCAATCTCGTGGCAGAATCGTTGAAAACCAATACGATGTACGACGGCTGCGCGCCGGCCGCGCATTGACTCTGAAATTTCGCGCCCATAGAAGGTCCGCGCCTGTCTATCGTGCGAAACACGGGCGCAAAGACCGCGGACCACGCGGCTTGACCGGGAGGAAATGCGGGTGAGCGCGGACATCGTCCTTCGCACCGAAGGTCTGACCAAGGAATTCAAAGGCTTCGTCGCCGTCAAGAACGTCTCCTTGGCGGTGCGGCGCGGCACGATTCACGCGTTGATCGGCCCCAATGGCGCCGGCAAGACGACGTGCTTCAACCTGCTCACGAAGTTCCTGACGCCCACCGCCGGCCGCATCACCTACGCGGGCCACGACATCACCTACGCCAGCCCGGCCGACATCGCGCGCATGGGCCTGGTGCGCTCGTTCCAGATCTCCGCCGTCTTCCCGCACCTGACTTCGCTCGAGAACGTGCGCGTGGCGCTCCAGCGCAAGATGGGCAACTCGTTCCACTTCTGGAAATCGGAGCGGCAGCTCCAGTCGCTCGACGGCAAGGCCGGCGAATTGCTCGAAGCCGTCGGCCTCGGCCAGTATCGCCACATACCCGCGGTCGAGCTGCCTTACGGGCGCAAGCGCGCGCTCGAGATCGCGACGACGCTGGCGCTCGAGCCCGACATGATGCTGCTCGACGAGCCGATGGCCGGCATGGGCCACGAAGACATCGAGCGCACGCAGGCGCTGATCCGCCGCGTTGCCAAGGACCGTACGGTGTTGATGGTGGAGCACAACATGAAGGTCGTGGCCAATCTGTCGGATACGATCACGGTGCTGGCGCGCGGCGAGGTGCTGGCCGAAGGCACCTATGCCGAGGTCTCGCGCAACCCGGCCGTGGTCCAGGCCTATATGGGCAGCACGGTGCAGGCCCATGGCTGAACCCGCCCGCAAGATGGAGGCCGTGTCCGCGCCGGCCGGCGACGCGCTGCTCGCCGTGCGCGATCTCCATTCCTGGTATGGCGAATCGCACATTCTTCACGGCATGAATTTCGAGGTGAAGAAGGGCGAGCTCGTCACGCTGATCGGCCGCAACGGCGCCGGCAAGACGACGACGCTCAAATCGATCATGGGCATCGTCGGCCAGCGCAAAGGCTCGATCGCGTTCGGCGGCCAGGAGCTCGTGGGGCTTCCCTCGCACCGCATCGCGCGGCTCGGCCTCGCCTTCTGCCCCGAGGAGCGCGGCATATTCGCGAGCCTGAACGTCAACGAGAATCTGCTCCTGCCGCCGATGATCCGGCCGGGCGGCATGAGCGTGGCCGAGATCCACGCGCTGTTTCCGAACTTGAAGGAGCGCGAGAAGAGCCAGGGCACGAAACTCTCGGGCGGCGAGCAGCAGATGCTGGCGATCGGCCGCATCCTGCGCACCGGCGCCGAGATGCTGCTGCTCGACGAGCCCACGGAGGGCCTTGCGCCCGTGATCATCGAGCAGATCGGCAAAGCGATCCGCACGATGAAGGAGAAGGGCTTCACGATCCTGCTGGTCGAGCAGAATTTCCGATTCGCCGCCACGGTGGCGGACCGCTTCTACGTCGTCGAGCACGGACAGGTGATCGACATGATCCCGCGCGAGAAACTCGAGGCGCGCATGGGCGACGTGGAAAACTACCTCGGCGTCTAACAACCCATATCAGGGAAGGAGCGACACGATGAAGAAGAAATTGATGGCCGCCGCAGCCGCGGTGGCGCTGTTCGCCGGCGGGGCCCAGGCCCAGCAGTGGACCGACGGCACGATCAAGATCGGCGTGCTCAACGACATGTCGAGCCTCTACGCCGACGTGACCGGCATCGGTTCGGTGATCGCCGCGCGCATGGCGGTCGAGGATTTCGGCGCCGCCAAGAAGGGCATGAAGGTCGAGATCGTCGGCGCCGATCACCAGAACAAGCCCGACGTCGGCGCCGGCATCGTCAAGAAGTGGCTCGACGAGGACAAGATCGACGTCGTCGTCGACGTGCCCACCTCCTCGGTGGCGCTCGCGGTGAACGAAATCGTGCGCGAGAAGAACCGCGTATTCCTGATCTCGGGCGCCGCCGCGTCGGATCTCACCGGCGCCAAGTGCTCGCCAAATTCGGTGCACTGGACCTACGACACCTGGGCGCTCGCCAACGGCACCGGCAAGGCGATCGTCAAGACCGGCGGAAGCTCGTGGTTCTTCATCACGGCCGATTACGCGTTCGGTCATGCGCTCGAGCGCGACACGGCCGCGGTCGTGAAGGCGAACGGCGGCCAGGTGCTCGGCCAGGTGCGTCATCCGCTCAACACGCAGGATTTCTCCTCGTTCCTGCTGCAGGCGCAGTCGTCCAAGGCCAAGATCGTGGGCCTCGCCAACGCCGGCGGCGACACGATCAACTCGATCAAGCAAGCCTCGGAGTTCGG
>CAYZSG010000116.1:0-15892 GCA_964481045.1 uncultured Candidatus Odyssella sp. | reverse complement strand
AACTTCCAGCGCCGCCCCTGGGCATAGCGTTCGTACATGCGGAACAGCCCGGCCGCGAACAGCGCCGCCTCGTCGCCGCCGGTGCCGGCGCGCACTTCGAGGATCGCGTTCTTCGCGTCGGCCTCGTCCTTCGGCAGCAGCATGAGCTGCACCTGCCGCTCGAGCGCCGGCAATTTGGCCTTGAGCTCGTGCAGCTCGGCCTCCGCCATTTCGCGCATTTCCTTGTCCGAGGTTTTGTCGGCCATGATGGCCTCCAGATCCTCGAGCTCCTTCTGCGTCTTCTTGAGCGCCTCGATCGCCTGAACGACCGGGCCCATGTCGGAATATTCCTTGGAGAGCTGGCCGAACTGGCGCGCGTCGCGGCCGGGGCCTTCGGCGAGCGCGCGGCCGAGGTCTTCGTAGCGCGTGAGCGCGAACGTGGCGGCGACGAGGCGCTCGGCCTCCGCGCGCGCGGCGGGATCGTCGGCCGCCAGCTCGCGGAGCTTCACCGCGGGGCCGTGCAGCAGGCGGTTGACGAGCAGGCGCGTGGCCTCGGCGGCGCCGTCGCCCGAAACGTTCGCGAGCACGGCGGCGCGTTCGGCCTCGAACTTCGCGCGCAGCGCCGCGATGCCGGCGGCGGCCTTCCTTTCGTCGCGCACGCGCAGGAACGCCGCGGCGGCCTCGTCGACGATGCAACGCGCCTCTTCGGCGGCGCCTTGGCGGCTCTGCCGGCCTTCGAGCGCGGCGGCCTCGAGATCGCCGAGATCGTAGCGGAACACGCCTTCGATCGCGTCGATCGCCGAATCGAGATCGCCCGGCACGGCGGCGTCGATGAGGAACATCGGCTTGCGCTTGCGGCGGCGATGCGCGGCCCGCGCGAGATCGGCCGTAACGACGAGGCGGCGGCTGCAGCAGGCGGAGACGACGATGTCGGCGCGCGCGAGCGCCTCCTCGAGCTTGTCGAACTCTTCGATGTGGCAATCGAGTGCGCGGGCGAGCTGCTCGGCGCGCGCGGCCAGCGGCGCCGCGACGGCGACGTGCTTCAGCCCGGCGCCGGTGAAATGCCGGATCAGAAGCTCGCCCATCTCGCCGTCGCCGATGAGCAAAGCCGCGCAGCGGCCGACGTCGCCGTGGATGTCGCGCGCGACGCGCAGCGCCGCCGCGGCCATCGTCACCGGGCGCTCGGCCAGCCCCGTCTCGCTGCGCACGCGCTTGGCGGCGGCGTACGCGGCGGCGAACAGCGCGTCAAGCTCGGGGCTGGCCGAGCCGGCGGCGGACGCGGACGCGTGCGCTTCCTTCACCTGCCCCAGCACCTGCGGCTCGCCGAGCACCTGGCTTTCGAGCGAGGCGGCGATCGCGAACAGGCGGCGCACGGCCTCGGCGCCGGAACGAACCTGAAGCTCGGCCGCGATCTCGGCAGCCGGCACACGGCCGTTGCGCGCAAGCGCGGCGGCAAAGGCGGCGCGGGCCGCTTCGGCCGAAGCATGGCGCACGATCGCTTCGACGCGATCGCAGGTGGAAAGGAGTACCGCTTCGGGCAGGCCCGCCTCGCGCAGCCAGCCCAGCACCGCCGGAAGATGGGCCGTCTCGACGAAGACGAGATCGCGCAGCCGCGCGCCCGAAGCGCGGTGATCGAGCCCGATCGCGTGGAACTCCGCCGCGCCTTCGCTGGCTGCGACGAGCTTGGGGGCCGGCGCGCTCATCCGGCGAGCGCGGCGGCGAGATCGGCCAACGCCACTTCCTTCTGTTCGCCCTTGTCGAGGTCTTTGACCGCGACGACGCCCTTGGCCAATTCATTGTCGCCGAGGATCACGGCGGCGCGCGCATTGGCCTTGTTGGCGCGTTGGAGCCGGCGCTTCATGTTGCCCTTGTAATCGAGCTCCACGGCGATGCCACGGCGGCGCAGGTCGCGCGCCAGCACCAGCGATTTGCGCTCGGCGGCCTCGCCCAGCGGGACAAGCGCCACCGGGCGCGGCGCGGCCTTGGGTTCGCCGGCGAGCATCATCAGCCGCTCGATGCCGGCGGCCCAGCCGATGCCGGGCGTGGGCGGCCCGCCGAGTTCGCCGATGAGCCCATCGTAGCGGCCGCCAGCAAGCACCGTGCCCTGCGCGCCGAGATTCGTCGTCACGAACTCGAACGCCGTGTGCGTGTAGTAATCGAGTCCGCGCACGAGGTGCGGGTTCACGTTGTAGGCGATACCCATGTCGTCGAGCCCGCGCAGCACGCCGGCGAAGAAGTCGCGCGCAGCCGGCGTCAGGTACTCTTTCAAGAGCGGCGCGCTTGGCAGCAGCGCACGATCGCCCTCTTCCTTCGAATCGAAGATGCGCAGCGGATTGCGCTCGAGGCGCGACTTGCTGTCTTCGGAGAGCTGGCCGATATGCGCCTTGAAGTAGTCGATCAGCACCTTCCGGTGCGCGGCGCGGCTTTCGGGATCGCCGAGCGAGTTGAGCTCGAGCACGCATTCATCGAGCACGCCGAGCCGGTCGAGAATGTCGGCGCCGACCGCGATCACCTCGACATCGGCGCCGGGCTCGGGCGAGCCGATCACCTCGATGTCGAGCTGGTGGAACTGGCGGTAGCGGCCCTTCTGCGGGCGCTCGTAGCGGAACATCGGGCCCCAGGCGAACACCTTGAACGGCACGTTTTGCTGCTGGCCGTTGGTGATGAACGCGCGGCAGATGCCGGCCGTGTATTCGGGGCGCAAAGTGAGCGGATCGCCGCCGCGGTCGACGAAGCTGTACATCTGCTTCATCACCACGTCCGACGTCTCGCCCGAGGTGCGCGCGAACACTTCGGTCGTCTCGAAGATGGGCGTCGCCATCTCGCGGTAGCCGTAGAGGCGCGTGATCTCGCGCGCCGCCTCCACCACATGGGCGAAGCGCGGATACTCGTCCGGCAGGATGTCGTGCGTGCCGCGGATGGGCTGAAGCGAGGTCATGGCTACGGTTTAGATACCAAACAGAGGATTTACATTAGTTTGTCGCCCCCGCGAAAGCGGAGACCCAACTCTCCGGCCACGGGTTCTTGCGGGAAAGCAGGGCGGGCGATCGGGCGCAGCGAACAAGGCGGGCAATTCATACGCGGCGGCATGGCTCCCCGCTTTCGCGGGGACGACAAAATAGGGTGCCGGAGCCCTACTCCGCCGCCTGCGGCTGCTTCGCGGCTTCTTCCTTGGCCTTTTCGGCCTCGATCTCGGCAGCCTTCTTCTCCACCAGCTCGACCAAGTGATCGACCATGCTGCCGTCGCGCAGCACGTGGTGCTTCTCGCCGTTGATGTAGATCTGGTGGCCGCTGCCGCCGCCGGTGAGGCCGATATCGGTCTCGCGCGCCTCGCCGGGGCCGTTGACGACGCAGCCGATGACCGAAAGCGACATCGGCGTGCTGATATGCGCGAGCCGCTTCTCGAGCTCGGCGATCGTCGGGATGACCTGAAACTCCTGCCGCGCGCAGGACGGGCACGAGATCACGTTGACGCCACGGTGGCGGAGGCCGAGCCCTTTCAGGATCTCGAAGCCGACCTTCACCTCCTCGACCGGATCGGCCGAGAGCGAGACGCGGATCGTATCCCCGATGCCGGCCCAGAGCAGCGAGCCGATGCCGATCGATGATTTCACCGTGCCGGTCTGCAGCCCGCCCGCCTCGGTGACGCCCAGGTGCAGCGGGTAATCGCAGGCCTCGGCAAGCTGCTGGTAGGCGGCGACGGCGAGGAACACGTCGGACGCCTTGCAGCTGATCTTGAACTCGAAGAAGTCGTTGTCCTCGAGGATCTTGATGTGGTCGAGCGCCGATTCGACCATCGCCTCGGGGCAGGGCTCGCCGTATTTCTCGAGCAGGTCTTTCTCGAGCGAGCCGGCGTTGACGCCGATGCGCATCGAGCAATTGTTGTCCTTGGCGGCCTTGATGACCTCGCGCACGCGCTCGGCGGTGCCGATGTTGCCCGGATTGATGCGCAGGCACGCGGCGCCGGCCTTCGCGGCCTCGATGGCGCGCTTGTAGTGGAAGTGGATGTCCGCGACGATCGGCACCTTCGCGGCCTTGACGATGGCCGACAGCGCCTTCGTCGAATCCTCGTCCGGGCACGAGACGCGGACGATGTCGACGCCGGCCGCCTCTGCTGCCTGCACCTGCGCGATCGTGGCCTTCGCGTCGCTGGTCAGCGTGTTGGTCATCGTCTGCACGGTGATCGGCGCGTCGCCGCCGACAGGGACATTGCCGACCATGATCTGGCGGCACTTGCGCCGCTGAATCTGGCGATAGGCGCGGACGCTGCTGCTCATCGGAAACCCTGTCTCCGCTCAATGCGAACCGGGCCGCGCGGTCGCCCGGCGGCCCGTCTTCATGCCACGGCTAAGCTAATGACGGCGCCTCGGCCGGGCAAGGCGGCAAGACGCGCAATGCGGCCGGCCAACGGCGGCTAAGCCTTAGGGAAGCTTGCCCAATTCCTTGGGGTCGAGGCTGATGCGGCGGGCCTGGCCGGAGCCGGCAATGGCCTTCAGCGTGCGCCCATCGACGACGATCTGGAGCGCGGCCGGATTGCCAAGCTCCATGACCAGATCGGCGCGCTGCTCGGGCACGGTGTATTCGTCGCCCTTCTGCATCGTCTTATGGAACAGGACCTTGCCCTTCTGGTCGTGGATATAGACCCAGCAGGCGCCGAGCGCCCGGATCACGACTTTGCCCTTCACGGCGGCCGGCGCCGCGGACGAAGTGGTGGCGCCGGACTTGCCGGGCTCGGCCGACTCGGCGTTGGGTTCGGCCGCCGCGCTGTCGGTCGAGGGCGAAGCCGACGCCTGATTAAGCTTTTTCGCCGTATCGGCGTCGATCAGCGGAACGGGTGCCAACGGCGCGTGCGCGTCCGCGGACGTCGCCCCCACGGTGATCTCGGCCGGGCGCTCCGTGTAGTAGTACCAGCCGCCATAGCCGGCGGCGGCCACGAGCAGCGAGATCGTGACGGCGGCGCGGCCGGGAAACCGGCTCGCGCGGATCGGCCGCGGCGGCGCGAGCTTAGCGGCCTGCGGCACGTCGCCGATCTCGCCCTTGAAGCGGCGCACCATTTCCTCGGGCTCGAGGCCGAGATGGCGGGCATAGGTGCGAACGAAGCCGAAACAGTACGGAACCTTCGGCAACGCGCCGTATTGGCGACTTTCCAGCGCGCGCAGCACGTCTTCCTTGAGGCAGAGGTCGCGGCTCACCTGCGGCAGCGTGAGGCCGCGCTTCTCGCGCGCCTTGCGCAGCGCGGTGCCCACGCTCTCGGCGATGTCGGCCGTGCCCTCGGCGGAAATGTCGGCGGCGGAGAAAGTGCGCGTTGCGTCGCTCATGGGTCCACCCGATATCGGCCCCATCCCTTGGAAGCGGAACAGCCCGCTTCCAGCCCACCCTTATCGAGAATCCCGCCGGCGTCATTGACGCCTGTCAAATGTTCGGTCCGAGACCCGCCTGTCGGACGAACACGTTCTTTCGGTCGAGTGGCGCTGCGGTTTCCCTGGTCCGTCGTCGGCAATTGGCGCCGCGCGGCCCTTGCTGAGATTTCTAGCCCCACTCCTTCGGACCGGCAAGATGGGAAGCGCGTTTTTAACGCTGTTTCTGCATTCGCCGTGAAGATTTCACCGGACCGAAACAGCCGTTCAGAGCGCCACGCCGTGATCGCGCGCGAAGGCCAGCAGCTTCGAGCGCAGCGAGTGATCGCAGCTCTCGCGGAGTTCGCTTAGGTATTCCGCCAGATGGCCGAGCGCCACGCTGCGGACCATCGCCTTGACCGGCCCGACATTGGGCGCGGCCATCGAAAGCTGGCGGAAGCCGAGCCCGATCAGGGCCATCGCCTCGAGCGGGTCGCCCGCCATTTCGCCGCACAGCGTCAGCGGAATGCCCTTGCCGCCATGGGCGGCGCGGCAGGTCTGGACGAGCTGGCGAAGCAGGGTGAGGACCGGCGGCGCGAGAACGTCGTAGCGCTGGGCGAGGCGCGGATTGCCGCGATCGGACGCGAACAGGAACTGCACGAGGTCGTTGCTGCCGACCGAGACGAAATCGGCGCGCTCGGCCAGCGCCGGAAGCTGGAACAGCAGCGCCGGCACCTCGATCATCGCGCCGACCCGGATTGCCTTGGGCGGCGTCATGCCGCGCGCCCCGCAGCGCGCAAGCTCGAGATCGAGCAGCCGCCGCGCCGCCGCGAACTCGGCCACCTCGGCGATCATCGGGAACATCACGTTGAGCTCGCGCCCGGAGGCGGCACGGACCAGCGCGCGCAGCTGGCGGCGCAGCAGCGCCGGATGATCGAGCCCGATGCGGATCGCGCGCCAGCCCATCGCCGGATTGTCCTCGGTCTTCTCGCCGAAGTAGGGCAGCATCTTGTCGCCGCCGATATCGAGCGTGCGGAAGACGACCGGCCGCCCGCCGGCGAGATCGAGGATGCGGCCGTAGAGCGTCGTCTGCTCCTCGGCGCTGGGGAAGGACGGGCGCACCATGAACGGTATCTCGGTGCGATAGAGGCCGACGCCTTCGGCCCCGGTCTCGATCAGCATCTGCAGATCGACGAGCAGGCCGGCATTGAGCCGCAGCGAGATGGAAACGCCATCGCGCGTGACCGGCGGCAATTCGCGCATCGCCGTGTAGGCCGCGCGGCGCGCCACGCGGTCGGACGCCGTCTGCCGGTAGAGCGCCAGCACGTCTTCGCCCGGACGCACGAACACTTGCGCATGATCCGCATCAACGACGACCGGATCGTTGGGCTCGATGCGCGCGAGCGCGCCGCGCGTGCGCCCCACCACCGGGATATCGAGCGCCTTGGCGACGATGGCGACATGCGCCGTGGGCGAGCCTTCTTCCAGCACCAGGCCGCGCAGGCGCGAGCGATCGTAGTCGAGCAGCTCGGCAGGCCCCATGCTGTGCGCGACGACGATGATGTCGGGCGGCAATTCGGCCTGCCTCGGGATGTCGCCGGCGGCGCCGGCCAGGTGCAGCAACAGCCGGCGCGCGAGGTCGTCGAAATCCGCCATGCGCTCGCGCAGATACGGATCGGCCACCGCCTGCATGCGCGCGTTGTTTTCGTTGCGCACCTTCTCGGCCGCGGCCTCGGCGGTGAGGCCGCCTTCAATCGCCTCGCGAATGCGGCCGAGCCAGCCGCGGTCCTCGGCGATCATGCGGTAGGTCTCGAGGATCTCGCGATGCTCGCCGCCCTGCGCCAGCGCGTCGTCGGCCAGCATCGTGTCGAGCTGCGTGTACATGCCGGCCAGCGCCGCATTGAGCCGGTCGAGCTCGAGCGGGATGTCCTCCGCGATGAGGCGCTTCACGACGATGCGCGGCTCGTGCTGCACGGCCAGGCCGATCGCGAGCCCGCCATTGAGCCGCACGCCGTTCAAGCGCAGCGGCAAGAGCGCGATCCCGTCGGCCTCGCGCAGCTCCTCGGCGCTGACCAACTCGCCGCTGGCCACCATCTCGGCCAGCACCATGGCCACGGTCTGCAGTGTCTCGATCTCGTCTTCGCTGTAGTGGCGCTGCGCGCGGTTTTGCACTGCAACAACGCCGACCACCTTGCCGGTGCGCAGGATCGGCACACCCATCATCGACTGATAGGGCTCTTCGCCGGTTTCCGGGCGGTAGGCGAAGCGCGGATCGGCCGGCGCATCGGAGAGTGCCAGTGCGCGCGCATGGGCGGCGATGTCGCCGATGATGCCCTCGCCGATCCGGAGGCGCGTCTGGTGGACGGCTTCGGGGTTCAGGCCTTCGGTCGAAAACAGCTCGAGCACGTCGCCGGCGCGGCGCAGATAGATCGAGCACACCTCGGCCACCATGTTGGTGGCGATGATTCGCGCGATGCGGTCGAGCCGCCCCGCCGCGGGCCCGCCGCCGGCCATGATCTCGCGAAGACGCTTCAGCAGCAGCCGCGTGTCGCTGGCCGCGCCGTGCGCGGCCGCCGACGGCTTCTGCCCCGGCGCCTTCGGCCCCGGCGGCGTCTTCGGCTTTCTGGACGGCAGGTCCGTCATTTCTCCCCGCTCCGGCGGAGTTCGCGCTTCTCGCGGCCGAGCGCCCGCCTCGATGACGGGCGCGTTACGCCCCGGCCGCCGGCGCTTCCGCTCTCAATGTAGCAAGATTCAGGCCGAAGTTTGATTCGGCCGCGCGTGATTTTTTTCGAACGCAACTTCGGACCGGCGCGACGCCGGCCCGCGCCTACTCGCCGTCCAGGCCGTAGGCCGTGTGCAGCGCGCGCAGGGCGAGCTCGGTGTATTCCTCGGCGATCAGCACGCTGATCTTGATTTCCGAGGTGGAGATCACCTGGATGTTGATGCCCTTGTCGGACAGCGTCTTGAACATGCGCTGCGCGACGCCGGCATGGCTGCGCATGCCGACGCCGATCACCGAGAGCTTCACGACGTTGGCGTCGTTCTTGATCGCCTCGTAGCCAATCTTGGCCTTCAGGCCCTTGATGCATTCGACCGCGCGTTCCATGTCGGCTTTCGGCACCGTGAAGGTGATGTCGGTTTTGCCGTCGTCGGAGACGTTCTGGACGATCATGTCGACGTTGATGTTGGTGTCGGATAGTGGTCCGAACAGGCCGGCGGCGACGCCGGGCCGATCGGCCACCTTCACGACGGTGATCTTCGCTTCGTCGCGGCTATAGGTGATGCCGCTCACCAGGGCCTTTTCCACGATCTCGTCCTCGTCAACGATGAGTGTGCCGGGCGCGTCGCTGAAGCTCGACAGCACCTGGATGCGCACGTGGTGCTTCATGCCCATCTCGACCGAACGGACCTGGAGCACCTTGGCGCCCTGCGAGGCGCTCTCGAGCATCTCTTCGTAGGTGATGCGATCGAGCTTGCGCGCCTTCGCCACGATGCGCGGATCGGCGGTGTAGACGCCGTCCACGTCGGTGTAGATGTCGCAGCGGTCGGCCTTGAGCGCCGCCGCCAGCGCCACGGCGGAGGTGTCCGACCCGCCGCGTCCGAGCGTCGTCACGCGCGCCTCGGCCGTGATGCCCTGGAAGCCGGGCACCACGGCGACGATGCCCTTCTTCATGTCGGCGATCATCTCCTCGCCGCGGATCGATTCGATGCGCGCCTTGGAGAAGGCATCGTCGGTGCGTACCGGGATCTGCCACGACAGCCAGGAGCGCGCCGCGATGCCGATATCCTGGAGCGCCAGCGCCAGCAGGCCGGTCGTGATCTGCTCGCCGGTCGAGACGACGACGTCGTACTCGCGCGGATCGGGGTATTTCCGCGTTTTCAGGATGTCGTTCGTCCATTTCACGAGCTGATTGGTCGTCCCGGCCATGGCCGAGACGACGACGGCCAGTTGATGGCCGGCATCCACCTCGCGCTTCACTTTCTGCGCGACGTTCCGGATTCGCTCGACATCGGCGACGGACGTGCCGCCGAATTTCTGCACGATACGCATGACGTCCCTTCGCCGACCCGGCCGGGGCGGCACGAAAGCGGCGCCGCGGACGTCCGCGACGCCTTCTTTGGCCCTACCGGCTGTTGCATACGGGGCGGGCGAGTCATACTGGCTTGGCCGCGGGGATTCAACGCCCGCCGGGAACCCTAGAATGTCGCAAGCGACGAGCCACCGCAGGAAGCGTTCATCCGGGCCCGCAGCGGCCGGCGGGCCGGAGCCCGAGGGCAGCGTCGATGCCGCCGAAATCGCGCGCTTCGAGAAGCTGGCCGAGACCTGGTGGGACCCGAATGGACCGATGCGGCCGCTGCATCAGATGGCGCCGGTGCGCATCGGCTTCGTGCGCGACCAGGCCGCCGAAGCGTTCGGCCGCGATATCGCCGGAGACAAACCGTTCGCCGGCCTATCGCTGCTCGACATCGGCTGCGGCGGCGGCCTCATGGCCGAGCCGATGGCGCGACTCGGCTTCGCCGTGACCGCCATCGACGCGGCCGGGAAGAACATCGCCGTGGCTCGCCGCCATGCGGAACAGATGGGCCTCGCGATCGACTTTCGCGCCGCGCCGGTGGAGGCCCTGGCCGAAGCGGGCGAAGCGTTCGATGTCGTGCTGGCGCTCGAGGTGGTCGAACACGTGGCGGATCTCGACGGTTTCCTCGCCGCCGCCGTCGCCACGCTGAAGCCGGGCGGGCTCATGGTGCTCTCGACGCTCAACCGTACCGCCAAGGCGTTCGCGCTGGCTGTCGTCGGCGTCGAATACGTGCTGCGCTGGCTGCCGCGCGGCACGCACGATTGGCGGAAATTCGTCCAGCCCGCCGAGCTTTCGGCGAGCCTGCGCCACGCCGGCGCGCGCGTGACCGAGCTGTCGGGCCTCACCTACAGCCCCCTCTCCGGCCGCTGGAGCCTCTCGCGCGACCTCGGCGTGAATTATTTCGCGGTGGCGCGGAAGGGAGCGTAGCCGGCGTTGGCAATTGCCGAACTGGGCGCCGCGAAGTAGATCATGTGCCAGTAGTCGTGCTCCAGAACGAATCCGACCAATGACCGCAGCCAAGACCCTCGACGCCAAAGGCCTCTCCTGCCCGCTGCCCGTGCTGAAGGCGCGGCGCGCGATGCAGGAACTGAAGCCCGGCGACATCCTCGAAGTGCTGGCGACCGACCCGGCCGCGCCCAAGGACTTCCTCAATTTCTGCGAGGTGGGCGGCCACGAGATGATGGCCTCGTCCGAGGCGCAGGGTGTCTACACCATGCGCATACGCAAAGCCGGCTGATGCCAGCCCAGGGCCTCGTCGGGGTCGCGGCCCTCCTCCTCCTCGCCTGGCTACTCTCGGAGGACCGGAAAGGCGCGCTTGCCGGTGCGCAGCGGCGGCTGCTCCTCGCCGGCCTGCTGATGCTGGCCGGCCTCGCGCTGCTGCTGCTCAAGGTGCCGCCGGTGCGCGACGCGCTTCTTTCGCTGAACGCGGTCGTCAACGCGCTCGACCGCGCCACGGCCGCCGGCACGTCGTTCGTATTCGGCTTCATCGGCGGCGCGCCGGCGCCGATGGATCTGAAGCCGCACCAGAGCACGGCGGTGCTCGCGTTCCGCTACCTGCCGCTGATCCTCGTCATCAGCGCGCTTTCGGCCGTGCTGTTCCACTGGCGCATCATGCAGACGGTCGTCCGCGCGTTCTCGTGGGCGCTGCAGAAGACGCTCGGCATCGGGGGCGCGCTCGGCGTCGCCTCTTCGGTGAACATCTTCGTCGGCATGGTCGAGGCGCCGATCATGATCGGCCCCTACATGAAGCGCGTCTCGCGCGGCGAGCTGTTCGCGATCATGACCGTGGGCCTCGGCACCGTCGCCGGCACGGTGATGGTGCTCTACGCCACGATCCTGGGACAGACGGTTGAGGGCGCGCTCGGCCACATCCTCGTCGCCTCGTTCCTGAACGTGCCGGCCTCGCTCGTGATCGCGGCGCTGATGGTGCCGTTCGCGACGACGGCCACGGAGGGCGACTTCGATCCCGAGCGCACGAGTTCGAGCACGATGGACGCCGTCGCGCGCGGCACGGCCGACGGAATCATGCTGCTGATCAACGTCGTGGCGATGCTGCTGGTGCTCGTGGCGCTGGTCGAGCTCGTGAACATCATCTTCGGCGCGCTGCCCGAGGTGAACGGCAAGCCAGTCCGGCTCGAGCGCATCTTCGGCTGGATCTTCGCGCCACTGGCCTTCGCGATCGGCATTCCCTGGGAAGAAGCGGCGGCCGGCGGGCAATTGCTCGGCACCAAGACGATCCTGAACGAGCTCGTCGCCTATATCGAGCTCGCCAATGCCGAGAACGCGGCGCTTTCGCCGAAGTCGAAGCTCATCCTCGTCTATGCGCTCTGCGGCTTCGCCAACCTCGGCTCGCTCGGCATCATGATCGGCGGCATGGCGACGCTGACGCCCGAACGCCGGGCCGAGATCGTCGAGCTCGGCCCGCGCTCGGTGCTGGCGGGACTCATGACGACATGCCTGACGGCGGCCGTGGTGGGGCTGCTGCTGTAGCGGCGCTCACGCCGCCGCGCGCTCGGCGGCCGCCGCGACCGTGCGGCTTTCGTGGAAGCGCAGCGTCACGCGCGTGCCGCGGCCGGGCGCGCTGTCGATCGCGATCGTGCCGCCATGCATGCGGACCAGCGCCTTGACCAGCGCCAGGCCGAGGCCGACGCCGCCCTTGCTCTTACTGAGATGATCGTGGAGCTGCGTGAACGGCTCGAGCGCGCGCGGGATGTCTTTGCGCGCCATCCCGATGCCGGTATCCGCCACCGCGAGCGTCATGCGCCCATCCGCTTCGACGCCGGCCGAAAGGACGACGCGGCCGCCGGGAGGCGTGAACTTCACCGCGTTGGTCACGAGGTTCACCACCATCTGGCGCACGGCGCGCTCGTCGGCATCGAGCATCGGCAGGTCGGCGGGCACGTCGAGCACCAGCTCGACTCCAGCGGCGGCGGCCGCGTCCTGATGCATGCGCAGGAGGCCCGGCAGCAGGCGCGCGAGATCGATGTGCTGGCTCGAGATATCGTAGCGCCCGGCCTCGATGCGCGAGAGATCGAGCAGATCGTTGACGAGGCTCAGGAGGTGCTTGCCGCTGGCGCGGATGTCGGCGGCGTATTCGCGATACTTCGCGTGCCCGAGCGGCCCCCACATCTCCTGGTTCAAGACCTCGGAGAAGCCGATGACGGCGTTGAGCGGCGTGCGCAGCTCGTGGCTCATGTTCGCGAGGAAGTCGTTCTTGGATTTGTTGGCGCTTTCCGCTTCCGTCTTGGCGCGCGCGATGGCCGACATGGCTTTCTCGAGCCGCTGCGCCTCTTCCTTCACGCCTTCGATGACGCGGTTGTATTGGCGCGCGATCGGCTCGACGTCGGACTCGGGCTCGATCTCGACGGGCGTCGTCGGCCGACCTTCGGCGCGATGGCGCTCCATCGACGTGATGAGGTCGAGCATCGAGGAGCGGGCGCCGTGCTCCGCGAGGTTGAGGCCGACGCGCTCGTCGTCGGCCGAGACCCGCAGCGGATAGATGCGGTTGATGGCCCAAAGGACCGCATAGCCGAGGCCGAACGCATAAACGCCGGCCACGAGCACGCCCGTCGCCTGCACGAGCAGTTGCTGGCCGCGGTCGAGCCCGGTGCCCCAGGCCTGCGGATCGCCGAACAGCGCCACCGCGAGCGTGCCCCAGATGCCGGCGAAGAGATGCGCGGGAATGGCGCCGACCACGTCGTCGATCTCGAGGCGCTCCAGAAGGTGCGAGCCCAGCACCGCGATGGCGCCGCCAACGATGCCGATGAGGACGGCCGCGGGCGCGGACACGACGTGGCAATTCGCGGTGATCGCGACGAGACCGGCGACCACGCCGTTCAGCAGCATTTCGATGCGGCCGCGGCCGTAGAGGAGCTTCGAGGTGACGTGCCCGGCGAGGCCGCCCACGCAGCCGGCCAGCACCGTGTTGAGCAGGACCGGCCCCACCTGATCGTTGAGCCGGAGCGTCGAGCCGCCGTTGAAGCCGAACCAGCCGAACCACAGCAGCATCACGCCGAGCGTGGCGATCGGCAGATTGTAGCCGTTGATCGGCGTGGGCTTCGGATGGAAGCGGCCGAGGCGCGGCCCCAGGATCAGCAGCGCGGCGAGCGCCATCCAGCCGCCGACCGAATGCACGACGGTAGAGCCCGCGAAATCGATGAAGCCCATCTGGCCGAGCCAGCCGGTGGGCGTGCCTTTGTCGGCGCCGCCCCAGGCCCAATGGCCGAAGACCGGATAAATCAGCGCCGACAGCGCGACCGCGGCAACGATGTAGCCGTTGAAGTTCATGCGTTCGGCCACCGCGCCGGAGACGATCGTCGTCGCCGTGCCGCAGAACATCATCTGGAACAGGAAGAACGTGATCGGCCAGAGGCCGGCGTCGGTCCCGAACATCCAGCGATCGGTGCCGGCGAAGCCCGCATAGCTTGCGCCGAACATCAGCGCGAAGCCAAAGGCCCAGAACAGGAATCCGGCGATGCAGAAATCGATCAGGTTCTTCGCGGCGATGTTGATGCTGTTCTTCGCGCGGCCCAGGCCGCCCTCGAGGCAGCAGAAGCCCGCCTGCATGACGAAGACGAGCGCGGCTGCCGTCAAAACCCACACGACGTCGATGCGATCCGGAGCGCCCATCCGCCATCCCCCGATATGCGTCGCGCGAGGCTTGCCCCGCGCTGACCGTCCCCCGGCGGCCGGGCCTAACGCCTCGTTCCGCCGCACGTTGAGTTACGCAATCAGGGTTAAGGCTTCCTGAACTCGTAGGGCAATTCCGGCTTTTATATCAATGAGATAGATGCATAAATGGCGGGCAATTGCACAATTTTTGATCGCGCGTCAGAGGCTGAAAATGCGGCGAGCATTCAGGCCGCGCACGCTATCACGCACGGGCGTCGCGAGCGCGTTCACGCGCGCGAGACAGCCGGGCATGTCGCCGAAATTGAACGGATAGTCGGAGCCATACATCACGTGCTCGGTGCCGCCCACATCGACGCACATTTGCAGCGCGTCCTGCCGGTAGCAGACCGCGTCGTAGTAGATGTGCCGGAGATAGTCGGAGGGCGGGCGCGTGATAACCGCGCGGGCGCGCTTCGCGGTTTCGTAGACGCGGTCGAGCCGGCCGGCAACATAAGGCAGCGTGGCGCCGGCATGCGAGGCGATGAGCTTCACGCTCGGGAAGCGGTCGAAGAAGCCGTCGAAGATCATGCGCACGACGGCCACCGACGTATCGACCATGAAGCCGATCGAGCCCACCAGCGCGTAGCGCGCGAGGTCGAGATCCTCGGCGCCCGGCGGAACCGTCGGATGCAGCAGCACGGGCAGGCCGCGCGCGTCGATCGCGCGCCACACCGGCTCGAACAGCGGATCGGTGAGGTGCCGGCCGTTGATATTGCCGAGCACGAGCACGCCGAGCGCCCCGAGCTTCACGGCGCGATCGAGCTCGGCTACGGCGGCGGCCGGATATTCCCACGGCAGAGTCGCCATCCATCGAATGTGATCGGGTTGCTGCGCCTGCGCCGCGTGGAATTCGTCGTTGGCGATGCGCGCGGCCTCGGTGCTCACGGCCTCGTCGCCCCAGAACGCGCTCGGCGCCGAAAGCGTGACGATCGCGAGATCGACTCCGGCCGCCTTCATGTTCCGGACGCGGAGATCGAAATCGAAATGCGCGGGCTCGAGCGGGCCGAAGCTGGCGCCGCGGCGATAGAGCGTCACCGGGCTGTCGACGCTTTCCTTGATCTCGTAATCGGGACCACCGCGCTCTCGGATGAGCTTCAGCCAGCCGTGCGTGTAGTTGTGCGTGTGGACGTCGATGACCGGCGCCACGGCGCGGCGCTCAGGCGAGGCGGGCCGGCGCGAGATCGGCGGCCGATACGCCGTGCGCGGCGATTTCGGCCGGCATCGGCTTGCCCTGCGCGAGCGCCGCGGCGACGCGGCCCATCGCCGGGCTCGTCATGATGCCGTAGCCGCCCTGCCCGGCCAGCCAGAAGAAGCCCGGCGCATCGGGCGCGAAGCCGGCGACCGGAGTCTTGTCCTTTACGAAGCTGCGCAGGCCCGCCCATTTGCGCAGCACGCGGCGGATCGCCAGGGTCGAGGCCTGCTCGACGCGATCGACGCAGATGGCGATGTCCATCTCCTCGGGCTGGATATCCTGCGGCTCGACCGGCGTCTCGTCGGCCGGCGAGAGGATGAGCTGGCCCGCATCGGGCTTCCAATAGAACTGCTCGTCGACATCGATCACGGCGGGCCAGCCGCGAAAGCCGCTCTCGGCCGGCGGCTCGATCGTGCAGGCGGTGCGCCGCTTCGGCACGAGGCCGACCGGCCTGGCCCCGGCCATGCGCGCGAGCACGTCGGACCAGGCGCCGGCGGCGTTGATGACGATTTCGGCGGTGAACGTGCCGGCGCGCGTCGCGATCGTCCACCCGGCGCCGTTGCGCGAAAGGCGCGTGACCTCGGCATCGCAGACGAGCGTGCCGCCGGCGGCACGGAAGCCGCGCAGAAACCCCTGAT
>CAYZSG010000115.1:0-15921 GCA_964481045.1 uncultured Candidatus Odyssella sp. | reverse complement strand
CGGTCTTGATGCCGTCGGCGCCGGCATAGCTGCCGAGCAGCGGGTTGCGATTGGCGAAAGTCTGTCCGCGAAACCGCAATGCGATCTCGCCGAACAGGCCGGCGCGATCCGGGAACCGTTGCAGAAGGATTCCGGACAGCTTGGCGATGTCGGCCGCCGTCATGCGGTGATCATTCGCCGTGTGACCGCTGGCATTGGCGAAGCGGCTGCCCGAGAGGCCGAGATCGCGCGCCCGCGTGGTCATCGTCCGCGCGAAGGCGGCTTCCGATTTGTCGAGGTGCTCGGCGATGGCCACCGCCGCATCGTTGGCCGAGGCGATGGCCGTGCCGCGCACGAGTTCGCCGAACGCAACGCTCTCGCCGGCCTGGAGGTTCATGCTCGAGCCGCGCGCGGCGGCGGCGCGCTTGCTGATCTTGACCATCGCCGTTTCCGCGGCGCCCCCCTCTTTCATCGCCTCGAAGGCGAGAAAGAGCGTCATCAGTTTGGTCATCGACGAGGGCGCCATTGGCGCGTCGGCGGCCTTCTCGAACAGCACGCGGCCCCACGGATGCTCGACGAGGATCGCCTGCTTCGCCCGCGTCGTTTCGGCGGCAGCAGGCGCGGCCGCCATCATGAATGCCGTCAGAGAAACCAGTGCTAGCCGCATGTCCCCCACTCCGCGTGTCGGCCGCTCCGCCGCCGAGGGAGTACTCTGCCGACGATTTCGTCTCGTCGCCAGAGTGGGTTGATGGCCCGCCGAACGCTCAGCGCGGCGCTTCCGCCCGGGCCGTGGGCGCGTTCGGGGTGACCGGCGACTCGGCCACCCCGGCCGCGCGCTTCAGCTGCAGCGAGGCTTCGCGCAGCACCGTGACGCGCACGCGCGCAAGCCCCTTGTTCTCGAAGCCGAGTTCGCGCGCGCCGGCGCGCGACATGTCGATGATGCGGTCTTCCGCGAACGGGCCGCGGTCGTTGATGCGCACGATCACGCTGCGGCCGTTGTCGAGATTGGTCACGCGCACGATCGTGGGCATCGGCAGGGTCGGATGCGCCGCCGTCATCGCGTTCATGTCGTAGGTTTCGCCGTTCGCGGTGCGGCGGCCGTGGAAATCCGAGCCGTACCACGAAGCGGTGCCGGTGCGGTCGTAATCGAAGTCTTCGCGCGGGTAATAGGTGCGCCCGTTGATCTGATAGGGCTGCCCGACGATGTAGGCACGGTAGGGCGTTCCGGTCGGACCCGGAATGCCGCGCGACGAGCCGCAGGCGCCGAGCGCCAGCGCCAGGCCGAGTGCCGCCAGCTTCGGTGCCGCGCATTTC
Organism: uncultured Candidatus Odyssella sp.; assembly: GCA_964481045.1. Classification (GTDB taxonomy): domain Bacteria; phylum Pseudomonadota; class Alphaproteobacteria; order Bin65; family Bin65; genus SBBV01. The sequence goes on along the minus strand of CAYZSG010000115.1, from coordinate 14,628 downwards.
GCCGTCGTCCACGATGCCGTCATCGCGATTTCCCCCTTGCCGTCGATCTCCCGGCGCTCCGCCGCGCGCCACGGCGCTGACGGGCGGCACCATAACGCACCCACCCATCCGTCGCAGCGGGCTTGCGGCTGCAATCCCGTGGAAAGATACGACGGTGCGACGGTTGTGCGTCCCCGGCCCTCGGGCGCGACAGCGCCGCGCAATCGGTTATTCCCAGATCGGACGCGGTGGCGCGGCTTCGCGCTCCTTGCGCTCGGCGGTTTGGGTCGCGGGGGCGATGACCGTGACGCGCACGCGCACCGTCCCCCGCTCCTCGAAGCCGAGCGCGCGGGCGCCCGCTTGCGACAGGTCGAGGATGCGCCCGTGCGCGAACGGCCCGCGATCATTTATCCGCACCGCGATGCTGCGCCCGTTGTCGAGGTTGGTGACGCGCACGAAGGTCGAGAGCGGCAGCGTCGGGTGCGCGGCCGTCAGCGCATGCATGTTGAAGCGCTCCCCGTTTGCCGTACGCCGCCCGTGAAACGCGCGCCCATACCACGAGGCCACGCCGGTGCGATCGTATCCGGGCTCCACGCGCGGGACGTACACGCGCCCCTTGATTCGATAGGGAGCGCCAGCCGCGTATTGCGAGGATTGGGCCGAGGCCGTCACGTGGATTCCGGTGCAGGCCAGGAGAAGAGACGCAATTGCCATCGCGGCCGGAACGCCGGCCGCCTTCATGAGACGCATCGCTTGGATTTCCCTCGTCGTTGAAGAGGCGCCCGCACATGTGGCGCCCAACGGGACGCAGGCATGCAGGCTCGTATGGCTTCAACAACGCAGGCGATGTGGCCTCGATGTGGCCGCCGCCGCCTTATTGTGACCGCATGTGCGGCACGTCCTGCGCGCTATGGCCGCGGGAACCAATCATCGATGCGGCCGCTCAGCCTGTAGTAGACGAGCCCGAGCCACTCGTAGGCGGCGGCATCGAGCGCCGCGAGTCCGCCGGCGACATTGAAGCCGACGTTCCACCCGACCTCGCGCGTCGTGAGGTAGTCGGCTGGATACGGAACGGTCGGCCATCCGTGCTTGCGAAAGATGCCGACCGAGCGCGGCATGTGGCGCGCCGAGGTGACGAGCAGCCAGATCTCGCCGTCGCGCGGGTTCACGATCGCCTTGCTCATGCGCGCGTTTTCGTCGGTGTTGCGGGATTCGCGTTCAACGATCACGCGCTCGCGGGCGATACCGGCGGCGTCGAGGAACGGCCCGAGCCAGTCGCCCTCGCGCGCGTCGGGCTGCATCACGTCGCCGCTGCCGCCCGTGAACACGAGCTTCGCTTCGGGATAGCGCCGCGCCAGCGCGGCAAAGGCCACGAGCCGCTCCGCATTGCCGTTGAGCGAGAGCGCGCCGCGGTCGGCGGAGAGCCCGGGCTCGATCGCACCGCCGAGCACGATGATGCCGTCGACACGGGCCGGAAGTTGCGGCGCCGGGAACCGGTTTTCGAGCGGGGCGATCAGCCACGCGCCCAAAGGAAGCACCGCGGCCACGAGGATTACCGCGAGCGCGCCGCCCATCATCGCACGGCCAGTCCGCTGGTGGCCGAGCACGCGCAGCACGAGGCCGAGGCCGAAGATCAGCGCCAGGAAATTGCTCGGCTTCAGCAGAATCCAGGCGAGCTTTCCGGCGATGAAGCTCATGTCGAAGCTGTCAGCGCGCGGTATCGGGGCCCGCTTCGCTTCCGGCCTTCTCGTCCTCGGGCGCCGCGCGCGCCGTCGGCGGCTGCGTGATGAACGCATGGTACGGGATCCGCCCGAGTTCGCGGAATGTCACCAGCGCGCCGATCAGGAAGCTCAGCAGCGCCGAGGCGAAGTACCCGTAGCCATAGTAGGCGAAGCCGTGATCGAGCGAGGCAAAGGTGAAGACGATGTTGGTCATCAGGAAGATGAAGGTGAGGAACAGCACCTGCGCGCGCAGCTCGAAATACGAGAGCACGATCGTCAGACACAGCAGCAGCACGTGGAAGAACGCGCCGAGTACGCCGAACCGGAAAATGCCGAGCTGAAGATACGACACGCCCATGAATTCGAGGATTTTCGGCGCCAGGATGATGCAGAGGAGCGAGATCGTCGCCTGGATCACGATCAGGTTGCGCAGGCCGGCGATCAGATCGCCGATCAGCGTCTTGTGGTTCTCGTCGATGCGCTCGAACGTCGCGTGGTTCTCGATGTCGCGGTAGAGGCGCAGATACTTCTCGTAGAATCGCGTCTCGAGGTGCAGGAGGAACACGGCCATCGAGGGCACGATCGAGAGATAGGCGAGGAACATTGCCGAGTCGTAGGTGCCGTTGTGGACGAAGCCGCTCGGCAGCCGCTCGCGCTCGGGCGCCAGCCACATGATCCACTTATCGACCCAGATCGCGACGTTGTAGAGGAAGCCCGAGAGCGCCAGCGACCAATAGGGCTTGACCGTGCGCAGGAAGCCGAACAGCCGCACCGCGGGATACGGGTATTCGGCGAAGGCGCGGATCACGAGCAGGAACAGGATCGCGGCGAGTCCGGCATTGAAGCCGATCAGCATCCCCTCGACGCCGGCCAATTCGCCGCCGAGCAACGCCAGGCCGAGCGCCGCGCCGAGGCCGAAGATGAAGCTCAGCGAGATCGCCGTGTACACGCGCAACGCGGTGAGGAACACGCCGACCAGCCAGAGGCCGGTGACGAGGAAATAATTGATGAGCCCCTGTGCGATGAGCACGGGCGGGAGATCGACAGCGAACACGTAGAACGGAATCGCGATCGGCGCCTGGATCAGGCACAGCACGAACATGCCGCCGATGATCATGCCCGGCGCCTGGTCGGCGCGGCGCTCGTAGATCTGGTCGGCCAGGCAGCGCGTGATCACGCGCACGAGGCCGCCCGAGAACACGAGCGAGAACGCGAAATTGTAGGTCACGATCGCGCGGAACAGCGTGACGCCCTCGCTGCCCACGACCGGGAGCGAATAGACGGTCAGCGTCGCGAGGCACACGATCGTGTAGAGCCACGGGCCGGTCGAGGCGGCCGCCGAATGGGCGTAGGCCTGGACGACGCCGAGCAGATCGCCGCGCTCGGCGAGGCGGCGCAATGCGAAGCCTACCCCCGCCATGCGCGCCCCCCGCGCCTGCCGTTGGCGCGCCCCACCCGCTCGGTGTCGGGCGCCGCGATCAGCGCTTGGTAGAGCGAGCGATAAGAATCGAGCATGTCGCGCTTGTCGTAGTAGCGCCGCACGCGCTCGCGGATCGCCGTGCTGCACGCCGTGTAGAACGCGGGGTCGCCCAGCAGCTTGAACATGCCCTCGGCGGTCGCCTTGGGGCTGGTGAGTGTCGTCACCACGCCCCCCGGCCCGAGCTGCTCCTCTTCGTCGCGGCCCATGATGATCTCGCGGCAGGCGCCGACATCGGTTGCGACCGAGGGGATTCCGGCCGCGCCCGCTTCCAGCAGCACGAGGGGCTGGCCCTCGCTGATGCTGGTGAGGACGATCACGTCAATGCGGCCGAGATAATCCATGATGTTCACCTTGCCGGTGAACGTGATCGTGCTTTCCAGGCCTTCCTGCCGCACGTATTCGCGGCACTCATCGGCATATTCCTTGTCTTCCTCGAGCGGCCCGATGACGAGGGCCTCGAGCTCGATGATCTGCTGCTGCAGCAGGCCGCACGCGCGGATGAAGGTCTTCACGTCCTTGATCGGCACGACGCGGCCGATCAGCGCCACGGTCGGGCGCCGCCCCCCGGCCTGCCGCTCCACGCCGGCGAAGCGCGCCACGTCGACGCCGTTGGGGATGACGCGCATCTTCGCCGGGTCGGCGCCGTCGTTGCGCTGGAACTTCTGGTTCCCGCCGAAGATCGTGAGCACATGTTGCGCCGCCTGATAGCAGGCGAGCGAATAGGTGCCGAACACGTCCTTCCAGAGATCCTTCAGGTTGCGGGGAACGTCCGCGACGCTGAAGCTCGCATAGGGCGTGTCGTAGATCCAATCGGCCATCGTGATCTCGATGCGCCGCTCGTTGGTGTAGATGCCGTGCTCGGTGACGATGCCGGGCCGGCCCGTTTCCACGGCCGCGCGCGCCATCAGAGCGCCCGCATAGCCGGTCGAGACCGCGTGGTAGGCGCGCGCCGGCGGCAGATCGTGCAGCAAAATGGCATAGAGTCCGCCGATCAGGGCGCGCCACGTATAGAAATACTCGAGAAATGGGCTGCGAGACTGGGTGCGTTTGTAGAGATTCAGCAGCATTTCCCAGGATGCGTATGAATTGTAGAGGATGTCCGCGCCGAGCCGGCGGCGCAGCGGCGCGAACAGATCGACGAGACCGCGCACGTCGTCGAGCGCGCCGCGCTGCATGATATTCTGGAGATAGATCTCGCTTGCCCGGAAGAACGGGCGCAGGCGCGGCAGCCAGGGCCAGCCCTGCGGCAACTGGTGGAGATTGAGGTGATCGATGCCGATGACGTTTGCGGGCACCTGATAGACGCGCTTGCGCGACGCGTTGTTGGACAGCAACGACACGAGCCGGAAACGAAGCTCGGGCAGTCCGCCGATGATGTCGTGTACCCAGCTCGAGACGCCGCCGCTCACATAGGGATACGTGCCCTCGAGCAGCAGGCAGACGTCGGCGGTTTCGACGCTGTCGCTCATCCCCGCCCCTGCGCCGGTTCGGACCGGCTGGCGGCACCCGTGGCCCAGAGCTGCGCGGCCGAGACAGCCCGCGGGGAAAGCGTGCGATCCTGCGCGAGATCGGTCACCGTTTGCGCCGCGAGCGCGCGCAGCGCGTCGGTACGGCCCTGCGCGAACAGCACCTCCATGTACCACAAGACAGCCTGGCGCGTGGCGCGGCCCTCGGCAAAGGATTGCTCGAGCCATTGTGCGGCGAGACCGTGACGCTCGAGCCGCATCAGCAGGCGCCCGACCGCCAGCGAGGCGTCGCTGTCGTCGGGGACGAGTTCGCAGTAGTTCAGCCAGAGCTGCAGCGCCCGCACGCGGTTGTTCTCCTCGAGCGTCTCGTCGAGGATGCCGGTATAAGCATATTCGTCGTAGGCCTTGGCGAGCTCGCGCATGCATCTCGTGTCGCCGGCGTTCCGCGCCAGCACGATCTCGAGCGCCTGCGCTCGGCCGACGAAATCGTCGGTGAGCTTGGCGATGGCCGTGGCGGCCTGTACGCGCACCTCGGGATTGATGTCGGCGAGCGCCGCCTTCAGCACCGGCGCGAACACCGGGCGGAAGTTCCGCGTAACGGCGGCGATCACGGCAATGCGCTGCTCGACGGTGCCGTGCTGGACGATGTCCATGTAGGAGACGACGGGGGTGTAGTCGCTGCGCGGCAGTTCGCGGCGCACGATGGACTGATAGAGCTGCGCCGATAGCGCGCCTACGTCGTCGGGGAAGAGCTTGCGATACCATTCGGCGAACGGCGTCGCCGTCGCCCGGAAGCGCAGATAGAGCGGATAGAACAGCAGCAGCGCCACGGGCGCGAGCGCGCCGAAGAACGGAAGCGTCGCGGCGAGCGCCTGGATGAGGCGGTGCTCATCGCGATCGTCCGGCCGCGTCAGCGCCGCGAGCGCAACGACCGCGCAGGCGCCGACGTGGACGCCGAGCGCGATGGGCCAGCTCCCGGGCGAGGTCCGGAGCAGAGTCAGCAGGCCGAGCTCCACGGCCGCGGTCACCAGCGCCATCAGCACGAAGACGGCGCCATGGGCCTTGCTGCGCTTGACGGTGGCGGCCTCGGCCGTCATTGGCGTTCCGTTTCGGGCGCGGGCTCGCCCGCGCGCTCCGCCGTGCTCTGCTCGATACCGTAGCCGAGCTGCGCCGCGCCGCCCGCGCCGGGCGGACGCAGGATCGGCGTTCCGCCTGGCCCGGCCAGCTCCTCGACCATTGCCTGCACCGTGACCGGGCCGGTGGCGCCGCCGAGCTTGCGGGCGATCGCGGTGCGCAGTTCCTGCGCCTTGGTGCGGGCCTGGGAAACCTCGCTGCCGGGCATCAGCACGGCGATCGTGAGGCCCGACCGCTCGAGATTGAACGCGAGATCAGAGTCGCCGAGGTTCTCGCGCACGGCCCCAAGCAGCGCCGCGGGCAGACGCATGCGCAAGGTCGGCGGTAGCTGGACATTGACGGACACCGTGAGGCGGATCGCGCTGAGCGCGAATCCGGCCCGCCGCGCGAGAGACAGCAGGAACTTGGTCTGCCGGGCATACTCCTCGACCGCCGGCAGGGCCTGCGCGTGGACGGCGCCCTCGCGCTGCTCCACCAGCGGCTCGCACTCGATCTTGATGCGCGCGACGTTGGAGGCGAGTTTCTTGAGGATCGCGATGCGGAACTTGTCCGTCACGATCTGCGTCTGGGCCATCGGCGTATTCGGGAGAACGACGACATATTGCCAGTTGCCGGACTTGAATTCGAAAGCGAGGTCGGTCGTGCGGAGCACCTGGACGCTGGCGTCGCGCACGAGGCCGGGAAGCGAGTGGCGCTGCTCCTCGCTGAGTTCCTCCGGGTTCTCGATGCTCACGCGCATGATCGAGACCGGGAAGCCGATGCGCTTGCCGAGGGCCGCGAGGAATGCCGCCTGACGCGCATAGAACGTGTCGGAGAGCAGCATCGAATCGGTCGAAAGGATGCTCTGCTGCGCGGCGGCATCAAAGCGGCGCGCGTTGCCGAGCGCGGTGCTGAGCAGTTCGCACACCACCTTGAAGTTCTCGACCGTCGTGAGATTGAGGTCGGAGAAGCGCAGTCGCTCGATCTTGAGCATGCCCACGACCTCGCCGCCCTCGCCCTGGAACAGCGGGCCGGCCAGAACACCCTGCCGCCCGAGCACACGCTCGTCGACGGCATCCGCGGCCGAGACGTAGCGCTGCCCGACGACGACCGTCTGGAACATCGGGTTGTCGGGCCAGATCATGGTCTCGTAGGCGTCTTCCTCGGTCCAGCCGCGCTTCAGCTTCAGCCCGAGCGCGCCGCCATCGACCGTGTAGACCGAGAATTTCTCGGGACCGAGCACGACCGATACGAGATTGACGGCGCCGGCCATGACCTCGTTGACGGAAAGGTTCTGCAGCGTTTTTGCGGCGCGGTAGATGCTGACGACCGTGCGCAGCTCGGAGGCCACGTTGATCTCGAGCTTCTCGTGCGCCGATTTGAGCTCCTGATAGGCCAGCGCGATGCCGTGCTCGCGCTTCTTCGATTCCTCGACCTGCTGCTCGAGATCGATCTCGCGGCGCGCGTGCCGGTTCCGCAGCTCGCCGAGGACGACGGCGCACACCAGCCACAGCAGCGGGCGCGCGCCGAGATGCAGCACATGCTCATAGAAATCGGTATCGATCGATTGCACCGGCAGCTTGCCCGAGAGCAGCACGATCGAACTCGCCGCCGCCGCGAAAACTCCCTCGTTGGTGCCGTACTGCACGCTGACGAGCGCCACGAGCAGCCAGAACGGATGCGGTTCCAGCGCCCAGAAGCGGTTGCCCGAAAAATAGAGATGGTCGAGCAGGACGGCGAGGCCGAGGAAGAGCACGGTCTCGACGATGGCCGAAAGGCGGATGCCGATCACAGACTTCCGCACGAAAGCCTCGCCTGACATCAGGAGGCCTGTGCGCGGCAGCGGCGCGAGGCGCGGCACGGCGGGCGGCGGCCCCGCGGCCGCCCCGCCTTTCTTCGCCCAGCGCATCAGATAATTGAGACGGTCGGGCATGCTCAGTGTTCCCTGCCGAGCCCGAGCGGATCGGCGCCGCGGCCCCGGAGCGCGCGCGCGCGATCGTAGCGGCCCATGTCGACCAGAACGTCGTAGAACTCGTCGCGCAGCGCGCGATCGCGCGGATACTGGCGCAGGAGCGCCTCGAACGCGGCGACAGACTCGTCGAAGCGCGCGAGCCGGTAGAGCGCCTTGGCGCGGAGCCGCCGGTCTTCGAGCGTCGGCTTCTCGAGCTTGGCAACCTTCGAGAGCCCGCGTTGAAAGTGCGGTGTCGCCCGCTGCCAATCTGGAAACTGGATAATGATCTCGCCGAGCAAGAAGTCGACCTGATAGTCGTCTCCGCCACCGGCCACGAAGGCCTCGAGATAGCGCCGCGCGGCGCCGGCATCGGAATCGGTGCGCCACATGGCCATCTGTCCCAGACGCTTCAGCGCCTCGAGGTTCTTCGGGTCCTCCTTGAGAATGCGCTGATAGGCCGGTTGCGCAAGGGCGAACAGGCTCTCGCTGAACGCCACTCCGGCGAGCGCCTGAAGCTGGGTGCGGTCGGTCACCTGCTTCAGCTCGCGCTCGAGTATCGCGCGGAGCTGCTTCTTGTCGCGCACGCCGCCCAGCGCCGCCGCGTAGAGCTCGACGAACTCGCGCTTTCCCTCGCGTACCAGCGCCTCGAGCGGCGGCAGAACGGCGTCGTAGGCCTTGATCGAGATCAGATCCCAGACGAGCGTCGCTTTCTCGGACTGCGGCACGCTTCCGTCGGCGAGCTGCCGGGCGATGAACTCGCGAACCTCCTCGACCCTCATGCGCCCCGCCTTCACGGCGGCGATCAGGGCCACGCCGTAGATCGAGCGTGCGTCGGCGCTCTCCTTGAGCATCGGTTCCACGATCTTGAGCGCGCCGTCGGGATCGCCGGCAAGCGCCAGCGCGCGCGCGTAGCGCAGCCTCAGCTCGGCCGTCGGCGCATTGCCGAGCAGGCGGCGCGCGAGCTCGGCCGCGAACGGATAGATCTCGTTGTCCATTGCCGCGAAGTAGATGGCGCTCATGATCTGGACCGGGACCTGGCCGGGCTCGTTCGCCGGCGGATCCGTCCAGGCGAAGTCCCAATCCCGCGCGTCGGCGCGGACCTTGGCGTCGAGCAGGCCGCGCGCCGCTCGCAGGCGCCGCCCGGTGACGGCCTTCCCGGCCTTGTCGAAATAGGCCAGCCCGTCGGCGGCCATGCCGAGCTTCATGTAGAGCGTGGCCAGCTCGATCGCGAGATAGTCCGGGATCGTGGCCTCGCCGGTGAGCGACGCCAGCAGGCGCTTGGCTTGGTCGATCTCGTCGATCCGCGCGTAGATCGTCGCCAATGCGATCCGCTCGCCGCCCGAAAGCGTCTCGCGGCGGCTGGCTTCGTCGGCGAGGCGCTTGGCGCCGGCGCGGTCGCCGAGCACGATCGCGATCTCGGCTGCGGTGATCGGGAAGGCCTCGCGGAACTCCGGCGTGATGCGGGCGGCGATTGTCTTGAGCAGCGCGTGGTCGTTCCGCGATATGCCCTCGCGCGCCATCAGCTCGATCGAGCTCTGCCAGAGCGCCGCGAACTCGATCCGCTCGAACGCGGACTTGGCGGCATCCCAATGCCCGGTGGCCAGCGTGGCCGAGATGAGGAAATTGCGGTCGGACGGCGTGAGCTTGCCGGCCGCGTCGAGGGCCTCGAGGCGCTTCAGCGCGCTGGCCGCCCGGCCCTGGCTGATCTCGAGGGAAACCAGCACGCGCGCGAACTCGATGTCTTCGAGCGCGCGTCCCGCGAACGGATCGAGCAGCTGCAGAGCCAACGCCGGACGCTCGCGCCGCACGAAGAGTTCGGCGAAGGTCACGGCCGTGCTCGCTTCGGGAATCCGCTTGATGCTTTCTTGCGCGGCGGCGAGCGCCTTGTCCGGCCGGGCGGCATCGAGCTCGAGATTGACGCGCAGCTCGTCGGCCGCGATGCGCACCGAGCGCGGATGGCGCTCGATGAGCAGCGCCAGCACGCGCAACGCGCCCTCGCGGTCGCCGCGCGAGGCCTTGACCATCGCGACCGTCATGTAGTCATCGGCCGGCGCGACGTTCTGCGACACCAGCCGGTCGAGCATCGCGAACCACTGGTCGTAAAGGCCCGCGGCGCGATAGACGCGCACCAGCTCGATCTGCTGCTCGGTCGATGGCGCCAGCTCCTCGAGCCGCTCGAGACTGATGCGGTATTGCGCGACGCGGCCGACGTCTCGGTAGAGACCGGAAAGGATGCGCAGTGCCCGCACGTCGCCTTCGTTGGCCTGTTTGTAGCGCTCGATGAGCGCGATCGCGCGATCAATGTCGCCGAGCCGGAGATAAGTCTGCATCGCATAGTGGACGTTCGAGGCCGATACCTCGCCGTCGCGCATCTCGTGCTCGAGTATGCGCCGCGCGTCGTCCAGGCGCCCGCTGCGGTAGTACATCGTCGCCAGTTCGCCGCCGCGCGGCACGAGATAGACGCCGACGGCCATGCCGCCCGCGACCAGCGCCAGCGTCGCGAGGTAGTAGTTGGGCTTCATTGCGTATCGACGAGGCGCCGCACGGCGACATCGACGCCGTGCACGCCTTCCATCGGCAGCGTGAACGCGAGACGCCCTTCGGCATCGGACGCGGCGGTGATCTGCCGTTTGCGGGTACCATCGTCGACTACCACCGCGAAGCGCCCGCCCGCCGGCACCTTCCACGCGAATTCGCCGGGGCCGAAGCCCTGTGCGTGAAAGGCAAAACCCGCGTCCCGGCGTTCGAATCCCTTGATCGGCCAGCGCGCCGAAATCACGTAGGGGACCGGCGATTCGGGATCGCGGTCCGGGCGCAGGTGCTCCTTGAGCGCCACGACCGGACGCTCGTTCTCGGGATCGAGCGCGACGTAGAGGCTGCCCTGATGATGGCGCTGCCCGATGACGCCTACGGACCGCTCGAAATCGACGCTCTTGAGGCTCGCGCGGTCGAACCGCACGGTCTGCAGGTCGCCCCGATTCTCGACGCGCCAGCGCTCCTCGCCGAGCGCCACGATGCGGCCGCTGTAGAATCCCTCGGCGATCGCGGCGTAGTGGCTCGTCGCGATCGGCGCGATATCCTGCGCGCGCGCGTAGTCGAGCACATAGCGCAGCGAGTTGAGGCTGTCTTCGCGTTCGACGATGTAATAGTGGTAGTAGACGTTGATCGGCTTGATGCGGATCGGCGTCTCCGCGTTCTGCAGCGTCTCGACGAGATTGCGATAGGCGTAGAAGCGCGCGCGCCAATTGTCGGTGTAGATGTTCTCGTTGCTGCCCGAGCTGTACACCTGCCAGAAACGGCCGACCCGGATTCCAATCGGTGAGAGCTGCGCGTAGCTGCGATAGACGCCGTCCATGCGCGGGTCGCCGCCGTTGATGTTGCGGAGCCCCGCTTTGGACGTGAGTTCCAGCACGCGCTCGAAGGGCGAGGTGTCGCCCGACCACTGCATGATGGCGACCTTCTTGCCCGGCGGCAGAAGTTCCTGCAGGGCTTTCACCGAGCCCGCGATCTCGAGGTCGAGATCGAACGGCCTGACCGCGTAGCTGCGCGGGCGCTGGTACTGCTTGCTCATCTCATCGTCGGCCGGCGGAGTCGGCGCCGGCTCGGCCTTGAGCGTTTCCGGCTTCCAGACCGATTCACGCTGGGTGTGGCCGGGCCGCGACGGATAGAGCTTGAGGAACGGCTCTTCGCGCCGCGGATCGGGATTGCGGAAGAACCCCCATGCGAACGGATGGCTGTGCGTGTGCGAGCCCGCCTCGACGTTGGGAAGCTCGAAGATCTTGCGCGCGAGCTTGCGCGCGCCCTCGTCGCCGTACCACGTCACGTCGAGATCGCCGGTGATCGGCCCGACCGTCACCGGGAGGTCGGGATATTTCAGCAGGATCTGCTCGTAGTGAACCTCGGCCGATGTCGTCTGCTTGCCGCGATAGGCCTCGGCGGTGCTGACATTGTGCCAGCCATCGCCGTCGATGTGGCTGTAATAGATGTGCCGGCCAACCAGCGTCGTCGTGTCGAGCTTCGGTATTTCGTCGGTCTCGAGCGCGGCGCGGAAGAATTCGAACGGATTGACGTACCAGCTCCATTCGTCGACCGGCGGAGATCCGGCGTAGTCCTCGCCGGCATAGCCGCCGCTGGGGCCCGTGACGATAAGCTGATCGGTCTCGTTGCGCCCGACGCGCCGCACCGCGAGATGCGAGCGCGCCTTGCCCGGGATCAGGCTGAGCCGGTGATACGGCGCGAGGATCGGCGGAATCTGCCGCTCGAACCCGACAATTTCCGGATTCGGATCGACCAGCCGCGACGAATAGGTGAGCTGCACCCATTCGCGCTCCCAGCGCAGGCCCAGGCGCCCGAGCACGCGATCGAACGTGCTGCGGGCGACCACGCCGTCGAGCTGGCCGGGATCGACGCCGGTATGATCGAGGATCACCAGTTTCTTGCCGCGCTCCATCTGCGCGTCGAGCCAGGAAAGATACGATTGCGAATCGGCGAACGCGATGTAGGAGAACCAGGTGACGATCCCGAGCGCGTCGCGCATCATGTCTTCGCTCGGCAGCCCCTTCTGGACGTCGTGCGGAACCATCACGATGCCGAGGTGATTGAGCGGCATCTCGGCGAGGCGATGCAGGCGCGAGCGGCGCAGCGTGCCTTCGTCGGCGCCGTTGAAAAGGCCGATCACGACGCGCTTGACGGCCTCTTCCGATGCGGCGTTGCCCGCGGCGAGCAGCGCGGCCGCGAGGGCCAGGGCGGCGAGCGCGCGGCGCCAGATCGTCACCGGGCGGGCTCCTTGAGCACGCGATCGAGGTCTTTCACCGAAACGTAGGGGATGAACCCGTTCTTGCGCTGCTCGGCATAGATGCGGGCGATTCCGGCCTTGTCCGTGGGCGGCCAGTAGTCGAGCGTATAGACCTTGAGCTGCGGCCGGCGCGCCTTGGCCTCCTTCAGCCACTTGACCTGCAGCTGATAGGTTTTGGCATCCGCGAGGCGGTAGGACTTCTTCTCGAAGTCGATCTCGGTGAAGACGGATTCGCCGAGTACCGCATCGATCATCGTCTCGACCGCCGGCAGGATCTCGTAGGAGCGGTTGAGCATGATGTACATGCGCGGGTAGTGCCGCCGGATCGCCCTGACGAGGTTCGCGGCCGCTTCGGTCATGCCCTTGAACTTGACCGGGTCGCGGCGCTCGAGATCGGCGGGATTGTCGAGCGTGTCGATGAAGATGCCCTGAAAGCCCTTGTGCAGCAGGCGCGGGATGAGGTCCTCGACCACGCGGCGCGTCCAGCGCACATCGCGCACGTCGACATAACGGCTGTCCGGCCAGTTGGGATTCTTCTCGTACAGAATCCCCTCCTTCTCCACCGCCTTGTAGTAGTCGCGATAGTTCTCGACCTCGCCGAGGCTGATATAGCCGATGACGGTCTTCTTCTGCTCGAGCAGCGGGCGGATCGGCGGGTGATGGATGCTGTCGAGGACGACCAGGCCGTAGTCGCGGAACTCGGCGATCGCCGGTTTCTCCGAATAGACGACGACCCAGCGCTCGTCGGCGGCCGAGGCCACGGCGACGTGGCCCGCCAGCACGGCGAACAGTGCAGCGAGGAAGAGATCCTTGCGCATCGCTGCGCTCCTCCGTCAGTCCCGAGGCACGCCGGGCTGCTAGGCCGAAAGGGCGCGAGCGCCCCCGGCCGATTGTAGCCAGCCCAGGAGAGACGCCAATCCCTCCTCTAATCCCACCTTTGCGGCAAAGCCGAGGCTTTCGCGGATGCGCCGAACGTCCCCGAGCGAATGCCGCACGTCGCCGGCGCGCGGGGGCGCGTGGCGCACCGAAGCCTTGCGGCCGACGACGCGCTCCAGCGCCGCCACGAGGCGCAGCAGCGTCACCCCTTCCCCGCGCGCCACGTTGAATACGCGCGCGGACTTGTCATGCCGCTCCATCGCCAGAAGCAGCGCGGCCACCACGTCGCCGACGAAGACGAAGTCGCGCGATTGCTCGCCGTCGCCGAAAATCGTGAGCGGCTGGCCCGCGAGCAGCCTTTCCGCGAAGATCGAGATCACACCCGAATAGGGCGAGGCCGGATCCTGGCGCGGACCGAACACGTTGAAGAAGCGCATCCCCGTACTCGGCAGCCCGCGCACGGCGAACGCCGCATGCGCCTGCAGCTCGCTCGCGGCCTTGTCGGCGCCATAGGGCGATTGCGGGATGAGCGCCGCGCTTTCGCCGAGCGGCAGGGCCGGATTGTCGCCATAGACGGCCGCCGATGAAGCATAGACGACGGGCGTGCCGCCCGCGGCATGCGCGGCCTCGAGCACGTTGATCGTGCCGCCGAGATTCACGCGGTGCGTGGGCCACCAGGCCTCGACCGATTTCGGCACCGATGCGATGGCCGCCAGATGGAAGCAGCCGTCGGTGCCCGCCATCGCGCGGCGCACGGCCGCGCCGTCCGCGACGTCGCCGACGATCAGTTCGGCCTTGGTTGGTGTATTGGCGCGTTGGCCCGTCGATAGATCGTCGAGGATTCGCACGCGGTGCCCGCGTGCGATCAGCGCATCCGCCAGGTGCGAGCCGATGAAGCCGCAGCCGCCGGTGACGAGATAGGACCCCATTCGCCCCTAGCCCTTGTTGTTCCCGGACACCGCCGGGTCTCATGTCATACTACCCTTTGATAAGCAAATTTTTGCCTTTAGATTTCGTTAAGGCGCGAACGAATCGTTTTCGCACCGGCGACGGGGCGCCAATCGGCCGGCCCCGGCGCATGGGCTTGCGCATCGTGCTCTCGCACGCGAATTAGAGCGCGCCGGATGGGTGGCCGAGCGGTTTAAGGCACCGGTCTTGAAAACCGGAGGGCGCGCAAGTGCTCCGGGGGTTCGAATCCCTCCCCATCCGCCATCCGGCCGGCGCGGCGCCCACGCGCCGCGCGTTAG
>CAYZSG010000114.1:0-15957 GCA_964481045.1 uncultured Candidatus Odyssella sp. | reverse complement strand
CGGCGGTGCCGGCGTCGCCCTTGTTGAGCGCGTCCTTGGCCATCGCCAGCACCTGATCGAGCTGCGAGGGGCCTTGCGCGGCGCCCTTGCCGCCCTTCACCAGCGCGTCGATGAACTGCTTCAGCTGGCTCTCGGGCAGCGCGCCCACGAAGCCGTCCACCGGCCTTCCGTCGCGGAACGCGAACACGGCGGGGATCGACTGGATGCGGAACTGCGCGGCCAGCGCCTGGTTCTTGTCAACGTCGAGCTTCACGAGCTTCACGGCGCCCTTGGCCGCCTTCACGAGCCGCTCGAGCAGCGGGCCGAGCGTCTTGCAGGGGCCGCACCACGTCGCCCAGAAATCGACGATCACCGGCTGGCGCTTCGATTCCTCGATCACGTCCTTGGCGAAGCTCTTGGTGTCGGTGTCCTTGACGAGCCCCGCGTCGTTGCCCGCGGCCTGGCCGCCGCCGATGATGGTCTGCATCGCCCGAATGCCCTAAAGGTTGCTTGCCGCCCGCCTGCGAAACATAGGCGGCGATCCCGCCTCCGGCACGGTCGCCGGCGCAGGAATTTGAAGGGCCCGGCCGGGCCCGAATGCGCGGAATTTGGCCGCTGGCGGGCCGAGTTACAAGGCCCCGGCGCGGGGCAGGGGAGATCGATGGATCTGAGCGAACTGGCCGGCCCGTGGGCCGATTACGACATCGAGCGGCACAATGCGCCGCGGGCCGAAACGATGGAGGGCTATCGCGCCGCGAGCCGCGCCGCCACGGCGCCGCGCATGGTGCTCGGCGAGGCCTACGGCCCGGGAGAGCGCGAGAAGCTCGATCTGCTGGCACCGGCGGCAAGCGGCGTCCCGGCGATCGTGTTCATCCATGGCGGCTATTGGCGCGCCGGCGCGCGCGAGGACCGGCGCTATCCGGCCAGTTTCTTCGTGCAGCGCGGCGTCGCCTGGATGTCGCTCGGCTACCCGCTCACCGGCACCACGCCGCTGCCCGGGATCGTCGATGGCATCCGCCGCGCGGCCGCGTATCTGAAAAGCAATGCCGCGCGCCTCGGCCTCGATCCGGCGCGGCTCGTGCTCGTGGGCAATTCCGCCGGCGCCCATCTCGCCGCGATGGCCTTGCTCACGGCCGGCGAAGCGCCGGCCTGGCGCGGCGCGGCGCTCATCAGCGGGGTCTTCGATCTCGTGCCCTATCTCGATTTCGAGATCGCCCCCGCCAGCGGCATCACGCGGGAAAACGCGGAAAGCCTGAGCCCGCTGCGCCAGCGCCGTTCGCTCGGCCTGCCGGTGGCACTCACGCTCGGCGAGCGCGAGCCGCCGATGTTCCACCGGCACACCGACCTGTTCGCCGCCCATCTCGCCGCGCTCGGCGCGAAAGTCGAGCGCATTCCCGGCGCCGGTCACGATCACTTCAGCATCATCAGCGAGCTCGGCCGCGACGGGCCGCTTACGCGCGCGCTGCTGAAGATGGCTCTGTAGACCCGCGGTCCCAAAGACTACGCGTCCGCCTTCTCTGGTAGCGCGAGCAGGCGCGGCGCATGGCCGATCGCCTGCATGAAGCGCAGGAAATCGTCCCGCGCGATCGCCGTCGTCGCTTCGTTGGTGAGCGGGTGGAAGTTCAGCGTGTCGTGGCGCATCAGGCCTTCGTCGAGCACGAAGCTCACCTGGCCATCGGCGTCGTTGACGAGGCCGAACGGCGTCACCGCGCCGGGGATCACGCCCAAATGCCGCATCAGCCGCTCGGGCGAGCCGAACGAGACGCGGCCGCTGGCGCCCAGCGCCGTGCCGAGCGCCTTCAGGTCGAGCGGCCGGTCCTCTTCGGCCGTCACCAGCCACATGCGGTCTTTCTTGTCCTTCAGGAACAGGTTTTTCGTATGCCCGCCGGGCAATTCGCCGCGCAGCGTCTTGCTCTGCTCGACCGTGAACAGGGGCGGGTGCTTCACCGTGGCGGTGCGGATACCGAGCGCGGCCAGCTTTGCGAACAGGTCGTCGGGCGAATGGGGCATGCGGCATGCCCTACCGTCTTCTGCTGCGCTGCGAAAGTGCCTTGAAATGAGTCGCTTGGTGGCTAATATCCGCGCCCTTGCAGAAGCGTCGGCTCTTGCCGGCGCGTCTTGGAGCGCGGGAGTAGCTCAGTGGTAGAGCACCACGTTGCCAACGTGGGGGTCGCGAGTTCAACCCTCGTCTCCCGCTCCAATTTCTGACGCCTTGCGACGACAGTCGCCGCAAAAGCCGCCTTCGGGCGGCTTTTTTGCGTTTTGGCCGGGCCTCCCGCACCCACTCCGTGTAAATGCCTGGCAAGACTCGCGGAAATAGAATTGTAGTCATGGTGAATAATATGCTAAGATTCACAAAAGAATACCGGGGTTTCTTGAGAAAGCGGGCAAGCAATGGTGAAAGCGAGTCTTGGGGTCGTCTTGGCCGCCCTGATGCTGGGCGGCTGCGTCTATGAGCAGAGCGCCACGCGCGACGAGGGCTATTACCGCGAGGAGCGCGCCGCGCGCGAAGATCGCGGCTATCGCGAGGATCGCGCCTACCGGCCGGGCCGCGAGGTGCGCGAGACCGAGCTTCCGCAGCGCACGGCGCGCGCGCCCACGCCGATAACGAGTCCGGCAGAGCGCGCGCCCGCGCCGCGAACGCGCGCACCCGAGCCCGACCGCATGCGGGCCGAGGATCTGGGCCGTCTCGCGCCCGGCACCGGCGTCGCCGGACCGGAAGCGGAGCCCGAGCGCTTCGCGCGCCGCACGCCAGCTTCGTCGTCGCGGCTGTTCGTCCAGGCGGCGTCTTTCGTCACGCGCGATGAAGCCGAGCGCATGCGCCGCAGGCTCACCGGCCTCGGCCGCACCGGTGTCTATACGGCCTATGTCGACGATCAGCTCCGCTACCGCGTGCGCGTCGGCCCGCTGGCCACGCCCGAGCGCAGCGAAAGCGTGCGCGCCGCCCTTGTCCGCCGCGGCTACGGCGATGCGATCATCGTCCGCGATTGACGTGGCCGCGCGGTCGCGCGGCTGAACGGTTATCGCGACGGCGCTCCCCATTTCGCGGCTTTTCCCGGCGGCGCGCCCCGGATTATCGTGTCATGCGTGCGTCGCATTCCGCGCGTAGACCGTGATCGGGCGCGGCGTGCGCGCCGCTGCAGCCGGGCGTAAGGTGGGGCGATGGACAAGCCAGCCAAGGGTTTCACGCGCCTCAAGGGCCAGCTCGGCACCAAGGCGCTGCTGATCGAGGCCGCGGCCGCGCGCGCCGGCGACGCGCCGCTCGCCGCCTTCGTCCCGCAGTTCTACGCGCATGTCTCGGGCCGCGATCTCGAAGGGCGCAGCGCGGAGGAGCTGCATGACGCCGCCGCCGCGCTCTGGGCCGAGGGCGCGCAGCGCGCGCCCGGCGCGCCGAAGATCGCGATCGCGAACCCCGACAAGACGCGGCGCACCATCCTGTCGATCGTCAACGACGACATGCCGTTCCTCGTCGATTCGGTCAGCGCCGAGATCGCGCGCCAGGGCTTCGCGGCGCATCTCATCATCCATCCGATCCTGAAGGTGCGCCGCGACAGCGCCGGCCGGCTCATCGAGCTCGCGACGAACGGCGCCAAGGATGCCGCGGCCGAATCCTGGATGCGCATCGAGATCGATCAGTGCCTCGACGAAGCGCGCCTCGCCGCCCTGCGCGCCGGGCTCGAGAGCGTGCTCGCCGACGTGCGCGCCGCGGTCGAGGAATGGCCGGCGATGCTGGCGCGCGCCAAGGCCATCCTGCGCGAGCTGTCCGACGAGCCGCCCGGCCTCGCCGCCTACGAGATCGACGAGGCCAAGGATTTCCTGAAGTGGCTCCTCGACAACAATTTCACGTTCCTGGGCTACCGCGAGTATGCGCTCGTGGGCGCCGGCGACGACGCGCGCTTCAAGGTCGTGCCGAAATCCGGCCTCGGCATCCTGCGTCATGCCGATGCGATGGCGTTCGAGGCGCTCGGCGAGAACATCGCGCTGCCGCCCGACGTGCGCGCGTTCCTCACCGCGCCGCTGCTGCTGCAGGTGCACAAAGCCGACCGGCGCTCCACCGTGCACCGCCCGGTGCATCTCGACGCGATCAGCATCAAGACGTTCGACAAGTCCGGCGAGGTCTCCGGCGAGCGCGTCTTCGTCGGCCTCTTCACCTCGATGGTCTATGTGCGCTCGCCGCGCAACATCCCGCTGCTGAAATCGAAGATCGAGCGCGTGCTCGCGCGCTCCGATCTCGTGCCGGGCAGCCACGACGCCAAGGCGCTCGAGCACGTGCTGCTCACCTATCCGCGCGACGAGCTGTTCCAGATCGGCGACGACGATCTGCTTCGCATCTCCACCGGAATCCTCGAATTGCAGGATCGCCAGCGCGTCGCGCTGTTCCTGCGCTTCGATCCGTTCCAGCGCTTCGTCTCCGCGCTCGTCTACGTTCCGCGCGACCGGCACTCCACCGAGCTGCGCCAGAAGTTCCAGGCGATCCTCGAACGCGAGCTCCAAGGCCAGATCGTCGCCTATTACACGACGATGGCCGACGACGTGCCCACCGCGCGCGTGCACTTCATCGTCAAGACCGCGCCCGGCGCCGCCGCCGACGTCGAGGAGGCCGCACTCGAGGCGAAGATCGTCGAGGCCGCGCGCACCTGGGACGAGCGCCTGCGCGATGCGCTGGCCGAAGCGCATGGCGAGGCCTCGGCGCTGGCGCTGCTCGAGCGCTACGGAAAGGCGTTTCCGGTCGGCTACATGGCCGACGTGGCGCCGGCCGATGCCGTCGCCGACATCGCGCGCATCGAGGCGGCGCAGGCCGGCGGCAGATTGCAGATGCACCTGCACCGCCGCGCCGGCGAGTCCGTCGATCTGCGCTTCCGGCTCTACAACCGGAATCACCGCATCGGCCTCTCCGACGTGCTGCCGATGCTCGAGGCGATGGGCCTCAAGGTCATCGAGGAGGCGCAATACGTCGCGCGCCCGCTCGGCGGCGAGACGGTATGGATCCACGATTTCGGCCTCGTTCCGGTCGGCGCGCTGGCCGGCGACGTGCCGGCGCTGGCGCCGCGGTTCCACGAGGCGTTCGCGCAAGTGTGGTCCGGCGCCGCGGAAAGCGACGGGTTCAACGCGCTCGTGCTCTCGGCCGGACTCGGCTGGCGCGAGATCAGCGTGCTGCGCGCCTATGCGAAGTATCTCCGCCAGGCCGGCGCGCCGTTCGGGCAGAGGCTGATCGAGGAGGCGCTGGCGAAGCACGGCGCGATCGCGAAGCTGCTCGCCGAGCTTTTCCTCGTGCGCGCCGGCGCGGCCAAGGGCAGCGAAACCGCGCTCGCCGCCGAGATCACCACCGCGCTCGAGCAGGTCACCAATCTCGACGAAGACCGTATCGTCCGCCGCTACGTCAACCTCATCCGCTCCACCTTGCGCACGAACTACCGCCAGCGCCAGCCAGATGGCGGCATGAAGCCCGCGCTCTCGTTCAAGCTCGACAGCCGCAAGCTCGACGAGCTGCCGGCGCCGCGCCCGATGTTCGAGATCTGGGTGTATTCTCCGCGCGTCGAGGGCATCCATCTCCGCTTCGGCCACGTCGCGCGCGGCGGCATCCGCTGGTCCGACCGGCGCGACGATTTCCGCACCGAGATCCTGGCGCTGGTGAAGGCGCAGACGGTGAAGAACGCCGTCATCGTCCCGGTCGGCGCCAAGGGCGGCTTCGTGCTGAAGCAGCCGCCGGCGGCGGGCGGGCGCGAGGCGCTCCAGGCCGAAGGCGTCGCCTGCTACCAGATCTTCATCCGCTCGCTGCTCGACATCACCGACAACATCAAGGGCGGCGCGATCGTGCCGCCGAAAGACGTCACGCGCCACGACGGCGACGACGCCTATCTCGTCGTCGCGGCCGACAAGGGCACGGCCACATTCTCCGACATCGCGAACGCGATCTCGGCCGAATATGGCCATTGGCTCGGCGACGCGTTCGCCTCGGGCGGCTCGGCCGGCTACGACCACAAGAAGATGGGCATCACGGCGAAGGGCGCGTGGATCTCCGTCATGCGCCATTTCCGCGAGATGGGCATCGACACGCAGAGCCAGGATTTCACCGTGATCGGCGTCGGCGACATGTCGGGCGACGTGTTCGGCAACGGCATGCTGCTCTCGCCGCACATCCGCCTGCTCGCCGCGTTCGATCACCGGCACATCTTCGTCGATCCCGAGCCCGATGCGGCGCGCGGCATCGCCGAGCGCCAGCGCCTGTTCGCTCTGCCGCGCTCGTCGTGGATGGATTACGACAAGAGCCTCATCTCGAAAGGCGGCGGCGTGTTCGAGCGCGGCGCCAAGGCGATCCCGATCTCGCCCGAGATGAAAGCGCGCTTCGGCATCGACAAGGATTCGCTTTCGCCGGTCAATCTCATGCGCGCGCTGCTCGCGGCGCCGTGCGATCTCCTCTATTTCGGCGGCATCGGCACCTATGTGAAGGCCGCCGACGAGCGCCACGCCGAGGTGGGCGACCGCGCCAACGATGCGCTGCGCGTCGACGGGCGCGAGATCCGCGCGAAGGTCATCGCCGAGGGCGCCAATCTCGGCATGACGCAGCGCGGCCGCGTCGAGTACGCGCGGCTCGGCGCGGGCGGGAAGGGCGGCCGCCTCAACACCGACGCGATCGATAATTCCGCCGGCGTCGATTGCTCGGACCACGAGGTGAACATCAAGATTCTGTTCTCGCAGCCGGTGGGCGAGGGCAAGCTCGCGCTCGCCGCGCGCGATGCGCTGCTGGTGGACATGACCGACGAGGTCGGCGCGCTGGTGCTGCGAGACAACTATCTGCAGACCGCCTGCCTCTCGGTGACGCACAGCATCGCGTCGGGCTCGCTCGACCGGCATTGGCGCTTCATGAAGGCGCTCGAAAAAGCGGGGCGGCTCGACCGCGCGGTGGAGTTCCTGCCCGACGACGAGACGCTCGCCGAGCGCCAGGGCGCGGGCGAGGGGCTCACGCGGCCCGAAATGGCGGTGCTGCTCGCCTACGCGAAGATCGCGCTCTACGACGCGCTTCTGAATTCCGATCTGCCCGACGATCCGCATCTCGCCGGCGATCTCTTGCGCTATTTCCCGAAAGTGCTTCAGGAAAAGTATCGCGGCGCCGCGCTCGCGCACCGCCTGCGCCGCGAGATCGTGGCCACGTCAACGACGAACAGCATCATCAATCGCGCCGGCATCACGTTCATCCACGAGGTGGAGGGCGAAACCGGTGCTTCGCCTTCCGATATCGCGCGCGGCTACATTCTCGGGCGCGATGCGTTCGATCTCCGCGCGATCTGGGCCGCGATCGAGGCGCATGACGGCAAGGTGCCGGCCGAGGCGCAGCTCGCCGCGCTGCTCGAGGTCGGGCGCTTCGCCAAGCGCGCGGCGAAGTGGTTCCTCCAGCATGCCGTGCGCCCGATCGCGATGGCGGGGGAGATCGAGCGCTATCGCGCGCCGCTCGCCGCGCTCGCGGCGGCGCTGCCCTCGCTGCTCGCCGCCGACGCCGCCGCCGCGCTCGACAAGGACATCGCCGCGCGGACGGCCGCCGGCTTCGCGCCCGACCTCGCGCGCAAGCTCGCGCTGCTGCCGCGCCTCATCGGCCTCGCCGAGATCGTGCGACTCGCCGGCGCCGTGAAACGCGATCCGGCCGCGGTCGCGCGCGTCTATTTTCCGGCCGGCGCGCGCTTCGGCCTCGATTGGCTGCGCGAGGCGGCCTCCGGCCTGCGCGGCGCCACGAGCCAGCATTGGGACAAGATGGCGCTCTCCGCGATCATCGACGATCTCTACGGCCACCAGTTCGCGCTCGCGCGCGCGGTGATCGAGGGCGGCGATGCGTCGGACACGATCGAGGCCTGGGCCAAGCAGCGCGGCCCCGCCGTGGCGCAAACGGCGAAGCTCATCGACGATTTGCGCATGGCCGGCACGACCGACCTCGCGATGCTCGCCGTGGCGAACCGGCAATTGCGCGCGCTGGTGGGCGGTTAGCGGCCGCTCGGCTCACTTCTCTCCCCCGCTCTTGGCGGGGGAAGCCGGATGGGGGTCAGCGAGCGGGTAGGGCGCGAGCCGCTTTCGGCGTCTTCACCCCCATCCAACCTTCCGCCGCGAAGGGCGGGGGAAGGCTATCAACTCACCCGCCCCACGGCCTCTTTCCGCCCGGCGCGTCGGCGCGGGCTTGCGGGGCCGGCTCGCCTTCGACACGCACGGCGGTGCCGGTCGCCACCACCATCAGCATCGAGTTGTTGGAGCCGATCGCCTCGTAGGAGAGATCGACGCCGATCACCGCGTTGGCGCCATAGTCGCTGGCCTGCGCGATCATCTCGTCGAGCGCCGTGGCCTTGGCCTTGCGCAGCTCCTCCTCATAGGCCTTCGAGCGGCCGCCGACGATGTCGCGGATGCCGGCGAACAGATCCTTGAAGATGTTGGCACCGAGGATCGCCTCGCCGCTCACGATGCCGAAGTAGTCCTTGATCTTGCGGTCCTGCAGCGTGTTCGTGGTGGTGACGAGCATGAAACTCTCCCGGAATTGACGTGGCAGTATCGCGGGCCGGCACGGCGATTCAATGGCGACAATCGGGTGTATTCGGCGGCGAAGGCGCGGTAAGAGACTGGGACCGCGCGGTCCCAGGAGAGTCATGAGCGCCGAAGCCGTCGCCGTTTCGACGACACAATCCTCCCCGGGCGCCGCCGCACCCGGCGTGCGCCGGCGCGCGATCTTCGCCTGGTGCCTCTACGACTGGGCGAACTCGCCCTACATCACGCTCGTCACCACGTTCGTTTTCTCCACCTATTTCACGCAGGGTGTCGCGCCCACGCCCGAGAAGGGCGCCACGTGGTGGGGCTGGACGATGGGCGCCTCGGCCATCGTCATCGCGCTGCTGAGCCCGGTGCTCGGCGCCATCGCCGACCGCGGCGGGCGGCGCAAGCCGTGGCTGCTCGTGCTGAGCCTCATCATCGCCGTGTCGTCTCTCGCCCTCTGGTGGGCGAAGCCGGGCGGCGGCTCGGTGGCGCTCTCGCTGGTCTGCGTCTCGGTCTCGATCATCGCGTTCGAGATCAGCATGTCGTTCTACAACGCGATGTTGCCCGGCCTCGTGAAGCCCACGCATGTCGGCCGCGTCTCGGGCTGGGGCTGGGGCCTGGGCTATCTCGGCGGCCTCTCCTGCCTGGCGCTCGCGCTGTTCCTGTTCATCCAGCCAGAAACGCCGCCGTTCGGCCTCGACAAGAAATCCGCCGAGCACGTGCGTACTGTGGGTCCGCTGGTCGCGATCTGGCTCATCGTGTTCAGCCTGCCGCTGTTTTTTCTCACGCCCGACATCGCGGGCGAGCGCCAGCCGCCCGGCCGCGCGATCCGCGAGGGCCTGAAGCAGCTCGCCGACACGGTGCGCGAGGTGCGCAAATACAAGCAGATCGGCCGCTTCCTGATCGCGCGCCTGATGTTCATGGAGGGCATCAACACGCTGTTCACGTTCGGCGGAATCTTCGCCGCCGCCGTGTTCGGCCTCGCGCAGAACGAGATCATCATGTTCGGCATCCTGCTGAACGTCACCGCGGCGGCCGGCGCATTCGGCTTCGCGTGGATGGACGACATCGTGGGCTCGAAGCCCACGATCCTGTTGGGCGTCGTCGCGATCTTCCTGCTCGGCATCCCGCTGCTGCTGATCACCAGCACCTTGTGGTTCTGGATACTCGGCGCGGGCATCGGTCTGTTCTTCGGGCCCGTGCAGGCGGCGGCCCGCTCGCTGATGGCGCGCATGGCGCCGCCCGACAAGGAAACCGAGATGTTCGGCCTGCTCACCTTGAGCGGCAAGGCGATCTCGTTCCTCGGGCCGATCACGGTCGCCACCGTGATCGACCTCACCGGCGATCAGCGCCTCGGCATGGCGACGGTGCTGCCCTACATCTTCGTCGGCGCCGTCATCATGCTGACGGTGAAGGCGCCGCGTCAGCCGCCCCCGGCCTGAGCGCATGGCCGCGCGCTACGATCTCGCCATTGCCGGCGCGGGCTTCGCGGGCCTCGTCGCCGCGCGCCGTGCCGCGCAGCGCGGGCTCAAGACGGTGGTGCTCGAACGCAAGAGCGAGCCGGGCCGTCCGCTGCACACCACCGGCATCCTGGTCAAGGAGGCGTTCGATCTGCTGGTGCGCGAGTTCGGCGGCATCCCGGCCGATCTCTGGCGCGCTGTGCCCGGCGTGCGGCTCTACGCGCCCTCGGGCCGCAGCACCGATCTCTTCTCACCGGGCTACCAGTTCTATCTCACCGATACGCCCGGCCTGCTGCGCTGGCTCGCGCGCGAGGCGGCACGTGCCGGCGCCGAAATCCGCTACGGCGCGCCGCTTCAGAAAGCGCGGCAGACCGAAACCGTGGTGGAGATCAGTGCAAGCGGCGAAGCGCTCGAAGCGGCGTGGCTCATTGGCGCCGATGGCGCAAAATCGGCGGTGGCCGAAGCGTTCGGCCTCGGGCGCAATCGCCGCGTCCTCGTGGGGCTCGAGGCGGAGTTTTCCGGCGTCGAGGGCGTCGATGCGCGCCTGCTGCACACGTTCCTCGATCGCGCGCTGGCGCCGGGCTATATCGGCTGGGTCGCGGCCGGCGTCGGCGTCACGCAGATCGGCATCGCGGCGCGGCGCGCCGACCGGCCCGAGTTCGATGCATTCTTGCAGCGTGCGCGCGGGCTGTTCGATTTCAGCAATGCGACGCTCGTCGAGCGGCGGAGCGGCGTGATCCCGGTCGGCGGCGTCGTGCGCCCGGCCGCGCAGGGCCGCGTGCTGCTGATCGGCGACGCGGCCGGCACGGTCTCGCCGCTTACCGCCGGCGGCATCTTTACGGCGCTGGATTTCGGCACGCGCGCGGCCGATGCGATCGCCGACCGCCTCGCCGGCACCGGGCCCGATCCCGCGCTACTGCCGCGCCAATACCCGAAGTATCGCGCTAAGCGCTGGCTGCGCCGCGCGCTCGATCTCGGCCCGCCCAACTGGCTCGTCAATCTCCTGATCGGCACGCGCCCGATGCAGGCCCTGGCGCGCGTCGTCTATTTCCACAGCAAGGGCCTCGGCTCCAAGGCCGCGTGGAAAGACATGGTGAGGCGCGAGAATTCGTAACGCTGCGGGACCGCGGGCCTCCAGGCCCACGGTCCCAAAAAGAGCGCCTACTTCGCCTTGAGCAGATCGCGAATCTCTGTCAGCAGCTTCTGATCCTCGGTCGGCGCCGGCGGCTCGGCGGGCTTCGCGGCTTCCTTCTTGCGCAGCTGATTGAAGCCCTTCACCACGAGGAAGATCGCGAAAGCCACGATCACGAAATCGATGCAGGTGTTGATGAACGCGCCGATGCGCATCACCACCGCCGTTTTGGGGTCGCCGCCGACGGCCGCTTTCAAGGTGATCGCGATATTCGAGAAATCGACGCCGCCCAGCATCAGCCCGATCGGCGGCATCAAGACGTCCGCGACGAACGACGCGACGATCTTGCCGAACGCCGCGCCGATGATGATACCGACCGCGAGATCGACGACGCTGCCGCGATTGATGAAATCGCGGAATTCTTTGGCGATGGACATCAGCGCTACTCCCCAGGCTTTACAGTGCGACTTCCGGCGCAAAGAATAACAGAACAGTGCCGGAGCGCGAGATGAATACGCCGGCCGAACGCTTTTTCTATGGCGAACAGCTGGCCGACGGCTCAGAACGCTCTTGGGGATGCCGACTCTCTGTGCCGCCGCGTGTGCAGGCCGAGTTGTGAGGTCAGCGTCGAAGATCTGGGCATTCTTGACGCGGTCGTCTAATTCGGCGGTCCCATGGACGTTCAACCAACCGTTCGGAGGGTTGCCGAGCGCGCCCCGATAATATTGCGGCCGATCTCGCATTCCCGATCATTGTGACGAAGTCGGGCGAGGCGCTCGACGGCGCGAATCGGGTCGCGCGCGCCTATCTCACCGGCCTGCCGACCCTGCGCGCCGTCGTTATCGTCAGGTATTCGCCACCAGACGGCTTCGTTTCGCCCGGCAGATCGCACGATCAGTGCCGGAAATGGCGCTAACCGCCGACGGCATTGGGCTCACCATGGAACCGTGGCGGTGCGGCCGCGCAAGGAATAGTTGAACAGGGTCACCCGAACGGCGCCAGCTTCGCCCAGTCGAATTCGACGCCAACTCCGGGCGTGTCCGGCGCGACCGCCAGGCAGCGCTCCACGACCAAAGGGCGGCGCGTGTAGGCGTCGATTGGGAAGGCATGCACTTCGAGCCAGCCGGCATGGGGTTGGGCTGCCATCAGGCTGACGTGCAGTTCCTGCATGCCGTGGCTGCACACCGGAATGCCCGCCCGACGGGCCAGCGCGGCGACCCGCAGCCAGCCGGTAATGCCGCCGCAATTCGAGGCGTCGGGCTGAATGTAGGCGAGCTTGGCGCGGGCGAAAGCGTGTTCGAATTCGGCGATCGTGTGCAGATTCTCGCCCATCGCCAGCGGCATTCCCGTGGCCGCCGCGATCCGGCCGTAACCGTCGAAATCGTCGGGCAGGGTCGGCTCTTCGAACCATAGGAGATCGAAGGGCCGGAGCGCCTCGGCCGCCGCGATCGCGCCATCCACGGTGAGCGCATAATTGGCATCGACCATGAAGGCGGTTCCGGGGCCGATCTCGGCGCGCACCGCGCGGACTCGGGCCACGTCCTCGGCCAGGTCGGGCTTTCCGACCTTGATCTTCACGCCATTGAAGCCGCGTGCCAGATAGCCGCGGACCGATTCGACCAGCTTGGACAATGGATAACCGAGATCGATGCCGCCGCAATAGGCGCGCGTGGCGACGCCGGCCCCGCCGGCCATGATCCGGAGCGGCTCGCCGCGCAGCTTGCCGCGCAGATCCCACAGGGCGATGTCGATCGCGGAGATGGCGAAGGACACGACGCCGCCGCGGCCGACATAGTGCATGTGCCACTGCATCGCGTCATGCAGCGCCTCGACCGGGCCGGCATCCCGTCCGCTCAGAAGCGGCGCGAGATCGTGGCGGATCACCGCAAGGATGGCGTGACCGCCGCGGCCGCCGGTGTAGGTATAGCCGGTTCCTTCGCGCCCATCGGCAAGCCGGACCGTGGCGGTCACCAGCTCGAAATGCGTATGGTCGCCGTGCTTGGCGTCGACCAGTATCTCCCGCAGCGGGATGCGGAACAGGCGGGCGTCGATCTCGCGGATGTGGCTCATGGCGGAGTGGAAGCAGCCTGTCCCGGAACCGTCGCGATCAATGGCGAAAATGCCGCTGCCCGGTGAACACCATCGCCAGGCCCTTGTCGTCGGCGGCCTTGATCACCTCGTCGTCGCGCACCGAGCCGCCGGGCTGGATCACGGCGGTGGCGCCGGCGTCCGCCGCGGCGAGGAGGCCATCGGCGAACGGGAAGAACGCGTCCGAAGCCACGACCGAGCCCACGACCGGGTTCGTACCCTTGCCCGCGGCCTTCGCCGCCTCGGCCGCCTTGCCGACGGCGATATGCGCGGAATCCACGCGGCTCATCTGCCCGGCGCCGATGCCGACCGTGGCACGGTCTTTCACGTAAACGATGGCGTTCGATTTCACGTGCTTGCACACGGTGAATGCGAACATCAGGTCGGCCAGCTCGGCCTTGGTCGGCATGCGCTTCGTGACGACCTTGAGCTCGGCCGCGATCACGCTCTTGTCGCGGCTCTGCACGAGATATCCGCCTGAGAGCGAGCGCAGCACCCAGCCCTCGTCCCTGGGGTTGGGCATCCTGCCGGTCAGCAGCAGGCGGAGATTCTTCTTCTTCGCGAGCAGCGTCTTGGCGTCGTCGTCGGCATCGGGCGCGATGATCACTTCGGAGAAGATCTCGGCGATCTTCGCCGCCGCGGCGCCGTCGAGCGTGCGGTTGAGCGCGATGATGCCGCCGAACGCGCTCACCGGGTCGCAGGCCAGCGCCTTGTCCCACGCATCGGCGCAGGAATCGGCGGTGGCCACACCGCACGGGTTCGCGTGCTTCACGATCACGATCGCCGGCCGGTCGAACTCGCTCACCAGCTCATAGGCCGCGTCGGCGTCGTTCAGATTGTTGTAGGAAAGCTCCTTGCCCTGCACCTGCTGCGCGGTGGCGATGCCGGGGCGGTTCGTGCCGTCCGTGTAGAACGCCGCGCGCTGATGCGGATTCTCGCCGTAGCGCAGCGCCTGCCGGCGCACGCCGGCCAGCACGAGGCGCGGCGGGAACTCCTCGCCTTCCACGCGCGCGAACCATTGCGATATCGCGGCGTCGTAGCTGCCGGTGCGCGCATAGGCGGCGGCGGCGAAACGCTTCTTGAGCGCGAGGCTTACCGCGCCGTCATTGGCCTTCATCTCGTCCATCAGCGCCGCGTAGTCGGCGGGGTCGGTGACGACGGCGACGAAATCGTGGTTCTTCGCGGCCGCGCGGATCAGCGCCGGTCCGCCGATGTCGATGTTCTCGATGCACTCCTCGAAGCCGGCGCCTTTGGCGACGGTCGCCTCGAACGGATAGAGATTGATGACGACGAGGTCGATCGGCTGGATGCCGTGCGTGCGCATCGCCTCGAGGTGCCCGGCGGTGTCGCGCCGCGCGAGGATGCCGCCGTGGATCTTCGGCTGCAGCGTCTTCACGCGCCCGTCCATCATCTCGGGAAAGCCGGTGTAGTCGGAGACTTCCACCACCGGCACGCCCGCATCGCGCAGCGCCTTCGCCGAGCCACCGGTCGAGAGGATTTCCACGCCCCGCGCGGCGAGGAATTTGCCCAGTTCCACGAGCCCCGCCTTGTCGGAAACGGAGACGAGCGCGCGGCGGATCGGGGTGGGGGCGGTCATGCGGACTCGCTTGGAACAGGCTCAATTTGGGCTGTCGTCCCGCGCGCGGCGCAGCATGGCGCTCTTCGCGCCATGGTGCGACGCAGACCCGGGACGATACCGATGTGTCGCTTTTGTCGGAAGCGGCGCACTCATTCAAGCGCGCAAAACGCAGCAGTGCTCAGGTAGCCGCGGCGCTCTCATCCGCCTTGCCGTTCGGCGTGGGCCGATATTCCGGCACCAGGTGCTGCAGCAGCGCCAGCGCTTCCGGCGTCGCGCCGGCGCGGGTGTGGCGTTCCATGTCGTCGAAGGCGCGGGCGAGCAGCTTGAGATCGGACGTGCGCGGGCTCGCGAGCAGGATGGATTTCGCGCCGGTCGGGACGAGGTCTTCCTGCTGGTGGAGAAGTTCTTCGCGCAGTTTCTCGCCGGGGCGCAGGCCCGTGAAGCGGATCTTGATATCGCGCTCGGGAGTCTTGCCGGCGAGGCGGATCATCTGCTTCGCCAATTCCACGATCTTCACCGGCTGGCCCATATCGAGCACGAACACCTTGCCGCTAAAGCGCCGGTCGCCGGCGCCCACGGCCGAGGCCATCAGCACAAGTTCCACCGCCTCGCGCACCGTCATGAAATAGCGGTTGACCTCGGGATGCGTGACGGTGAGCGGACCGCCCTCGGCGAGCTGCTTCTGGAACAGCGGAACGACCGAGCCGGTCGAGCCCAGCACGTTGCCGAAGCGCACGATGACGAAATGCGTCCCGGCTCCGGCCTTCTTCGCTTCGGCGAGATCGAGCGCCTGGCAATACTGCTCGGCGAGCCGCTTCGTCGCGCCCATCACGCTGGTGGGGTTCACGGCCTTGTCGGTCGAGATCACGACCATGCAGCCGACGCCGTGCTTGGCGCAGGCGTCGGCCACGATGCGCGTGCCGACCGCGTTGGTGAGGATGCCCTCGTCCGGGTGCGCCTCCACCATCGGCACATGCTTCAGCGCCGCGGCGTGAAACACGATTTCGGGCCGCTCGGCGCCGATGAGGGCGCTCACGCGCCGCGCGTCGCGCACGTCGGCCAGCAGCGCCGCGCGCGCGAGCCCGGCATGGCGGCGCGAAAGCTCGAGGTCGATCTCGTAGAGCTGGTATTCGGAGGAATCGAGCAGCGCGAGCCGCGCCGGCCCGAAATCGGAGATCTGCCGCACCAGTTCGCTGCCGATCGATCCTCCG
>CAYZSG010000113.1:0-15992 GCA_964481045.1 uncultured Candidatus Odyssella sp. | reverse complement strand
GCTCGCGAACATGGTGGAAGGCGGCAAGACGCCGATGAAGACCGCAGCCGAGCTCCAGGCGCTCGGCTTCTCGCTCGCGATCTTCCCCGGCGGCACGGTGCGCTTCCTCGCGCGCGGCCTCGCCGACTACTATGCCAGCCTCGCGCAGCACGGCACCACCGCGCCGATGCGCGCGCGCATGCTGGATTTCGATGGCCTCAACGTGCTGATCGGAACGCCGGAGATGCTCGCGCTCGGCAAGAAGTACGAAGGCGAATGATCGATCCTGTCACCCTCGCCGTTTTGAAAGGCCGGCTCGAGCAGATCGCCGACGAGATGGACGCGACGCTGTTCCGGAGCGCGTTCAACCCGATCATCGCCGAGGCGCACGACGCTTCGCACGGCCTCTACGATGCGCGCACCGGCGAGACGCTGATCCAGGGCAAGTCCGGCCTGCCGATCTTCGTCGGCGCGATGGCCTTCGCGGTAAAGGCCGTGATCGAGAAGATCAAGGCTGACGGCGGCGCGGTTGCCGGCGGCGACGTCTATCTGTTCAACGATCCCTACGACGGCGGCACGCACCTTTCGGATTTCAAGCTCGTGCGGCCGTTCTTCCGCGACGGGACGGTATTCTGCTATCTCGCCTCGGTCGGCCATTGGCACGATGTCGGCGGCAACGTGCCCGGCAACTACAACCCGGTCGCGACCGAGTGCTATCAGGAGGGCATGCTGATCCCGCCGGTGAAGCTGTTCGCTGCGGGCCGCATGAACCAGGACATCGTCGATATCGTGATGGCCAATTCGCGCCAGCCGCGCAGCCTCTACGGCGACCTGAACGGCCAGATCAACGCGCTCGATCTTGGCGTGCAGCGGCTCGATGCACTGCTCGACGAGATGGGTCCCGCGACCGTGACCGAGGCGCTCGCCGAGCTGAAGGCGCGCGCCGCGCGGCTGATGCGCGCGAACATCGCCGAGCTGCCGGACGGCACCTACTCCGCCGAGGACTGGCTCGACAATGACGGTATCGTGGATACGCCGCTCAGGATCGCGCTCGACATCGTGAAGCGCGGCGAGACGATGACGCTCGATTTCTCGCGCACCGCGGGCGCCTGTGCCGGCCCGGTGAACATCGCGCGCTCGACGGCAATCGCGAGCTGCTACGTGGCGCTGAAGCACGTGTTCCAGGACGTGCCGGCCAATGCCGGCTGCCTCGAGCCGATCGAGTTCGTGATCCCGGAGAACTCGCTGCTCTCGGCCACGCGGCCGAAGCCGGTCGGCGGCTATACCGAGACGATCCTGCGCGTCATCGATGTCGTGTTCCAGGCGCTGGCCGCGGCGGCGCCGCACAGGGTCAACGGCTGCGCCTACGGCACGATCAACGCGCTCTCGCTCGCCGGCTATCGCAAGAACGGGCAGCGCTGGGTGATGTTCTCGTTCTTCGGCGGTGGTCATGGCGGCCATCCCGAGGGCGACGGGCTCAATCATGGCAACGCGCCGATCTCGACCGCGACGATTCCGCCGGTGGAAATCCTCGAGGCCGCGTATCCGGTCATGTTCACGCAATGGGCGCTGCGCCCCGACAGCGGCGGGCCGGGCCGTGCGCGCGGCGGACTCGGTGCGGTGTACGAAGTGACGCCGCTCGATGGCGACGCCGACGCGTTTCTGTTCGCCGAGCGCGGGCGCTTCCCGCCGCGCGGCGTGTGCGGCGGCGGCGACGCCGCGATGAACGGCTTCCGCTTCGAGCAGAGCGACGGCTGGCACGAAGCGCCGATGGCCTCGAAGATGGTCGGCATCCGCCTCGCGCGCGGCCAGCGCCTGCGTATCGAATCGCCGGGGGGCGGCGGCTACGGCCCCGCGGCCGAGCGCGATCCCGCGAAAATCGCCGAGGACGTGCGGCTCGGCTATGTGACGGCGGAGGCGGCCGCGCGCGATTACGGCGTGAAGGCGAAATGAGCCAGCGCCGCTCGCTCACCGTCGGCGTCGATGTCGGCGGCACGTACACCGATCTCTTCTTCTACGACGAGGCGACGGGCAAATCCTCGACCGCCAAGGTGCCTTCAACTCCGGGCAATCAGGCGATCGGCTTCCTCGATGGGCTCGCGCAGCGCGTGAACGATCTTTCGCGCGTCGGCACGATCGTGCACGGAACGACGGTCGGCACGAACGCGCTGCTCGAACGCAAGGGCGCGCCGATCGGCGTGATTACGACGAAGGGCTTCCGCGACGTACTCGAGATGCGCCGTCGCGACCGCCCGCGCACCTGGGGCCTTTGGGGCCAGTTCACGCCCGTCGTGCCGCGCGACCGCCGCATCGAGGTGAACGAGCGGACGCTCGCCGACGGCACGGTGCTCACGCCCGTGGATCCGGACGAGGTGAAGGCCGCGGCGAAGCTGCTGCTGGAGCGGGGCGCGCAGGCCGTCGCGGTGTTCTTCCTCAACAGCTATGCCAACGGCGCCAACGAGCGCGCGGCGGTGGCGGCGCTCAAGAACGTTTGGCCGAACAGCAATATCAACGCATCGTCGGACATCCTGCCGGAAATCCGCGAGTTCGAGCGCGCATCCACGACCGCGCTCAACGCCTATCTCCAGCCGGTCGTCGGCAACTATCTCGGCTCGCTCGAAGAGCGCCTCTCGGGTGGCGGATTCGGCGGGCAATTGCTGATCGTGCAGTCGAACGGCGGCGTGATGACCGTGGAGACGGCGAAGCAGCGCCCGATCCGCACCGCGCTCTCCGGCCCCGCCGCCGGCGTGATCGCCGGCGCGCACATCGCGGCGGCAGCCGGATTTCCGAACGTCATCACCGGCGATGTCGGCGGCACGAGTTTCGACGTGGCGCTCATCGTCGGCGGCCAGAGCGCGCTCGCCGCCGAAACGAAGATCGATTTCGGCCTCGTCGTGCGCACGCCGATGATCGAGATGACGACGATCGGCGCGGGCGGCGGCTCGATCGCGTGGGTGGATCGCGGTGGACTCTTACAGGTCGGCCCGCAATCGGCCGGCTCCGATCCGGGACCGGCGTGCTACGGCAAGGGCGGCGTCGCCGCGACCGTCACCGACGCCAACGTCGTGCTCGGCCGCATCAATGCCGAGCGGCCGATCGGCGGCAAGCTCGCGCGGCTCGACGTGGAAGCGGCACGCGCGGCGCTCGATGTCCATGTGGGCAAAAAGCTCGGCCTCGGCACGATGGAATCGGCGGAGGCCGTGATCCGCGTCGCCAACGCGCTGATGGCCGGCGCGATCCGACTCGTTTCGATCGAGCGCGGCCACGATCCGAAGCGTTTCGCGCTGATGCCGTTCGGCGGCGGCGGGCCGCTGCATGCCGGCGCGCTCATTCAGGACGTGGGCCTCGCGCAGGCGATCGTGCCGCGCTTTCCCGGCGTCACCAGCGCGCTCGGCTGCATCGTCGCCGACATGCGCCACGATTTCGTGCGCACGATCAACCGGCCGCTCGAAGCCCTCGACGTGCCGGCGCTCGACCGCGACATCGTCGCGTTCGCCGGCGAGGGAGCTTCCTTGCTCGACCGCGCCGACGTGGCGTTTGGCGGCCGCGAGACGCATGTCGAGTTCGACATGTCCTATGTCGGCCAGACGCACACGGTCTCGGTTCCGCTCGCGCTTACGATCGCGCGCGGCACGTCGGGCGTGAGCGGCGAGGCAATCCGCGCCGCATTCGACGCGGCCTACACGCGCGCCTATGGCCGCCTGCTGCAGGGCGTGCCGGTGCGCCTGCTCAATGTCCGCGTCGCCGTGATCGGCCGCCGCCCGCCGTTCGATCTCGCCACCTTGAAGCCCGATGCCGCCAACACGCTCGACGGCGCGCGGCGCGGCAGCCGCAAGCTCTGGATCGCCGGCGCATGGCGCGACACGCCGGTCTTCGCGCGGCTCGAACTTCCGGTCGGCGCGGTGATCGTCGGGCCCGCCGTGCTCGAGCAGCCGGATACGACGATCTTCGTCGATCCCGGCTTAAACGCGCGCGTCGATACGCTCGGCAACGTGATCCTGGAGCGAAGCTGATGGCGCTCGATATCGCGCGCATGAACCCGGCGACGACGGCGCTGATGCTCGTCGATCTGCAGAACGACTTCCTGCATGCGAAGGGCGCCTATGCGCGTGCGAACTGCTCGGCGCCGGCGCTGGCCGCGCTGCCGGCGCGCGTGGCCGAAGTGGCGAAGGCGGTGCGCGGCTGGGGCGGCTGGACCGTGGCCACGCTGTTCACGCTCGTGCCCGGCCGCAACGGCGAGCCGTTCGTTGCGCCACATTTGAAGGCGCTGCGCCCGTTCCTCGCCAAGGGCGATTTCGTGCCCGGTGCCTGGGGCCAGGACGTGATCGACGAGCTGAAGCCGGTCGATTTCAAGGTGGAGAAGGTCGCCTACTCCGCGTTCCACCAATCGCGGCTCGAATTCGTGCTGCGCAAGGCCGGCGTGACGACCTTGATCTTCACCGGCATCGTGACGAACGGCGGCGTCGCTTCCACATTGCGGCACGCGCATGTGCTGGAGTTCGAAACGTTGCTGCTCTCCGACGGATGCGCGGCGTTCAAGCCGGAGGTGCACGACACGACGGTGGCGGCACTCTCGGCGATTTCGCCGGTCGCGACCTGCGCCGAACTCATTGCCGCACTCGCCTGACGCGCATGCACACGGCGCGGCCCGACAATCTCGCGCGCGGCATCGCATTCGCCGTCGCCTCGATGTTCCTGTTCGCGGTCATGGACGCGATCTCGCGCGTGCTGACCCGCGACATGCAGTTATCGATCGCGCAGATACTGTGGGTGCGCTTCGTCATCTTCTTCCTGTTCGCACTGGCGATCGTGGGGCCGAAGCGCTTCCTGCCGTCGTTCCGTTCGGCGATACCGCGCATGCAGTTGCTGCGCGCGGTGGCGCTGATCTTCGAGATCGGCGTGTTCATCCTCGCGTTCCGCTACCTGCCGATCGGCGACGTGCACGCGGTGGCCGCCGCCGCGCCGCTGATCGTGCTCATGCTCTCCGCGGTGATGCTCAACGAGCGCGTGACGCTCGCGATCTGGCTTGCCGTCGCCGTCGGCATGATCGGCGTCCTCGTCGTGATGCGGCCGGGCCTGCGCGAGTTCAGCTGGTTCCACATCATTCCGGTCATCGGCGCCTTGAGCTGGGGCTTCTATCAGACCCTGGTGCGCCTCGTCGGCCGGCGCGATTCGGCCGATACGACGCTGGTCTATACGGTCGTCGTCGGCGTGGCGCTCACCACCTGCGTCGGGCCGTTCTTCTGGAAGCCGCCGACCTTGGCCGGCTGGGGCTTGCTGCTGCTCTCGGGCCTGCTCGGCGCGGGCGCACATCTGGCGCTCATCAAGGCCTACGAGGCCTGCTCGGCGCCGCGGCTCCAGCCCTATGGCTACACGCTCGTTTTGTGGGCAATCGTGGTCGGTCTCGTGGCATTGGGCGAGTTTCCCGACCTCTGGACGATCGCCGGCGCCGCGATCATCGTCGGCGCCGGCGTCTTTGCGCTGCTGCGCGAACGGGCCGTGGCGCGCGCGGCCGGCCGCGCCGTTCCCGCCGAGCCGATTTGACCCCGCAACCGTCGCGGCTAGACTGTGGCATGATCTCGGTCGAGCACGTCTCCATGTCGTTCGGCGGCATCCGCGCCGTCCAGGACTGTTCCCTCTCCGTCGCGAAGGGCTCGATCACCGGCCTCATCGGCCCGAACGGCGCCGGCAAATCGACGCTGTTCAACTGCATCGCCGGGCTCTATCGCCCGACCGCGGGCCGCGTGCTGCTCGACGGCAAGGACATCACCGGCAAGAAGCCGCACGAGCTGTTCCATCTCGGCATGGCGCGCACGTTCCAGATCGCGCACGAGTTCTCGGACATGCCGGTGATCGAGAACCTGATGCTCGTTCCGGCCGGCCAGTCGGGCGAGAGCCTGCTGAGCGCCTGCTTCGCCTGGGGCCGCGTGCGCCAGGAGGAAGCGAAGCTCCGGAAGCGCGCCGAGGAAGTGATCGATTTCCTCCGCTTGGGCGCCGTGCGCTACGAGCGCGCCGGCAACCTTTCCGGCGGCCAGAAGAAGCTGCTCGAGCTCGGCCGCGTGATGATGGCCGATCCCAAGGTGGTGCTGCTCGACGAGGTGGGCGCCGGCGTGAACCGCACGCTTTTGGCCGAACTCGCCACCGACATCGAGCGGCTCAACCGCGAGCGCGGCTACACCTTCTTCGTCATCGAGCACGACATGGACCTGATCGCGCGGCTCTGCGATCCGGTGATCGTGATGGCCGCGGGCCGCGTGCTGACGCAGGGCAAGATGGCCGACATCCGCAAGGACACGCGCGTCGTCGAGGCCTATTTCGGCGGCGCCGCCCACAGCGAGGCCGCCTAGATGCTCGCGGCCGAACGGCTCGTCGGCGGCTATGGCGGCGCCGACATTCTGAAAGGCGTCTCGATCCGGCTCGATCCGGGCGAGATCGTCGTCATCATCGGGCCGAACGGCGCCGGCAAATCCACCGTGATGAAGGCCGTGTTCGGCCTCGTTTCCCTGCGCGAGGGCACTGTGACCTTCGACGGCGCGGAGATCTCGAAATTGCCGACCGAGCAGCGCGTGCGCCGCGGCCTTGCCTACGTGCCGCAGGAGCGCAACGTGTTCGTCTCGCTCTCGGTGCACGAGAACCTCGAGATGGGCGGCTTCGTGCGCAAGACGATTCCGCGCGAGGTTTTCGACCGCGTTTACACGCTGTTCCCGCCGCTGGCCGAGAAGCGCAAGCAGGCGGCCGGCGAGCTTTCCGGCGGCCAGCGGCAGATGCTCGCGGTCGGCCGCGCTCTGATGGTCGAGCCGAAGGTGCTGCTGCTCGACGAGCCCACCGCCGGCCTCTCGCCGCGCGCGATGGACGAGATCTTCGCCTGCATCCGCGCGATCAACGCGCAGGGCGTCGGCATCCTCATGGTCGAGCAGAATGCGCGCCAGGCGCTGGGGCTGGCGCATCGCGGCTACGTTCTCGCCACCGGCGAGAACCGCTACACGGACACGGGGGCCGCGCTGCTCGCCAATCGCGAGGTCGCGGAGTCTTTCCTGGGGGGCGGGGCGCATTGATCGAGTTCATCAACAACTACGTGATTCCGGGCCTCGTGCTCGGCGGCATCTATGCGCTGGGCGCCATCGGCGTCTCGATGATCTATTCGATCCTGCGCTTTGCGCATTTCGCGCATGGCGACCTGATGACGCTCGGCGCCTACATCGCGTTCGCGGTGGTGGTGGCGTTCGGCTGGCCGCCGGTGGCCGCGATGCCGCTGGCGCTCGTCGGCACCGTTGGGGCATCCCTCGCCATCGACCGCTTCGCCTACAGGCCGTTCCGGAAGTCGCGGCCGATCGTCGTCGTGATCGCCTCGTTCGGCGTGGCGCTGATGATCCGCGCCGCGATCATGCTGATCTGGGGCGTCCAGCCCGAGCCCTATGTCGACGGCATCAACCCGCCGTTGGAATCGTTCGAGCCGTTCCGCATCCAGGAGAAGCACATCGTCATCGTCGTCGTGACGGTCGTCCTCGTATCGGCGCTGCACTTGCTGCTGACGCGCACCAAGATCGGCAAGGCGATGCGCGCGATGAGCGACGACGCCGATCTCGCGCGCGTCACCGGCATCGGCACCGAGCGCGTGATCGCCTGGACCTGGGTGGTGGGCGCGGTGCTCGCCGCCGCCGCCGGCATCCTCACCGGCATCGACACGCTCTTGAAGCCCTATATGGGCTGGGACCTGCTGCTGCCGATCTTCGCCGCGGCGATCCTCGGCGGGCTTGGCCGGCCCTACGGCGCGATCCTCGGCGGCCTCGTGCTCGGCGTGATCCAGGAGCTTTCGAGCTATCCGCTGTTCAGCGACCAGCCGTTCATCTCGCCCGGCTACAAGATCGGCATCGCGTTCGCGATCCTGGTGATCATGCTGATCTGGCGCCCGCAGGGACTGCTGCGCGGCCGCGTGCTGTAAGGAGAGCGCTCGATGGAGATCGGCGGACTTCTTCTCTACTTCATGGCGCTGCTCACGATGGGCGGCATCTATGCGGTGATGGCGCTCGGCCTCAATCTCAACTGGGGCATGACCGGCCTGTTCAACGTCGGCATCGCCGGCTTCTTCGCGGTGGGCGCCTACACCTCGGCGCTGCTGACGACGCCGCCGATGCTGGCGCGCAGCGGCGCCGACGTGGGCGGGCTCGGCCTGCCGATTCCGCTCGGCTGGATCGTGGCGCCGATCCTCGCTGCGGCGGTGGCCTGGGTCGTCGGCCGCATCTGCCTGCGCCTGAGGAGCGACTATCTCGCGATCGCGACGATCGGCATCGCCGAGATTCTGCGCCTCGTGGCGCTCAACGAGGACAAGCTCACCGGCGGCCCGTTCGGCATCAAGAGCATCCCGCGCCCGTTCGAGGCGATGGACCGCCCGTGGGGCGAGATCGCGCTGCTCGCCGTCGTGGCGCTGCTCGTTTTCGCCGTCTATCTGTTCATGGAGCGCGCGCGCAATTCGCCGTGGGGCCGCGTGATGCGCGCGATCCGCGACAACGAGACGGCGGCGGCCGCAATGGGCAAGGACGTGGAGGCGTTTCGCCTCCAGGCCTTCGTGATCGGCTCGGCCTTCATGGGCCTCGGCGGCGCGCTCACCGCGCATTACCTGAAAGTGCTCACGCCCGAGGCCAGCGAGCCGCTCTACGCCACGTTCCTCGTCTGGGTGATGCTCATCGTCGGCGGCAGCGGCAACAACAAGGGCGCCGTGCTCGGCGCGGTGCTGATCTGGCTGCTGTGGACCGCGAGCGAGCTGATCACCGGCGCGCTGCCGCACGAATGGGGCGTCAAGATCGCCTACTTCAAGATGTTCCTGGTCGGGCTGCTGCTCGTCGTCGTGCTCCAGGTCTTCCCGCAAGGCCTGTTGCCCGAACGCCCGCCGAAGCTCGCGGGCGAGAAGGCGGCGGGCGCGTAGCAGGCTTGGCGCGCCGGACGAACTTCGCGCGGACACCGCATTCCCGGGCACCCGCCGCGGCAAGACACCGGCATTTCCGGGCTTTCCCGGGCATCGCCACACGCGGACCGCGCTGCCGGACCCACCGCCGTTGCGAGGCCCCCTCCCCCCTTTAGCGTAGGCAAATGTAGGCTTTCGTAGGCATCGGCGGGCAAAACGGTGCATTTGGCGGGCAGACGCCGGCGCCGGCAATGGCGGCCGAAGAAGAGAATCTCTGCAAAACCCGAGCATTTCCTAACATCCGGGCAGCGCAGCGCGCTGCGGCCCGATCCGGATGCATGATCGACAATGTCAAAGAGCCGCGCGCGCAGCACGACGCCGCGCTCCGCCCGCCCGGTCCAACCGGACCATCGGCCGCTCGCTTAGAACATTTCAAGAACACTGTCAAATCGAGCTCTCTGTGGGATCGTGGGCCTCCAGGCCCGCACTTCAGCGGGTAAGAAAGGGCGCGACTGGGGGCGCGCGATCCCAAAAGGCCTACGCCAGGTCAGAGAAGGGGTCAGACCCCTTTCTCCATTGCTCGGATCCCGTTCTCGAACCTTCTCGCACTGGCGGAACTTCGAGGACTTCCCAAACCCGCGCCACGATCATCGGCAGAAATTGATGTCGCTGCTGTTCGCCCAGGTCTTGCTCTTCAGGTCGAAGCAGAACGGTGTCGTCGTCTTGAAGCATTTCTGGCCGACGCTGCAGTGCCAGTTCGTGGTCGACTTCACCCTGATCCCGTCCTTCACCGTTTCGGGCGAAAAGACGACATAAGAGCAGTAGATTCCTTTCCCATGGTTCGCGTAGGGGCGGCTTGCGGCGAGAACGTGGATGTCCTGCATAACGCTCGGCCAATTCGTGCGGGCGCAGAAGCCGTCTTCGTTCTCGCCCTTCTCGGCCCGGCGCATGATCTCCCTGACCAGCGCGTTGCGCGCGCCGGGATCGACGCGCGCCGCGGTCTGCGATTGCTTCGCGTCCTTGTATTCGCCGAAACCGTTGTCGCATTCGGCGTAGCGGTTGGCCTCGCACGGGCTGCCGGGCTGGCAATGATATTGCTGCAGGTTGACGCAGCGATTGGCGCCCTGCCTGAACTCGGAAGCGATGCGCCAGAAGCCGCACGTCACCTTACCGATGAACGCGTTATGGGCGTTGTATTGCGCCGTCGCGCCTACTGGCTTCTTCTTGAAGTCGTTGAAGTTGCCCATGGTGCCGGGCGGCATGCGCGCGCAGAAGCCGTCTTCGCTTTCGCGGGCGGCCGCCTTGCGCATCAGCTCGCGGATCACCGGATCCGCCGGCGGCGCGACGGCTCCGGGCGCCGGCGCCGCGGGCTGCGTGCGCTCGAACTTGCTGGAGCCCTGTGCCAGCGCGAGCGGCGCGGCGCCGGCAAGCGCGAGAGCGCAGGGAACCAGAACGCAGACCATTCGGCTCAAACGCAACATCGCCTCCTACCTCTCTGCCGGCTCGAGATCGCGGGCCACGCGGAAGCCGAGGACGTTGAGGCGGTCGTCGGCGTTCTCGCCGCCGCGCACGGTGCTGCGCAGGAGGCGCGGGCCGGCGAGCCAGGCGCCGCCGCGCGTCGTGCGCGTGCGACAGGCGCCCGACTGCCACGCACTGCCATCGGCGGGCGCGCCGGCGAAGGTTTCGCGCCAGCAATCGGCGGTCCATTCCGAGACATTGCCGATCATGTCGTGCAGGCCGAACGCATTGCCGCGGTGGCTGCCGACCGGCGCCGTGTGGGTGAAGCCGTCGTCGCAGGCGAGGCCCTGCGCGCCGCGATTCTGGCGCACATAGCTCTGATCGGCGCCGTTGGCGTAGTTGCAGGCGTCGCCGGGCGTCGGGCCCCATGCCCAGGCGCTGCGCGTGCCGGCGCGCGCGGCGTATTCCCATTCCGCCTCGCTCGGAAGTCGGTAGGGCTTGCCGGTTTTCTTCGCGAGCCACTCGGCGAAGGCCTTGGCGTCGGTCCACGCCGCGCAGACCGCCGGATGCTGATCGGATTGCTCGAAGCCCGGCTTCTGCCAGCTGGCAGCGGCGCTCGGCGCGAAGTTGTTGCGCGCCGGCTGCCACACGCGGCACGCCTTGGCGCCGAGGCCCGTCTCCGCCGCGAAGCGCTCGAATTCCGCGCGCGTCACCTCATATTTGCCGAGCGTGAAAGGCCGCGCGAACGTCACCCTGTGCTGCGGGCCTTCGTCGGGGAAGCGGTCTTTCTCGTCGGACGGCGAACCCATCAGGAAATCGCCCGAGGGGATCACGACCATTTCCGGGCAGTCCGGGCAGTCGCGGAACGCGGAGCCCGGCGCGCGAACCGTACGCCTCGGCTCTGGGACCGTCGCCGCCGGCGGGGCCACCGGCCTCGCCTCCGGCTGCGGGGCCGGCCCGGACGCGGATGCGAAGAAGAAATCGCCGGTGAGCGAGGAGGAATCCCACGGCACCTGCTTGCCCTTGGTCGTCTCGATCACGGCCGCGCGCACGCGGGTCAGCACCTGGCGCACCTCGAGGCCGGGCGTCCGCAGGTGCTTCAGCATCGCCTCGGTGAACGGGCTGTTGCGGCCCTGCCCGTCGAGCGCCACGTTGCCCGGTTGCGTCGCATAGACGATGAGGGTGCCGATGCCCGCCCGGCTTTCGCCGAGGCCGCGGCCGATCGCGGCAGAGCGCGTGCCCATCGAGCGCGCGAGGTTGCGGGCCAGCGGGTTGTCGCGGCAGGCGTCGAGGATGAGGATGTTCGTGCGCTGTCCCTGCTCGAGCAGCGTTTGCAACGTGTCGAGCGGCACGGCCTGGAACAGCAGATCGCTCTCGCGGTCGAGTTTGCCGTTCACAGGCACGAGGTAGTTGCGCCCGTTCACCTGGAGCCCGTGGCCAGCGTAGAAGACGAGCGCCACGTCGGCGCGGTCGAGCTTCTCGGCGAAAACCTGGAGCAGCCGCTCGATGCCCGGCTTGTCGAGATCGACGCCCAGCAGCACCTCGAAATCGAGCGCACGCAGCGCTTCGGCCATGCCCTCGGCGTCGTGCTTGGGATTGGCCAGCGCCGGCGCGTGCTGATATGCGGCGTTGCCGATGACGAGCGCCACGCGCTTTTCGGCCAGCGCGGGCGCGGCAAGAAAGCAAACGACGAGATAGGCGACCAGGCGGTGAAATAGCGCCATGCCGAACTCCCCGGATTGCCCGCGACCGTCTTCCGACTGCAACCGATAGCAGGAATTGCGCGCCGCCTCAAACCGAGTTTCAATGGCGTCGTGATTCGATCTGTTCTTCGCCCGCAAGCGGGGGAAGGGTTATGCGCACCGGCCGCGGCCGGTCGAAATAAAAACCCCCGCGCCGTTGCCGGCGCGGGGGGGGGCCGTCTAGCAAAGTCGCGGGCGCCTAGCGCAAGGTCGCGATCTTGTTGTCCTTGCCGCCCTTGATCTCGTACACGTCGACGACGCCGGAGACGTCGCCTTCCTTCGAGAACACGTGGTTGCCGGCGGCGCCATGGTAGGTGATCTTCTGCTTCTTCGCGATCGCCTCCTTGGCCTTCTTCCACTCGCCCGGCAGGATGACCACGCCGCCGATCGAGCCGACGCGGCGCAGCGCGTCGCGAACCTTCGTGCGGTCGGTGGAGCCCGCCACTTCGATCGCCAGCGCCAGCATGAACGCCGCGTCGTAGCTGTGCGGCGCGTAGGGCTTGCCGACGAAGTCCTTGTTCACCTTCGTGATCTCGACGTTGAACATGTCGAGGCTCTTGCTGCCCGGATCGCCGCCGACGAGGTGGATCATGCCTTCGAGATTCTTGATCCCGATCTGCTGATAGACCTTGTCGTCGCGCGTGCCTTCCGAGCCGATGAATTTCTTGAAGAAGCCGCCCTCGAGCGCCTGCTTCAGGATGACCGGGCCCGACGAGTTGGCGTAGCCGATGACGAAGAGATACGGCGGCTTGTCCTTGGCGAGCGTGGCGAGCTCGGAGCGGAACGACGCGGCCTTCTCGTTGTGCTCGAGATCGGCCGTGATCTTGCCGCCGAGCTTCTTGAACTCGTCGCGGAACGAGCTGGCGAGGCCCTTGCCGTAGTCGTTGTTCATGTAGGTGAGCGCCAGGACCTTGATGCCGCGCTTCTGGATGAGATAGCGCGCGGCCGTCTGGCCGATGAACGCGTCCGACGGGCAGGTGCGGAACACGAAGTCCTTGTCGGCGAGGCCGGTGAGCGCCGGCGAGGTCGAGGCCGGCGAGATCATGACCGTGCCGGTCGGGATGCCCGAGCCTTCCGCCGCCGCGATCGTGGCGCCGCTGCACAGCTCGCCGACGATGCCGACCACCTTGTCGACGTCGACGAGCTTCTTGGCGGCGGCCGCCGCGGCCTGCGGGTTGCACTGGCCGTCGGCGATGACGATGTCGAGCTTGCCGCCCTTGCCGA
The DNA here is from genome assembly GCA_964481045.1 of uncultured Candidatus Odyssella sp. Taxonomy (GTDB): domain Bacteria; phylum Pseudomonadota; class Alphaproteobacteria; order Bin65; family Bin65; genus SBBV01. The sequence continues at coordinate 2,687 of CAYZSG010000113.1, read as the reverse complement.
TGCCGCCCTGGTCGTTCACGTGCTTGACCGCGAGCTTGGCGCTCTCGACGATCGGCGGAACGAGCGACGCGATCGGGCCCGTGATGCCGAACAGGCCGCCGATCTTCACGTCTTGCGCCTGGGCGGGTCCGACGGCAATCGCCGCGGCCAGCGCCAGGGTGGATACGAAACGCTTCAACATAAGTCCCTCCGGTTGTTGTCCTTCCCAGCCGTATGCGCGCGGCCATGGTCCCGCGGCCCGCGCTGGGCGGCATTCTTCCCCAAGCCGCCCCCCTTCCGCCAGAGGCAATACGCAGGCCGCACAATCGACAAGCGGCGGGGCTGCCCCTAGAGTGCGAGCCCCCTCCGCCCGGAAGGGGCCTCACCCGCCGCCCGCAGCCTGCCGCGCCGCATGAACCTCAAATTCCTCAACGTCTGTGCCGCGCTCGGCATCCTGGCCCTCACCGTCTATGTGTTGATCATCGGCCAGTCGTTCCTGCAACCGCTCGTGGTTGCGGTGATGCTGTGGTACCTGATGATCACGCTGCAGCAGACGATCATGGCCTCGCGCCGGTTCGGCCTCGCGATCCCCTACGGGCCCGCGATGCTGCTGGCCATTGCCGGCGTCGCCGGCGCGATCTGGCTGCTCGTGGCGCTCATCAACAGCTCGGTCAACGAGCTGATCGCCTCGGCGCCGCAATACCAGGACCGCTTCCAGCAGCTCGTGCGCCAGGCCGCGCAGCTCATGGGCCTGCCGCAGGAGAACCCGATCGAGGGGCTGATCGGGCGCATCAGCATCCCGACGATGATCCAGCGCACCGCGTTCGCGCTGGCCAGCCTCACCGGCGATCTCGGCCTCATCCTGATCTACACCGGCTTCCTGCTGCTCGAGCACCGCACCTTCGGCCGCAAGCTCGAGGCGATGGCGCGCACCGAAGTGCAGCACACGCAGGTGCGCTCGGCATTCCAGGAGATCAGCGCGGACATCAAGACCTATGTGCGCATCAAGACCGCGCTCGGGCTGATCACGGCCGTGCTCGTTTACGGCATCATGAAGGCCATCGGCCTTCAGCTCGCCGAGTTCTGGGCCGTCGTCACCTTCATCAGCTATTTCATCCCCACCGTGGGGGCGATCATCAGCGTGCTCGGGCCGATGCTGCTGCTGCTGGTGCAGTTCACCGACGTATGGCTGATCGGCTCGGTGTCGATCGCGATCGTGGGGATCCAGGTGGTGATGAACAACGCGGTCGAGCCGAAGCTCGTCGGCCGCTCGCTCAACCTCTCCTCGCTGGTGATCATCGTCTCCCTCGTGTTCTGGGGCCTCGTCTGGGGCGTGCTCGGCATGTTCCTGTGCGTGCCGTTCATGGTGATCATCAACATCGTGCTGTCGAAGTTCGAGGGCACGCGCCCGATCGCGATCATGCTCTCCGCCGACGGCAACATCGGCGTCCGCCCCACCGCGGTGAAACCGCTGCCCGCCCCGCCCGCTCCCGCTCGCGCGCCGGGCGAAAGTTGAAGGGAAGGAAAGATCACAGGAGGCGGGGAGGCGGGGAGAAGTAGGAAAGTCTCACCACCAAAGCACCAAGCAGACCGAATGCGCCGCCAAGCGGCGGCGCGAAGAAACACAGACCTTTCCTTCGCGCGCCGCTTGGCGCGCAGTCTTTTCCTTCTTCGTGCCTTGGCGTCTTCGTGGCGAATCTTACTCTCTTCTCCCCGCCTCCCCGCCTCCTGTTCACTTCCCCTTGCTTCGCTTGCCAAGGCGCGCGGGGCGCCGGTAAGGTCGGAAAATCGCGTGTCGCGAGAGCGAGGGAGACGTGGCGCGGCAGATTCTGGCCTTCGAGCGGGTCTCCACCCGGCTTGGGGGCGATACCATTTTCGACGAGCTGAGCTTTTCGGCCGACGAGGGCGAGTTCCTCTGCATCCTCGGCCCTTCCGGCTGCGGGAAATCCACGTCGCTGCGCCTCATGGGCGATCTGCTGCCGATCCAGGGCGGCCGCGTGGAAGTGGACGGCAAGGCGCCGGCCGAGGCCTGGCGCTCGCTGGCCTATGTGTTCCAGTCGCCGCGCCTCGTGCCGTGGCGCACGGCGATCGGCAATGTCGTGCTCGGCATGGAGCTGCGCTTCGACGCCATGGCGAAGACGGCGATGGAAACGCGCGCCGCGGAACTGTTGGCACTCGTCGGACTCGCCCGCGATATGCACAAATACCCAGGCATGCTCTCGGGCGGCGAGCGCCAGCGTGTCGCGATCGCGCGGGCACTCGCGGTCGATCCGCGCATCATCCTGATGGACGAGCCGTTCTCGGCGCTCGATCTCAACACGCGCCGCCGCCTGCGCGCCGAGCTGATCTCGATCTGGCAGCAGACCGGCAAGACGATCGTGTTCGTCACGCACGACATCGAGGAATCGCTGGTGCTCGCCGACCGCATCCTGCTGCTCTCGAACAAGCCGACGAAGGTGCTCGAGACGCTGGCCGTGACCGCGCCGCGCCCGCGCGACATCGCCGCCCGCGACGATCTGCAGCGCCAGCGCGCGCGGCTGCACGATCTCTTCACCCAACTCGAAGCCGAGCCCGCGGCGGCGTGAAGAGAAAGATCACAGGAGCCGGGGAGCCGGGGAGAAGTAAGATTCACCACCAAGACACCAAGGCACGAAGAAGGGTGGTTGCGCCGCCAAGCGGCGGCGCGGAGGAAGACGGACGGTTTCTTC
>CAYZSG010000112.1:0-16342 GCA_964481045.1 uncultured Candidatus Odyssella sp. | reverse complement strand
CGCCGCCGGCGCCCTCAATGTCTTCTGCGTGCCCGACCCCGTGCACCAGGGCGTGCAGCGCGAAGGCGTCGTCCTCGCGCCGCTCGAAAGCGAGGCGCTCGACGTACTCGACGAAATCGCGCACCGCCCGGCGCTCCGGCTCGCCATGGATCTCGAGCCGGGCGACATGCAGTTCCTCAACAATCGCCTCGTCCTGCACGGGCGCACGGAATATCAGGACCCTCCCGAGCTCGAGCGCCGGCGCCTGATGCTCCGCCTCTGGCTCATGGTGCCCGGCTGGCCGGCCCTCCATCCGCGCCAGCGCTTTTTCGACGATTGGGACAAGCTCGGCGCGGGCATCCCGAAGCGGGCCTATGGCTGAGCGCCCGTCCCCCGTTTACGCGCCCGGCCTTCGGCGCTAGCCTTTCCCGATCCCAGCTTGGACGGAGGGCGACGATGACACTCAATCGCAGACATTTCCTGATGACGGCATCCGCCTTGGCGGCGGCCGGCGGCCTCGGCGTGCACGCGCTGGCGCAGGGCGCCAAGATCAAGATCGACGCGAACAGCGTGCTGGTCGTCGTGGACGTGCAGAACTGCTTCCTGCCCGGCGGCAGCCTCGCGGTCGGCAAGGGCGAGGAGGTGATCCCAATCATCAACAAGCTCGGCAAAGCGTTCACCAACGTGGTGATGACGCAGGATTGGCACACGCCGGGGCACATCTCGTTCGCCTCGTCGCATGCCGGCAAGAAGCCGTTCGAGATGATCAAGCTGCCCTATGGCGACCAGGTGCTGTGGCCCGATCACTGCGTGCAGGGCACCGACGGCGCGTCGATCCACAAGGACATCGATATCCCGCACGCGCAGCTCGTGATCCGGAAGGGTTTCCGCAAGACCGTCGACAGCTACTCGGCGTTCCGCGAAGCCGACCGCAAGACCGTGACCGGCCTCGCCGCCTATCTGAAATCGCGCGGGCTCGCGCGCGTGTTCGTCACCGGCCTCGCCACCGATTTCTGCGTGGCCTGGACCGCGATGGACGCGCGCCGCGAAGCGTTCGAGGTGTTCGTGGTCGAAGACGCCTGCCGCGGCATCGACACCCAAGGCTCGCTCGCCAAGGCCTGGGACGCGATGAAGAAGGCCGGCGTGAAGCGGATCCAGTCGGGCGATATCGCGGTGTAGCGCCAATCGCGCTTCGTTCGGGCACAACGTATCTGCGTTGTCGTCCCGGGTGCTGCGCAGCATGGCGCGCCTCTTGGCGCGGCATGGTGCGCTGCTAACCCGGGACCTAAACGACGCGCCGACGCCGATTGGCGCCGACATCCCATTGCGTTGAAGCTTCGTTTGGGTCCCGGGTCTGCGTCGCACCATGGCGCGAAGGGCGCCATGCTGCGCCGCGCCCGGTACGACACGCGATGTTGGGCGCGCTCAGCGAAATCTTTCCCGCAGTTTCGCCTTCCAGAACTTCCCCGTCGACGTGCGCGGGATCGCGTCGAGGAATTCGACGCGGTCGGGCAATTGCCATTTGGCGAAGCTGCCGGCGAGATGCGCGCGGAGGTCGTCGGCGGTGGCGCTCTTGCCCGCCTTCGTCACGACGCAAGCCAAGGGCCGCTCGCCCCATTTCGCGTCGGCGATGGCGATGACGGCGGCTTCCTGGATCGCCGGGTGCGCCATCAGCGCGTTCTCCATCTCGACCGAGCTGATCCATTCGCCGCCGGACTTGATGAGATCCTTCGTGCGGTCGCTGATGCGGATGTAGCCGTTCGCGTCGATCGCGGCGACGTCGCCGGTGCGCAGCCAGCCGTCGGCGCTGAATTTCTCGGGCTCGGTCGGCGTGTCGTGATAGCCGCCGGTGATGAACGGCCCGCGCACCTGGATCTCGCCGACGCTCTTGCCGTCCCAGGGCTGCGCCTCGCCGTTCTCGCCGACGATGCGGATGTCCATGATCGGCGCGGGCAGCCCGGCGGTCGCGTAGAGCTTGAAGCGCGTGTCCGCATCCGCGCTCGCCATCAGCTCCGGCTTCACATAGGCGATGCTGCCGACCGGGCTCATCTCGGTCATGCCCCAGCCTTGCGTGACGTGCGCGCCGTGCTTGGCATAGGTGCGGATCAGCGATTCAGGCACTGCCGCGCCGCCCACCAGCATGCGCATGCCGGGCGGCAGCTTGAATTTCTCCGGCTGCGTTTCGAGAAGCTGCGCCATCGTGAGCCAGATCGTGGGAACGCCCAATACATAGGTCGGGCGCTCCCTGGCGAAGAGATCGAGCAGGTCTTCCGGATGAAGGTGCGGGCCCGGAAAGACGAGCTTCACGCCGAGCATCGCGCACGCATACGGAATGCCCCAGCAATTCGCGTGGAACATCGGCGTGACGGCGCAGACACTGTCTTTCGCGGCGAGGCCCCAATGGTCGGGCTGGTTGGCCATCAAGGTGTGGATCACCGTCGAGCGGTGCGAATAGACGACGCCCTTGGGCCGGCCGGTGGTGCCCGAGGTGTAGCACATGGCGATCGGGTCATCCTCCTCGTGCGGCGCGTAGTCGAATGTTGCCGGCGCCGTCGAGAGGAACGACTCGTAGTCGATGAAGGGCGCGTTCACGCGCGCTCTCGTGAGCGGCACGACGATGATCTTCTCGAAGTTCACTTGCGCACGGAACTGCTCGAGCAGCGGCAGCAGCACGTCGTCGACGATGAGGAAGCGGTCCTGCGCGTGATTGGCGATCCACGCGATCTCGCTGGGCGCCAGGCGCAAATTCAGCGTGTGCATCACGCCGCCGGCCGCCGGTATGCCGAAATAGGCTTCGAGATGCGCGTAGTGGTTCCAGCACAGCGTGGCCACGCGGTCGCCTTTCTTGAGGCCCATCGCCTGCAGGCCCGCCGCGAGCTTGCGCGCCCGCGCGTAGAAATCCGCGAAGCGGTGGCGCACCAGCGATTTGTCGGGGAGCCGGCTCACAATCTCGGAGCCCGGAAACAGGCGCCCCGCCCGCTCCAGGATCTGGTTGAGCGAGAGCGGCACGCGCTGCATCGTCGAACGGATCATTGGGTGCTCTCGGCTATCAGTTCGGAATAGGTCTTCCGCAGCGCATCAGTGAACGCCGCGGCAGAGAATTTTTCAACGAAGGTTTCGCGGGCACGCCGGCGGAGTCTTTCGCGGTGGCCGGAGTCGGTCAGCGCCCGCTCGAGCGCGCGGCTCAGCGCCGCGGGATCGGCGGGCGGGACCAATAGCGCGCTGTCGCCGTCCGCCACGTCTTCCGGAATGCCGTCGATGCCCGACGCGACGATGGCGGCGCCGGCCTGGAGCGCCTCGGCCAGCGACACGGCCCCGCTCGCCTCCTGCAGCGAGGGCAGAACGAAGATGTCCGCATGCTGGAGATAGGGAAAGGGATCGGGAACGAAACCCGTCGCCGCGACGCACTCCGCGAGGCCGAGCCGGGCGATCAGCTGCCGGTGGTTGGCGAGCAGGATTCCGCCGCTGGTGACGCAGGCGCGGAAGCGCACGCCCCGCGCCTTGAGCGCGCCGAGCGCGTGCAGAAGCACGTCGAGCCCCTTGCGTGGATCGTGGCGCGAGACGGTGACGATCAGCGGCGCATCGCGCGGCGCCAGCATGGCGATGGCGTCGGGCGCCGGCGGCAGCGGCGCGGCGCCGTCGTGGAGGAACGCCGCTTCGGCGGCGTAGGGCAGTTTGCGCACCGGCGCGCCCGGGCCGTATTCGCCGAGATAGAGCCGGTGCACCGAATCGTAGTTGAGCAGGACGAGGCGCGAATCGGCGAAGATACGGCCCTCGTAGCGGGCGACCGTGCGTTTCGCGAGCGCATACTCGATCCGAAACGAGGCGCGCTTCCAGGCCCCGCGGTAGTGCACGATGCGCGCGGCCTTCGTCCGCGCCTCGTTTTCCATCGTCGTGTAGACGCTGTTGACGACGATGGGATCGAAGCCGGCGCGCCGCAGCCTGTCGCCGGCCAGAAGGGCCGTGTAGCCCCAGGCCGAGAAGCCATGGATGAGGTGCGGCCCGGGCCGCGCCGAAAGGAAGCGCGCGACCTCGGCGGCAACGCGCGGACCCTGCAGCCCGACGAGGAGCTTGTTGAACTCGATGCCGCCGTTGACGAAGAAATCGGTGAAAGGCGGCACCCGCGCCTTGTGTATGAAGCCGTATTCGCACTCCACGACCTCGACGACCGGAGCGCCATAGAAGATGTGCGGCTCGAAGCCCGCCCGCGTCGCGGCCATGGCGTGGGCGCGCATGTAGGACGGTCCTCCGCCGAGGCTCGCTTGCGGGTCCTTCCCCCCGACGAACGCTATGACCCTTCCCATCCCCTTTCCCGCAGCGTGTTTCCGTCCCGGACGGCACCGATTCCGAGGCTGCACTACGCCTCGCGCGTTTTTCCCCATCTTCGGCTGCCGCCGGGCCGGGGGGAAGAGCATCGCGCCAGCGGAACGCCTTGACAGCGGCGCCCGGCAGCGGAGTGTGCGCGAAGCCGCGCAACGAAACGGAGGATGCCCCCGTGACCCCCGCCCCCATGCCCGCCGGAACCGCCGCCTTCTCCCTCGCCGGACAGAGCGCGCTCGTGATCGGCGGCGGCAGCGGCATCGGCCGCGCGATCGCGATCGGACTCGCCGGCGCCGGCGCCAAGACATCCGTTGCCGGCCGCCGCAAGGACTGGCTCGAGGAGGCGATCGGCGCGATCGGCGCGAAAGGCCCGGCCGGCAGGCCCTATCCGCTCGATGCGCGCGACCCGCGCGCGCTCGCCGGCCTGCTCGCGCAGATGCAGAAGGACGGCGGCGTGCCCGACATCGTCGTGAACGCGCAGGGCGTCACCGCGATCAAGCCCACGCTCGAGATCGGCGAGGAGGACTACGACCGCGTGCTCGACACGAACGTGAAGAGCGTCTTCTTCTCGTGCCTCACCTTCGGCCGCGCGATGCTGGCGCGCGGCTCGGGCAGCATCGTCAACATCTCCTCGCTCGCGGCCTATCGCGGCTGGCCGGGCAGCGCCGTCTACGGCATGAGCAAGCACGCGGTGAAGGCCGTGACGGAAACCTTCGGCGCCGAATGGGCCGCGCAGGGCGTGCGCGTCAACGCGATCGCGCCCGGCTTCTTCATCACCGACCTGAACCGCAACATGCCCGACGAGCGCAAGAAGCGCGCGCTCGACCGCACGCCGATGCGCCGCTTCGGCGAATTGCCGGAGCTCGTCGGCGCCGCCGTCTATCTCTGCTCGCCCGCCGCGCGCTACGTCACCGGCGCCACGATCGCGGTGGACGGTGGCTATCTCGCAACGGGAATCTGACGGTGCCGGCTCCGGATTTCTACATCGGCTGCAACGGGCGCGGCGCGCAGGCTTCCTCGCTGACGAAGCCGGTCTCGCTCGACGAGGCGCCGATCGACGAGCAGTTCCGCCTCGTCAAGGAAACCGGCGTGTTCGACTATTTCGACCGCCTGCCGCTGCCCTCGAACATCGACGAATACCGCCGCGCGATCGCGAAATACGATCTGCCGGTGCGCAGCGCGAGCTGGTTCTACCGGCTTGGGCAGGACGAGGCGCTGCTCTCCGCCAATCTCCGCATCGCGAAGGAGATCGGCGCCGTGATGCACAACATCATGATCTACACGAACGACGCGACCGGGCGCGTCGCCTCCGACGACGCGATCGTGGACTGCTACCTCCGCACCTACGACGAGGGCATGAAGCTCGGCGTAGAGCCGGCGTTCGAATTGCACGTGAACATGTGGTCGGAGGATTTCCGGCGCGTCACGCCGGTGGCGAAGCGCGTGCAGGCGAAAGGCATTCCGTTCAACTTCACGCTCGACTACAGCCACGTGATCTTCAAGATCGACAATCCGGAGGAGCAGGACGTCTCGGGCATCCGCGCCGACGTCGAGGCCGGGCGGCTCATCCTCGATCCGTTCGAGCCCGGCAACATCCTCGACGAATGGCTCGATCTCGGCATCGTGCGCTGGGCGCAGGTGCGCTCGGTGGCGCCGAACGGACCGCGGAACCTGTGGTCGCTCTACAGCCCCGGCGGCAACCTCGCCGGCCAGCCGATGGCGAACGAGCAGCCGAACGTGCCCGGCCAGCCGTGCCGCGGCATCCTCTACCCGTTCACGAAGCCGGCGCCGGGCGAATGGCATTCGCCGTGGCACGCGTGGAAGCTGGAACCCACGAAGGAATTCGTGCGGAAGGTGCTGCGCTTCCACAAGCGCGACACCAAGAAGCGCCTGAACTTCGTCACCTCCGAGATGATCAACCTGCCCGACTACGCGCACAATGCGCGCTTCTCGCTGATCGGCCAGAACGCCGCGATCGCCCAATTTGTGCGCGCGGCGTGGAATGAAATCGCCTGACGCGCTTCACGCCTCGTCGCCGAGGATTCCCTCGACGTAGAGCTTCTGCACGAGGATCATCACGACGATCATCAGCGGCGCGGCGACGATGATGCCGGGCACGCCGAACAGCACGCCGAAGATCACCAGCGACAGGATCGCGAGCGCCGGCGGCAGATCCACCGACCATTTCTGGATCAACGGAACGAGCGCCCAATTTTCCACCTGCTGCACGCCCCAATAGAGGAGCAGCACGTAGAGCGCATCGAGCGGGCTCACCGCGAACGCGATCAGCACGGCCGGAACGGCGGCGAGGAACGGCCCGATATAGGGAACGAACTCCAGCACGCCGGCGAGAATCGCGAGGCCGAGCGCCATCGGAATGCCGAGCAGCCAGAGGCCGAACCCCGTCATCGTGCCGATCGCGAGCATCGCCACGCCCTGGCCGAGCAGCCAGCGCTTGAGCGCCACGACGATCGCGTCGAATGCGTCGCCGATCCGCGCACGCGCGCTCGGCGGCGTGAGCTTCACGAGGCCTCGGCGATAAAGCCCGGGCTCGGCGGCGAGATAGAGGCCGACGACGAGGACGATGACGACGTCGGCCACCGCGCCAAAGGTGCCGCTCGCCAGCCGCGCCAGCGTGCCGCGCGCCTCGCCCGCGCCGATGAACGTGCCCGAAAGGCTGTCGAGCACGTAGCGGCCGAACTGGAACTGCTCGAGCCAGGCGCGCGCGCGCTGCCAGGCTTGCGGCACCTGCGCCGCGATCTGGTCGAACTGCTGCGCGACGCGGTCGCCGAAGAACCACACGCCCGCCGCGGCCAGACCCAGCAGCGCGATCACGACGATGGCGAGCGCCCAGCGATGCACGAGACCGGTGGTGAGCGACAGCGGCTCGGCGAGCGCGCGCAGCACCGTCGCCACGACGATGCCGGCGAAGACGAGAATCAGGATATGCGACAGGCGCCACAGGATCAGCGCCAGCGCCACGATGGCCGCGACGATCAGCACGCGCTTGGCGAAAGAGGCGGGCGAAGAAAGCCCGGCGACGTCGATCTTCTGGACTTCGTTCATCGCGGGGCACGCGCCGGCGGGAAAGGGCCGCCCCGCGCCGCGAAGATCACGTGCGGTCCGCTCCGCGCCCCGGGCGCTGCCGCGCGCCTTCGACGATTTCGTATTCGCCCTCGATCACGTTCGGCCCCGCGTGACGCCGCTTTGCCCCGCCAAACAACCGATAGCCGAGCACGACCAGCGCCACGATCGGCAGCGCGAGCAGGAACACCCCCGTCGCCACGATCGCAATGGCGATGCCGATCGAGCCGGCCACCACCAGCAGCACCGCGAGTTGCCATTTCGGCATGCGGAGCACGCGGCCTTGCCGATTCCAGCCCGAATATCTCATGATTTTGGCGGGCGCTCCGCGCTTCGTGACCCAATGTGCTTATAAGGGATGAGTGCGGCGGCATTTCAATGGGGCACGGGCGCGGACTTCGCGCCGCTCCCTTTGTGGTTTCTACCGGCGGCGCAGCCGCGAGCGGCGGCGCAGCGCGCGCCCATCCTCGATGACTCCAATGCGCTCCCAGTCGATCCCGTAGCGCCCGCGCCGGCGCGCGGCCGCGATCAGCAGGTAAAGCCCGTAGCCGAGCGCGATGACGGCGATCGCCGGAACGAGCATGAGGAAGAATCCGGTGACGAGCGCCACGATAAGTGCGGCGGCGCAGAACGCGAGCGCCAGCGCCAGCGCCACGCTCCAGCCGGGAAAGCCGGCGCCATACATGCGGCCGTTGCGGGGAATTCCATCGTGAGGCATCGCGCGCCCGATGAATGAATGACCGGGGGAGATTTCCTGAGTTAACGCGGCGGCGCTCGGGCTGGTTCCGGGCTGCGCCCGTGGCGGCTGGCGCGCGCATCGGCCGCGCGCCGCGCATCTGCCATGCCCTTGGAAACTTTCCGGAATCCGCTCGATCACATCGCGCACCGGCGCGGAACTTTCGGCGCGCGCGCCGTTCTTATCGGCGCGAGACATTCACAATCGGGAGATTTCGCCGTGAAGACATTTGCATGCATCGGCGCCATGGCCGCGGGCCTGGCGGGCTTCGGCGCTTTCGCGCACGCGCAGACCTGGGACAGCTCGCTCGGCGCCAACGCGCTGCGCGCGCCCAATCCGCTGCAGATCGCCGACGAGCCGGGGACGCCGCCGCCGCGCCGCCGCGTGATGCGTCAGGCGCCGCCGCCGCCGCAGGATCCGCCGCCCCCGGCGCCGGTCGTCAGTCAGCCGCCGCCCCCACCGCGGCCGGCGCCCTCGCCGTGGTACGCGCTGCTCTCGGCCGGCGCGGCATTCCCGAGCGACACGAGCATCAGCGCGCTCGGCGTCAACGGCAGCATCAATTACGATACCGGCTTCCATGTGTTCGGCGGACTCGGCTATCGCTTCACGCCGTGGATCGCGGCCGAGCTCGAGCTCGGTTACATGCATCTGCCGGTCGACAGCATCTCGCTGCCGGGCGCCACCGTCTCCGTCGATGGCACGGTCCGCGGCCTGGCGCTGTTCGGCAATCTCGTGCTGACCTATCCCGAGTGGCACTGGGTCAAGCCCTACCTCGGCGGCGGGCCGGGCTTCGTGCATCGCTTCAGCACCGATTTCACGGCCACGGCCGGCGGCACGACGGTGACGGGCGACATCGGCAGCTCGACCGATTTCGCCGCGCAGGCAAAGGCCGGCATCGACTTCCGGCTCACCGAGAGCATGTCGATCGCGCCGGAATATCGCTTCCATTGGATCAACACATCGGGCGACGGCGTGGGCAACACCCACGTCCACTCCGTCGGCGCGAGCCTGAAATTCCGCTTCTGACCGCGGCGCCCCGGCGCGGGTCCGGCGACGTTGCCGGGCCCGTGCCGCTACGGCTGCTTCACCGCCGCATGGACGCCGTCGTGCGAGAGCGGCAGCAGCTTGAGCATCTGCGACGGTTCGTCTGATCGGTGCGAAGACATGGTCACGCGCGCTGTCTTTCGGCCGTATCGATAGTGAATCCGGCCGCGGCCTCGTTGCGTTGGATCAAGGGCCGCGCGCGGCGCCACGCTAGGATTCCGCCGTTCTGGGGAGCATGCAAAATGAAATCTTCGATCCTCGCCGCCGCCGCCTTGCTCGCCGCCGCCGCGGCGCCGGCAAGCGCCTATAGCGGCGCCTATCCCACCACCGCCATCTACATGCGCACCGGCCCCGACACGGCCTATCCGCCCGTAGCACTGCTCCCGGCCGGCGCGCCGCTCACGGTCATCGGCTGCCTCGGCGGCTGGCACTGGTGCGACGTCACCCACGGCCCCTATCGCGGCTGGGTCGCCGGCGCCTACCTGCGCGCGACGTGGCAGCAGCGGCCGATGCCGTTCTACTATGCGGCGCCGCGCTACAACGTTCCGGTCATCACGTTCCAGTTCGGGCCGTATTGGGATTCGCATTATCGCGCCCGCCACTGGTATCGCCACCGCGACCGCTGGAGCCGCTACGATCACGGCCACCGCCGCTGGCACCGCTAGCGCGCCGGCCGCGCTCCGTTCATTCTGCGCTCCGGCCGGCCCCATCCACGGGGCGGCCGGAGAGATTTGCATGAGCGCCGAGAGCGCGTCCGATTCCGCGGCGCCGAAACCCGGAATCGTTATCGAATACTGCCGCCAATGCCGCTGGCTGCTGCGCGCCGCCTGGATGGCGCAGGAGCTGCTCTCCACCTTCGAGGACGACATCGGCGGCGTCACGCTCGTGCCCGGCACGGGCGGCGTGTTCACCGTGCGCGCCGCTGGCGCGCTCGTCTGGTCGCGCAAGGACGAGGGGCGCTTTCCCGACATCGCCGAGCTGAAGCAGCGCGTGCGCGACCGCGTCGCGCCCGAGCGCGATCTCGGCCACGCCGACCGGCGGCGCTAGCGGCGCGGCGCGGCCCGCGTCCGGCGCGCCCAGCATCGTCGCGCCCGTTGCGGGCTCGCAACGATTGCGTTGCCTGTCGGTGGCCGAGATCGGGCGGCCGTTAGCCATCGCATTTCAGGATTCATTAACGAACAGCATCTAGCAATTCCACAATGCCGCCATAATTGAACTCGGTCCATTTCGTTTGCATCCAAGCTCCACGACAGCGGCGCCGGAACTCGATACGGCATCGATCGATACGGATCGGATCGAAGCCGAGCTGCTGTTCGAACTGCTGCGGCGCGCACGGCCGATTCTCGTTGGCGGCGTCGCGCTGATCGTCGTTTTCGTCGCGATCTTCTGGGAGACGGCGCCGCGGCACGAGCTCAGCCTGTGGGCGGCCATGGGATTGCTGGTCACGCTCATCCGGCTGGGCATGGCTCACCGCTTCCAGTCGCGTCGCCGCCGGCCTTCGGAGCGTCGGCTGTGGCGGAACGTCATCGCCCTGTCGGCCGCGTGCGGCGGCGCGGTCTGGGGCGCGGCCTGCGTTTTTCTCGGCGATTTCGAGCCCGAGCAGCAGCGCTTCGTCGTCGTACTCATCCTGATCGCGCTGAGCGGCGCGGCGGTGGTGGGCTATGCCAATTCGCTGATTGCGTTCTATGCGTTCATCGTCCCCGCGGTCTTGCCATACGGAATATCGCTCTCGACAGCGGGCGGTTATTTCGCCCCTGAGACGGCCGCGATCTTCGTGCTGTCGTTCGGGCTCGTGTGCTCTTTCGCGCGGCGGCAGAATCAGGCGGCGGCCAGGGCCGTGGCTCTGCGCATGTCGGTCGAGCAGCTGATCGAGCGCCTCGCACAGGCGCGCGACAAGGCGGAGGGCGCGAGTACGGCGAAATCCCGCTTCCTCGCGCATATGAGCCACGAGCTGCGGACACCGCTCAATGCCATCATCGGCTTTTCCGAGATGATGACGAGCAATATCTTCGGGCCGATCGGCAACAGCCGCTATGTCGATTACGCGCGCAACATTCACGGCAGCGGCACGCATCTGCTGCGCCTCGTGGAGGAGATTCTCGACATAACGCGGCTCGAGGCGGGAAAACTCGAATTGTCGCAGGAGCCCACCACCGTCGCCGCGCTGATCGACGAGGCGGTCGTGCTCGTTCAGCCTCTGGCCGACCACGACGAGGTTCGCATCGAAGTCGATCTGCCTTCCGGCCTGCCGCAGATATGCGCCGATGCGCTGAAGACGAAGCAGGTGCTCATCAACCTGCTCTCGAACGCCGTCAAATTCACGCCGAAGGGCGGCCTCGTCCGCGTCTCGGCACGCCTGCACGCCAACGGCACCCTCGCGATCCACGTGGCCGACACCGGCATCGGCATGTCGGCGGAGGACATGCAGCTCGCCCTCATACCGTTCTCGCGGCTCGAGGCGCGCGAGCACACGGTGCGCCTGCGAAACTCCAAGTCCGGCGTGCCGCCATCGAGCACCGGCCTCGGCCTGCCGCTCTCGAAGATGATCATGGAGAAGCAGGGTGGCTCGCTGATCATCGAAAGCCAGGTGGGCAAGGGCACGACCGTGACGATCCGCTTCCCGGCGGCCGGTCTCCTGCCCGGGGCCGCCGGTCATTCTGCCGCGCCGGCAACGGCCGCCAATACGAATGTCACCGGCACGGGTCTGGGCGGCCCGCGGAAAGCGCTCGCCTGAGCGCGCGCCAGCGCGGCCTCACCCGTCGGTGTACGCGATCTTCACGACCTCGATCGGTTCGAGGCCGCCGGGCGTGCGCACCTGCACGACGTCGCCCTCGCGCGCTTTCAGGAGCGCGCGCGCGACCGGCGAAATCCAGCTCACTTCGCCCGCTTCCGACCGCGCCTCGTCGATGCCGACGATGCGCACGGTCTGCTCCGCGCCGCTGCCATTGGCGTAGGTGACGGTGGCGCCGAAGAACACCTGCGCGCGGTTCTTCTGCTGCCGGACATCGACCGGCACCGCGATTTCGATCCGCTTCAGCAGGAAGCGCACGCGCCGGTCGATCTCGCGCAGCCGGCGCTTGCCATAGATGTAGTCGCCGTTCTCCGAGCGGTCGCCGTTGCCGGCGGCCCACGAGACGATCTCGACGACCTTCGGCCGCTCGACCGTCTGAAGCTGGCGCACCTCGGCCTGCAGCCGCGCGAGGCCCGCGGGCGTGATGTAGTTCTTGACCCCGGCCGGCAGCGCGGCCTCGGCCTCGCCGCCTTCTTCCTCGTCGCCGTCGGTCTCTTTCGTGAAGGCCTTGCTCATCTCTCGTCTGGCGTCCCGGTGCTTCCTATCTCAATAATGTCGCCAGCCTGGATACTTCAAGCACATGCCGCACGCCCCCGAGGCCGCATCCCTGGAGCGCCTACCGGCCGCCTCGTTCACCGGCGCCGCGGAAGCGGTGGCGCGGCTCGAAGCGATCTACGAGCGCAACACCGCGTTCCTGCGCGCGCGCTTCGAGGATTACCTGGCCGGCCGCCCGCCCGCCGCGCGCACCCGCGCGACGTATCCCTATGTGCGCATCGCGATCGGGACGCACACGCGGCTCGATTCGCGCCTCGCCTACGGTTTCGTCGCGGGCCCCGGCGTGTATGAAACCACGATCACGCGGCCCGACCTCTTCCGCCGCTATCTGCTCGAGCAGATCGGCCTGCTGCTCGCGAATCACGGCGTTCCGGTCGAAATCGGCGAATCGGACGAGGCGATCCCGGTCCATTTCGCCTACAAGCGCGACATCAACATCGAGACCGAGGCGCTGCGCCGCGACGGCGGCACGGCGCTGCCGCCGCTACGCGACCTGTTCGACGCGCCCGACCTCGCCGCGATGGACGACACGATCGTCGACGGCACGCGCGTGACGCCGCCGGGCGCGCCGCTGCCGCTGGCGCTGTTCCGCGCGGCGCGCATCGACTATTCGCTGCATCGCCTGCGCCACTACACCGGCACGAGCCCCGAGCACTTCCAGAATTTCGTGATCTTCACGAACTACCAGTTCTACGTCGATGCGTTCGCCGCGATCGGCCGCGCGCGCGTGGCGGCCGGCGATTCGGGCTACACGGCGTTCGTCGAGCCCGGCGACGTGGTGACGCCGGCCGGCCCCGGTTCGCCGGCCGCGCCGAACGGAACGGCGCCCCCGCGCCTGCCGCAGATGCCGGCACTCCATCTCGTGGCCCCCGGCGACGCCGGAATCACGATGATCAACATCGGCGCGGGCCCCTCGAACGCGCGCACGATGACCGACCATGTGGCCGTGCTGCGCCCGCATGCATGGCTGATGCTCGGCCACTGCGCCGGCCTCAGGAACACGCAGAAGCTCGGCGATTACGTGCTCGCCCACGCCTATGTGCGCGAAGACCACGTGCTCGACGACGACCTGCCGCTGTGGGTGCCCATCCCGGCGCTGGCCGAGATGCAGGTGGCGCTGGAGCGCGCGGTGGAAGAGGTCACGGGCCTCAAGCCCGGCGAGTTGAAGCGCGTGATGCGCACCGGCACCGTCGCCAGCGTCGACAACCGCAATTGGGAGCTCGGCGGCGCGATCATCCGCCGGCTCTCGCAATCGCGCGCCGTGGCGCTCGACATGGAATCGGCCGTGATCGCCGCCAACGGCATGCGCTGCCGCGTGCCCTACGGCACCCTCCTCTGCGTCTCCGACAAGCCCCTGCACGGCGAGATCAAGCTCGCCGGCATGGCCGACGCCTTCTACCGCCAGCGCGTGCAGCAGCACCTCGAGATCGGCGTGAAAGCGATGGAGGCGCTCCGCCAGCAGGAGCGCGAACGCCTCATCTCGCGCAAGCTCCGCAGCTTCGCCGAGGTGGCGTTTCAGTAACTGCGCCTCAGGCACGAACTCAAATGTCGCCCCGGGCGCGGCGCAGCATCGCGCTCTTCGCGCGATGGTGCGACGCAGACCCGGGACGACAATCCCATGTTTGCTTGTTCGACAAGCCCATCTGCCGCAGATGCAGACCACGTCGGCCCATTGTCGCCGCAACCCAAGCGCCGTATCTCTACCCCCATGGAATCCCTGCCGAAGCCGCTTTTCTCCTATCGCAAGTACTGGGCGCACCGGTTTGGAACCGCGCCGTTTCTGCCCATGTCGCGGGCGGAGATGGAGGCGCTTGGCTGGGACGCATGCGACATCGTGCTCGTGACCGGCGACGCCTATGTCGACCACCCGAGCTTCGGCATGGCCATCGTCGGGCGCCTGCTGGAGGCGCAAGGCTTCCGGGTCGGCATCATTTCGCAGCCGGACTGGCAGAGTGCCGAGCCGTTCAAGGCGCTGGGTCGGCCGCGCCTGTTCTGGGGCGTGACCGGCGGCAACATGGATTCGATGGTGAACCGCTACACCTCGGACCGCCGCCTGCGCCACAACGACAGCTACACGCCCGGCGGCGAAGGCGGCAAACGCCCCGACCGCTGCACGCTCGTTTACGCCGCGCGCTGCCGCGAGGCCTACAAGGAAGTGCCGATCGTGCTCGGCGGCATCGAGGCCTCGCTGCGCCGCATCGCGCACTACGACTACTGGTCCGACAAGGTGCGCCGCTCGGTGCTCGTCGACGCCAAGGCCGACATCCTGCTCTACGGCAATGCCGAGCGCGCGGTCGTCGAGGTCGCGCACCGCATCGCCAAGGGGGATGCGCCCGACACGCTGGACGACATTCGCGGCGTCGCGGTGATGAAGAGCGCGGTGCCCGAGGGCTGGACCGAGCTGCACGCCGACGATCTCGACGCCGCCGACGAAGGCGCGCGCCAGGGCGGCGAGCGCACGGTCGTGCGCCTGCCCTCCTTCGAGCAGGTGGAGGCCGAGCCCGAGGCCTATGCGCGCGCCTCGCGCGTGCTCCATCGCGAGAGCAATCCCGGCAATGCGCGCCCGCTGGTGCAGAAGCACGGCGACCGCGAATTGTGGGTGACTCCGCCGCCGATTCCGCTGACGACGCCGGAGATGGACGGCGTTTACGACCTGCCCTATGCGCGCGCCCCGCATCCTTCCTATGGCGACGCGAAGATCCCGGCCTGGGACATGATCCGCTTCTCGGTGACGATCATGCGCGGCTGCTTCGGCGGCTGCTCGTTCTGCTCGATCACCGAGCACGAAGGCCGCATCATCCAGAACCGCTCGGAAGGCTCGATCCTGAAAGAGATCGAGACCATCCGCGACAAGGTGCCGGGCTTCACCGGCTACATCTCCGACATCGGCGGGCCGACCGCGAACATGTATCGCATGGCCTGCAAGGACCCGGCGATCGAATCCGCGTGCCGCCGCCCGTCCTGCGTCTATCCCGGCGTCTGCCCGAATCTCAACACCAGCCACGAGGCGCTGATCGGGCTCTACAGGAAGGCGCGCGCGATCCCCGGCATCAAGAAGGTGATGGTCGCCTCGGGCGTGCGCTACGACCTCGCGGTGAAGAGCCCCGCCTATGTGAAGGAGCTCGTCACGCACCATGTCGGCGGCTACCTGAAGATCGCGCCCGAGCACACCGAGGAAGGCCCGCTCTCCAAGATGATGAAGCCGGGCATCGGCACCTATGACCGCTTCAAGCAATTGTTCGACGCGGCGGCCGCGGCGGCGAAGAAGGAATACTATCTGATCCCCTATTTCATCGCCGCGCATCCGGGCACGACCGATGAAGACATGATGCATCTCGCGCTCTGGCTGAAGCGCAACGGCTATCGGGCGGACCAGGTTCAGACGTTTCTCCCGTCGCCCATGGCGCTGGCCACCGCGATGTATCACTCCGAGGTGAATCCGCTGAAGGCCGTGCGCCACGGCGGGTCAGAGCGAGTCGAGAGCGTGAAGGGCCTGCGCCAGCGGCGCCTCCACAAGGCGTTCCTGCGCTATCACGACGCCGAGAACTGGCCGACGCTGCGCGACGCGCTGAAGCGCATGGGCCGCGCCGACCTCATCGGCCCCGGCAAGCACCAGCTCGTGCCGAGCTGGCAGCCGGCCGGCACCGGCCTCGGCGGCGAAGGCCGGCGCCTCGGCAAGAAGCACCGCCCGCAGAAGTTCCTGACCAAGGGCGTTCCGATGCCGCCGGTGAAGGCGCGGTAGAGGCCGTACTTGCGTCCATCCTTCGAGGCCGCCGCGAGAGCGGCGGCACCTCAGGATGAGGCCTGTTTTGTCGCAACAAACGCGCCTCATC
>CAYZSG010000111.1:0-16362 GCA_964481045.1 uncultured Candidatus Odyssella sp. | reverse complement strand
GGTCCCGTGCACATCCTGCGCGGGATCGACCTCGACGTGGCCGATGGCGAAACCGTCGCGATTGTCGGGCCGTCCGGCTCAGGCAAATCGACGATGATGATGGTGGTCGCGGGCCTCGAGCGGCCCTCGTCGGGCAAGGTCGAGGTGGCCGGAGCCGATCTGGGCGTGCTCGACGAGGATGGGCTCGCGCTCTTCCGCCGCGACCGCGTCGGCATCGTGTTCCAGAATTTCCATCTCGTGCCGACGATGACGGCCGTGGAGAACGTCGCGATCCCGCTCGAATTCGCGGGCCGCGCCGATGCATTCGCGGCGGCCAAGTCGGGCCTCGAGGCGGTCGGCCTCGGCCATCGCCTCGATCACTATCCGGCGCAGCTTTCGGGAGGCGAGCAGCAGCGCGTGGCCCTGGCGCGCGCCACGGCCACGGGGCCGCGCCTGATCCTGGCCGATGAGCCCACCGGCAATCTCGATGGCGACACCGGCACGCAGGTGATGGAGCTGCTGTTCTCGCTGCGCGAGAAGCTCGGCACCACGCTTATTCTGATCACGCACGACCGGGCGCTTGCGCGCCGCTGCGGCCGCACGGTGCGCCTCGCGGATGGTCACGTCGTCGGCGACGAGCGCCACACGGCCACAGGCGCGGTCGCCGAGGCCGCGCAGTGAGGGCGATCGCCCTCGCGTTCTCGCTGGCGCGCCGCGATCTGCGCGGCGGCATCAAGGGCTTCCGCATCGTGCTTGCATGCCTCGCGCTCGGCGTGGCCGCGATCGCCGGCATCGGCTCGCTCTCGCGCGCGATCGAAGACGGGCTCCGCCGCGACGCGCGCAAGCTGCTCGGCGGCGATCTCGCGTTCACGCTCGTCCACCGGCCGGCCGGCGCGGCCGAGCTGGCCTGGCTCGCCGCGCGCGGCGAGGTTTCGACCGCGTCCGATCTCCGCGCCATGGCTTATGTCAACGGCGCCGGCGGCGCGCCGCCCGAGCCGGGCAAAGACCGGTTGCTCGTCGAACTGAAAGGCGTCGATGCGCGCTATCCGCTGTTTGGCGAGGTGGTCGCGGACGCCAAGACGCTCGACGCGCGCACGCTCGCGGAAGTGCTCGCCCTGCAGGGCGGCCGCTACGGCGCGCTCGTCGATCCGCTTCTGCTCACGCGGCTCGGACTGAAGCCGGGCGCGATGCTGAAGATCGGCAGCACGCAGATCGAGATCCGCGGCACGCTTGAGCGCGAGCCCGACCGCGCCACGCGCCTGTTCACGCTCGGCCCCCGCGTGCTCGTCTCCGAGGACGCGCTGATGGCCACCGGCCTCGTGCAGCCCGGCAGCCTCATCTTCTATCAGCACCGGCTCAAGCTGCCGGCCGGCGCCTCCGCCGTTTCCACGATCGCGGCGGCCAAGAAGCAGTTTCCCGATTCGGGCTGGCGCATCCGCACCACGGCGGAAGCGGCGCCGGGGCTCGACACGTTCCTCACGCGCCTCACGCTCTATCTCACGCTCGTCGGCCTCACCGCGCTGCTCGTCGGCGGCCTCGGCATCGCGAGCGGCGTGAAGGCCTGGCTCGACGGGCGCACCGGCACGATCGCCACCTTGAAATGCCTCGGCGCGCCGGCTGCGCTGATCTTCCGCGTCTATCTCATCGAAGTGCTGGCGCTTGCCGGGGTCGCGATTCTGATTGGGCTCGCCGCCGGCACCGGCCTGCCGCTGCTGCTCGCCGGGCCGCTCGAAGCGCTGCTGCCGGTGAAGCTCGAAATCTCGATCTATCCATTGCCGCTGCTGCTTGCCGGGGCGTTCGGCCTGCTCACGGTGCTGGCGTTCTCGCTGTGGGCGCTCGGCGCCGCGCGCGAAGTGCCGCCGGCGCTGCTGTTCCGCAACACGGTGGCGCCGGTCGAAGCGCGCCCGCGCCGTGCCTATCTCGTGGCGACGGCATTGTGCGCGGCGGCGCTCGCCGCGCTCGCGGTGCTCACGGCGGCGGACCGCTGGATGGCGGGCCTGTTCGTCGCCGCGGTCATCGGCACGTTTCTGCTGTTCCAGGGCGGCGGCGTCGCGATCACGAGCGCGGCCAAGCTTGCCTCGAAGCGCGGAACGCGCAGCGCGGTGCTGCGCTTCGCGCTCGCCAATCTGCACCGGCCCGGCGCGCCGGTGGGGCGCATCGTGCTGGCGCTCGGCCTCGGCGCCACGGTGCTCGTCACGATCGCATTGCTCGAGGGCAATCTCGACCGCCAGCTCCGCGAGCAATTGCCGGAGAAAGCGCCGTCGTTCTTCTTCATCGACATCCTCCCCAACCAGGTGGCCGATTTCGACGCGGCGGTGAAAGCCGTGCCCGGCGCTACGGGCCTCGAGCGCACACCAATGCTGCGCGGGCGCATCGCGCGCATCAACAATGTGCCGGTGGGCGAGGCGAACGTGGCGCCGAACGTGCGCTGGGCGCTCGACAACGAGCGCGGCCTCACCTACGCCGCCGCGCCACCGGGCGGCACCGAAATCGTCGCCGGCAAATGGTGGCCCGCCGACTACAAGGGCGCGCCGCTGATCTCGTTCGACGCGAACCTCGCCGAGGGCATGGGCCTGAAGGTCGGCGACACGCTTGCATTCAACATTCTCGGCCGCGAGGTGACGGCGACGATCGCGAACCTGCGCAAAATCCACTGGCGCTCGCTCGGCATCAACTTCACGGTGATCTTCGCGCCCGGCACGCTCGAGGGCGCGCCGCAAAGCCACATCGCCGCGGTGCACGTTCCGGCCGCCGCTGAAACGAAGCTGCTCACGGCCGTTACCGACAAACTGCCGAACATCTCGGCGATCCGCGTGCGCGATGCGCTCGATCAGGCGGCCGGCGTATTCGAGCAGGTGGGCTTCGCCGTGCGCGCCACGGCGATGGTCACGCTCGCCTCGGGCCTGCTCGTGCTCGCCGGCGCCGTCGCCGCCGGCCACCGCCGCCGCGTCTACGATGCCGTCGTCTTCAAGGTGCTCGGCGCCACGCGCCGCCGCATCCTTGGCGCGTTCCTGATCGAATATGGGCTCATCGGCATCGCCACGGCGGTGTTCGCGGCGATCCTCGGCGCGATTCTGGCGTGGGCGATCGTCACGCAGGTGATGAACGCGCCGTTCGCGCTGCTGCCGCAAACCGCCGCCGGTACCGCGCTGATCGCCGCCGGCCTGGCGCTGGCCTTCGGCTACTTCGGCATCTGGCGCGCGATGGGCCAGAAGGCCGCGCCGCTGCTGCGCAACGAGTAATTTCGCGCGCCGCGCGCTACTCCACCCGCACCACGGCCATCATCCCTCCGGCCTGGTGCTCGAGGATGTGGCAGTGGAACATCCAGTCGCCGGGATTGTCGGCGACGAAGGCGATGTCGACTCGCTCGCGCGGATTCATCAGCACCGTGTCGCGCCACAGAACGCGCGGAAGACGCGCGCCGTCGCGCGCGATCACCTGGAATGCGTGCCCGTGCAGGTGGATCGGGTGGTGCCAGGCCGTGTCGTTCTCCATCGCGAGAATGTAGGAGCGGCCGCGCTTCAGGTGCAGCATCGGCGCATGGTCGTGCTCGCCCACCACCTTGCCGTTGATCGCCCAGGCCATGCGATGCTGCAGGAGTATCTCGCGCATCGGCCGCGTCGTGCCCTGGAACTCGGCTTGGGCGAGGCGGCCCATCATGCCGCCGCCGAACTTGATCGTGATCCGCTCCGCATTGGCGAGATCGGGCTCGGGCAATGCGTTGGGCGCCAGCGCGATCGGCGTGCGCGGCACCTTCTCGCGCACCGCCGGCTCGTCGCCATACACGATATCGAGCAGGCGATAGGCCTGGCGTGGATAGAAGTCGTCGACGATCGTCACGCGCTCGCCGGCGATGCCGACGCAGTCGAGAACGAGATCGGCGCGCATGCCGGGGCCGAGCACGAGGCGGTTTCCGGCGCCCATCGGATTGGGCACGGTCGCGTGGCCGTCGGTGGCGATCAGCCACGGCGAAAGCGTATCGAAGCGCAGCCCGAAAATGCGCGCGTTCGCGGCATTGATGAAGCGCAGGCGAATGCGCTCGCCGTGGCGCACCTTGAACTCCTCGGCGATCCTGCCGTTGACCGTCACCGTGTTGCCGAGCCGGCCCGCATGGCTCACGTCGAACAGGTTCGCGAATTCGCCGGCGATGCGCGCTTCGGCGGTCAGGCGCCAGTCGTCGAGGATCCACACGATGTCGCGGTCGACTTCGGGCGGCGAGTCTTCCTCCACGATCAGCGCGCCGTAGAGCCCGCGCTCCACCTGCTCGTAGCTCTTCCAGTGCGGGTGATACCAGAACGTGCCCGAATCCTTGGCCGCGAACTCGTAAACGAAGCTCTCGCCGCGGGCGACCGGCTTCTGCGTCAGATGCGGCACGCCGTCCATCGCGTTCGGCAGACGGATGCCGTGCCAGTGGATCGAAGTCGCGTCGGTCACCTGGTTCTCGAGCGTGGCCTTGAGCACCGCGCCGCGCTTAACGCGCAGCAGAGGGCCAGGCACGGTGCCGTTGTAGGCCCACACTTCCGTCTCGGGATGAGGGCCGCCGGCGATCGCGGCGCGCGCGGTCGCGGCGACGAGGCGATGCTCGCCGGCTTTGGCCATGCGCGGCGCAAGCGGCGCGAGCGCCGCCGCCGCGCCGGCGCCGAGCAGGCGCCGCCGGCTTATCCCAGTTGGGCTCAGGCCGCGGTTTCGCGCCATGACGGAGACAATCGCTTGATCCAGAGGCTGCCGGCGATCTGCACGGCACACATACCGAGATGCGCCGTCATTATAGCCCAGGCCGGCGCCGCCGCGAGTGGCACGCACAGCAGCGCCGCGCCGATCACCTCGGTGTAGCTGATGTGCCGCTTCGCGACACGGTGATGGAGCAGGTGCAGCGCCTGCACGGCGAGCAGTACGGCGAACGTGGTCTGCGGGGAAAATTCGATCATCGTGCGATCTCCGCGCCGAGGCCGCCATTCGCGCGGCGCAGTTCGCCGAGCGATTGGCGCAGGATGCTGACCGACGAATAGAGGAAGAGGCCGGCCATGATCGCGGCCACGGCGAGGTCGGGCCACGCGGTGCCGGTGCCGAGCACGCCGAGCGCCGCCAGCATCACCGCCAAATTGCCGATCGCGTCGTTGCGGCTGCACAGCCACACCGAACGAATGTTCGCGTCGCCCTCGCGGAAGCGAAACAGCAGCAGCGCGGCGGTCACGTTCACGACGAGCGCCGCGAGCCCCACGGTGCCCATCACGATCGGCTCGGGCGTGCCGGCGACGAACACGCGCCACAGCGTGGCGCCGAGCACATAGGCGCCCATGAGCGCGAGGCTCGCGCCCTTGATCAGCGCCGCGCTCGCGCGCCAGCGGTCGGGCTTCCCGATCATGTAGAGCGTGAGGCCGTACGTGGCCGCGTCGGCGGCGAAGTCCATTGCATCGGCTTGCAGCGCCATCGAGCCGGCCAGCGCACCGGCTGCGGCCTCGACGCCGAACATCAATGCGTTCAGCGCGATCACGATCCAGAGGATGCGCCGGTAGCGCGGCGAGGCGCCCTCGAAGCGCTCGGTCCCGTCATGGCAGCAATGTGCGCTCATCGCGTCGGCCCTTAAATTAGCGACGCTCCGAACCTAGTTCCTACAGCGACTGGAGCTTCAAGAGGTCCCAGCCATGAATCTCTCCATCGGCCAGGCGGCGCGCGAAGCCGGGTGCAAGGTGCAAACCTTGCGTTACTACGAAGAGCTCGGCCTATTGCCGAAGCCCACGCGCACGTCCGGTAATCAGCGCGTCTATAGCGAGGGGCATCTGAAACGCCTCGCGTTCATCCGCCACGCGCGCGAGCTCGGCTTTCCGCTCGAGGCCATCCGCGATCTGCTGGCGCTCGGCGCCCGGCCCGAGCAGTGCTGCGCCGAGGCCGATGCCATCGCCGGCGCGCACTTGACGGAGGTGGAGCGCAAGATCAAGGCACTCACGGCGCTGCGCGGCGAGCTGAAGCGGATGGTGCAAAGCTGCCGGCGCGGACGCATCGCCGAGTGCCGCGTGATCGAGGTTCTGGCCGATCACTCGCACGCCCATTGCGCCTCGCCGGCCCATGCGCGCAAGCCGGCGGACGAGCGATTCGGCGCCTGAGCCCTTCAAAGGTTAAGAAGACGCGGCGAGCGGCCCCTTGAAATGCCCGTCTTTCGCGCTATTTCAAAGACTTGAGAAATGCTGGCGCACGTCGCCATAGCCTTGATTTTGGCGGAATCGACCCCAAAATAGCGCCCACGGGCCAACTATAAACCGAGAACAGAGGGTTTCACCTATGGCTACCGAATACCGCAATCAGCATGGCGGCGTCGTCATCGGCCGCGGCCGCGATACTGCGGTCGGCGTCGATGAGGGCCTCCGCCAGTACATGCTCAAGGTCTACAACTGGATGGCCTTGGGCTTGGCGCTCACGGGCGCGGTCGCCTTCGCGGTGACCAGCGTGCCGGCGCTGAGCGATCTTTTCTATCTCTCCGCGCCAAACGGCCGGCCGATTCAGATGAAGCTGCTCGGCTGGATCGCGCTGTTCGCGCCGATCGCCATCGTCTTCTTCTTCTCGTTCCGCATCCACGCGATGTCGGCGGCGACGGCGCAAGGCGTGTTCTGGCTCTATGCCGGCCTCATGGGCCTTTCGCTGGCGCCGACGGTCGCCGTGTTCACGGGCGCGAGCGTCGCGAAGGTGTTCTTCATCTCCGCGGGCACGTTCGGCGCGATGAGCCTCTGGGGCTACACGACGAAGCGCGACCTCACTGGAATGGGCAACTTCCTGATCATGGGCGTGATCGGCCTGTTGATCGCGATGGTGGTCAACCTGTTCTTGAAGAGCTCGGCGATGAGCTTCGCGATCTCGATCCTCGGCGTGCTGATCTTCGTCGGCCTTACCGCCTACGACACGCAGAAGATCAAGGAGTCGTACGACGCCTCCGACGACGGCGAGACGGCGACGAAGAAGGGCATCATGGGCGCCCTCAGTCTCTATCTCGATTTCATCAACATCTTCGTCTTCCTGCTGCAGCTGGTCGGCGTCCGCAAGGACTGACGCGAAGCCAAGCAGCGAACGCAAAAGCGCCCGGAGCGGCAACGCTCCGGGCGCTTTCGTTTTGGCACCGTTGCGTTAGATCAAGGCGCGCGGCGCCGCCCCGGTTCATCTTTGCCCCGAGACGCAAAGCTCTCCAGGGCGAAGAACCATGCGACGATCCGAATTCCCGCGCGCCATGCGCCGCACCGCGCAGCGCGAGCGGAGGCACGCATGGACCGCGCTGCTTCTCGGCGCCGTGCTCGCGATGGCACCGGCCTCGTTCCCGCGCGCCGAGACCGCCGCGCCTGCCACGCCGGCGCCCGCCACGCCAGCGGCGCCGTCGGCTCCGGCTACGCCTGCCGCGACCGAAGCGCCCGAGCGGGTGTGGACCGCGGCCGCGCTCGATATGCTCACCGCGCGCATCGCGCTTTATCCGGATGCGCTGATCGCACAAATTCTCCCGGCGGCGACGTTTCCGCTCCAGGTGATCGAAGCCACGCGCTGGCTCGAGGCCAAGAAGACCGTCGAAGAGGGCGACAAGCAGGATTGGGATGCGAGCGTGAAGTCGCTGCTGCGCTATCCCCGGGTGCTACGCATGATGAGCGACGACCTGCGCTGGACCGACGAGCTCGGCCAGGCCTTCGTCGCGCAGCCTGAAGACATGCTGAAGGCCATCCAGCGCCTGCGCCGCGTCGCGCGCGCGCTCGGCAACCTGAAGCCCACGCCGCGCCAGCGCGTGGTCGTCGATACCGACAGCACGATCATCATCGCGCCGCCCGCGGCGGAGCCCGACATGATCTACGTCCCGATCTACGATCCGGGCGTTGTGTTCTACGAGCCGCCGCCGCCCGACGGCGTGTGGATCACGTTCGACGTGGGATTTCCGCTCGGCGTCTGGATCGGTACCGGCGTGAGCTGGGCAAGCTGGCACGTCGTTCACGGCGGCTGGGGCCACGATTGGGGCTGGGGCAACGTCTATGGCGGATGCTGCCGCGGCGCCGTCTACAACTACACGCCCACGGTCATCAACCGGCGCCTGACCACCGGCAACCGTCACGTCTGGCGGCCGCGCCACGTCGCGGAGCGGCATCGCGCGCCGCAATTCCGCAGCACGCCCACCTTCCGTGCGTCGCCGACGCCCCGGCCGACGCCGGGCGACATCTCGCGCGGCCGCATGCCGCCGCGCACCGCCGCACCCCCGGCCACGCCGCGGCGCGACACGCGCGCGTTCACGCGCACGCCCGGCTTCACCAACATCCGGCGTGCGCCGATCACCGAGCGCAACGCGCAGCGCGGCCGCGAAAGCCTCGGCCGCTTCGCGACTCCGCGCTACACGCCGCCGCGCACGGCGGCCCCGCCGGCACGCTTCACGCCGCCCGCGTCGCGCATACCCGAGCGCGAACGCTTCGCCACGCCGCGCGCGCCGACGCCCGGCACGCCGAGCTTACGCTACACGCCGCGCACGCACACGCCGAGCCCCGGTTTCGCGCCGCGCACGCAGCCGGATACGCAGCGCTTCCACCAGCGCGGGAACGAGTCGCGGAGCACGATACAGCGCTCATCCCCGCCGCCGTCCCGCACGCACACGCCCGGCCCGGCGCCGCGCACCTCGCCGCCGCGCCACGAGCCGCCCAAAGCGAGCGCGCCGTCGCCGCGCACCTCCAGCCCGCCGCCACGCAACGACGGCCAACGGAGGCATAGATGATCCGTTTCGCCGCCTCGCGACGCCGCATGCCCGCCGCTCATCGCGCGCCCATGGAGATCACGATGTCACGCCCGACCGCCCCGCTCTCTCTCGCCCGCATCGCCGGCGCCCTATTGCTCGGCACGGGTATTGCCGCAGCACCGCTCCTGGCCACTGCGCCCGCCTTCGCGCAACAGGCCGCCGAAAAGGCGAAGCCCAAGGTCGAGCCGCAGCCATTCCCCTCCGCGGCGGAAGCGGCCAAGGCGCTGATCGCCGCCGCGCGCGCGCAAGACAAGGCCGCGCTCATGCGGATCTTCGGCTCCGACGGCGAGGAGCTGGTGAGTTCGGGCGACGAAGTGGCCGACAAGCGCGCGATGGCGCAGTTCGCCGAGGCCGCAGAGGCGGCGATGCGGCTGCTCGAAGACCAGCCGGGCCGCGTCGTGCTCGTGATCGGAACGCAGAGCTGGCCGATGCCGATCCCGGTCGTGAAGCGCGGCGAGATCTGGGTGTTCGACGCGGCCGCCGGGAAAGACGAGATCCTGACGCGGCGCGTCGGCGAGAACGAGCTCACCGCGATCGAGGTCATGCGCGCCTTCGTCGTCGCGCAGAAGGAATACGCCGAAGTCGACCGCGAGGGCGATGGCATCAAGAAATACGCGCGCCGCATCAGAAGCCGTCCCGGCAAGCGCGACGGGCTCTACTGGGAAACGAAGCCCGGCGAGGATCAAAGCCCACTCGGCGAACTCGTCGCCGAAGCCGAGTCGGAAGGCTACCAGCCGGGCTATCGCCTGAGCCGGCGCGGCCAGCCTTATTACGGCTACTACTTCAAGCTCGTCATGCGCCAGGGCGCCGCCGCGCCCGGCGGCGCGCGCGACTACGTCGTCAACGGGCACATGATCGCCGGCTTCGCGATGGTCGCCTATCCGGCGCAGTGGGGCAATTCGGGCGTGATGACGTTCATCGTGAACCAGGACGGCGCCGTCTATCAGAAAAATCTCGGCGCCCGCACCGCCGAGATCGCGCCGAACATGATCGAATACAATCCCGATCCGAGCTGGGAGCGCGTGAAGGAGTAGCGCGGCTCCGCCTACTTCTTGCGGAACAGCGCCAGGCCAAACCATTCCTGGCTGTCGCTCCAGCGCGCTTCGAGCGCGAAGCCGTGGCGCGCGACCGTTTCGGCCATGTCCGCGAAGCAGAACTTGCGCGAGATTTCGGTGCGGATCGTTTCGCCCGCCTCGAAGCGCACGGTGAGGCCGAGTTTCCGGAGCCGCACGGTCTGCGCCCCAGCGCTGGCCAGATGCATCTCGATCCGCGAGGCTTCTGCATTGAAGAACGCGCGGTGCTGGAAGCGCGCGAGATCGAAATCGCCGTCGAAGCGGCGGTTGAGGTGGCGCAGCATGTTGAGGTTGAACGCCGCGGTCACGCCTTGCGAGTCGTTGTAGGCGGCTTCGATGATGCCCGGCGTCTTCACGAGATCGAAGCCCAGCAGCAGCGCATCGCCCGGCTCGAGCGCGCGCGCAATGAATGCGAAGAATTCGGCGCTTTCCGCCGCATCGAGGTTCCCGATCGTGCTGCCGAGGAACATCATGAGGCGGCGCGGCGCGAGGCGCGGCGGCAGGGCCGCGAGCCCCGCCTCGTAGGTGCCGACGACGCCGGTCACGGTGAGACGCGGATAGGCGGCGACGAGGCCCGCGGCGCTTTCCTCGAGCGCCGCGTCGCTCACGTCGATCGGCACGTAGAGTAGCGGCGCCTTCGCCGGAAACTCCTCGAGCAGTGCGCCAATCACCGTACGCGTCTTTTTGGCGCTGCCCGATCCAAGCTCGATAAGATCGGCCGGGCCCATGCGCCGCGCGAGATCGCGTGCGCTGTCCGAGAGGATGCGCTGCTCTGTGCGTGTCAGATAGTATTCGGGCAGCGCGGTGATGCGGTCGAACAGCCGCGAGCCTTGCGCGTCGTAGAAATACTTCGGCGGCAGCGTTTTCGGCCGTGCGCCAAGCCCGCGCACGACGTCTGTCCCCTCGGCCTCGCCTGTGCCCTCATCGGGCGCGCGGACGCCGATCTCCGAGGGACGATGGAGGGAATAGGCCCGTTGCACGCGGTCCATGCGGCACCTCTACTCCCGACCCGCGCGGCGGAGGCGCCTACGCCAGCCGATGTTGACATCGGTTCTTCTAAAGGTCCCGCGCTGGGCGAAACCCTGCGAAGATTTGCCTAGTTTCCGGAACATACCAGTTACGAAAGCTTCGGCGCAAAGCAAAAGTGCGGGTGGCCCAGCTGCCGCCGCGCAAGACGCGGTGGCGGCCGTCGAACCATGAAGCTGAGTACCCCTCGTAGGGCCACGCCCGGAAGCCGGAATATGGCGCAAAATCCGAGGCGGTCCACTCCCAGACATTGCCGATCAGATCATCGGCGCCGTCAGCGCTGCGTCCGCCCGGAAATTGCCCGACCGGCGTCGTGCCGTGGCGGAGCCCGCCGAGATTGCCGCTTTGCGCGGTAACAACGAGTCCGCGGGCGGCATGTTCCCATTCGAACTCGGTCGGCAGGCGCGCGCCCGCCCAGCGGCAGAACGCCTCCGCCTCGTGCGCGCTTACGCCGGCCACGGGGTGATCGGCGGCGTCCGCTCGCCAATGGAAGGGCCGCTCGATGCCTTCGTTCGCGCGCCACGCCCAGCCTGCGTCGGACCACAGCGCGCGGCGGGCGTATCCGCCGTCTTCCATGAACGCCGCGAACTGCGCCTGAGTCACCGGAGTCCGCGCGAGCTGGAATGCGCCGAGTTCCACGGCATGCGCGTCGCGTTCGTTGTCGAGCGCATCGGCGCCGTCATGGCCGATCGCGGCCAGCCCGCCCGGCACCGCGACGTAGTCGATCGGCCGCGTGTCGGCCGCGATCTCCGCCGCGGCCGCGCCGCGCTGCGCGAGCGCGTGCAGGAACGAGGCGGTCTCGGCGTGCTGCGCCTCGTGCTGCATGACGAAACGCCAGAGCCGCAGATCGATCGGGGAAGCGGGATCGGCCAAGCGCACGAGCGTCGCCTCGCGCACGCGCGCCACATAGTCGAACACGGCTGCGGCATCGGGAATGCTGGTGCGCTGGCTCTTGGCGAGGCCGTCCACGGCGAAAGCGCGCCGCAGCGCCGGCGTGGTGGCGGCATTATCCTCGCCGTGCAGCCACAGCGCCTCGGTGTAGGCGATGTGGCCAAGGTGCCAGCCGAGCGGCGAATAGTGCGGATGAAGCTGTCGCTTGAACAGATCCGGCGCGATCTCCCGGAACAGCGCCAGCGTCGCGGCGCGGCAGGCGCGCAGATCGGCGGCGAGGGCGCGGCGTTCCGCGTCGCCGGAAATGTCAGCGCTTCTTCCAGACCGAGCGTCCATACGCATCCTCGAGCATCATCGTATCGCCGCGCACCGCGCCACGGTCGACGGAGCCGTTCGCGCCGATCATCTGCACCTCGCCGCCCTTGATGCGCAGCTCCACCGCGTGCACGGCGCCCTCCGCCGGGCAGCGCGTCCAGGCGATGCGCGTGCGGATCACGCCGCGATAACGGCCTTCGGCGATCTGCTCGCGCAATTCGAGCACGCCGGTGATGCGCGCGATGCCGCAGCGTGCGCGGAGATCGACAGTGAGCGGCTCGAGCACCCAGTAGCCGACCGCCTTGCGCTCGCCGGGCGGCGGCGGCGCTTCGTCGGCGTCGACCTTCAGGCCGGCCGGCGGGCCTTTCGGCTGCTCGGCTTCAGGGGCCGGCGGCGGCACGGGCGGCAGGCTGGCCTCGGGCGGCGGCGGCGGTGCCGCAGGTGCAAGCGCCGGCGGCGGCTGTGATGGCGGTGCCGGCGCGGGGCGCGCAGCTTGGGGCCGTGGCGCCGCCGGCTCCGGCGCGGGCTTTGCCGCCGGCAGGGGCGGCGGCTTCTGCGCCTCTGGGGCGGCCTTCGAATCAGGTGCAGCCGCGATCTTCGGCTCTTCGGGCTTCTTCGGCTCCTCCACCTTCTGCGGCGGCTCCGGCTTCTTCTCCTCGGTCTTCTTCTCCTCCTCCGTCTTCTTCGGCTCTTCGGCCTCGGGCGGCTTCTTCTCCGGCGCGTGCGGCACGACTTCGACCGGAATCGCATCCTCGGTCGGCGCCGGCCGGCCGAACACGGGCACGCTCAGCGTCAATGCCGCCAGCACGACGACATGCAGCAAGCCGGAGAGCGCGACGCCGCTGCGGTGCCAGTTGCGCCAATGCCGCGCCGCGGGCGGGCGCGCTTGTCCCTCCGGCGGAAGCGGCCCGTCCGGCTTGGCCAGGACGATCATGGTCGAGCGTTGCATGCGCGCCGGACGCTAGTGGAAGCCACCGTGCCGTGCCAAGGGCGCCGGGCGCGGCCGATCACAGCGGGCCGCGGTGGCAAAATGGAAAATAGGCTCTGGATTCCGCCCTGCCCAATAAAGTCGTTGTTAACCGTCTCCGAGGCACTGTCGCCGTTGGAATATCAGCGCATCGACTGCCACACGGCCTCTGCAAAGCAACGAACATGCCCTTCGGCGATATCGCGCTTGCCATCAACAATCGCAGCCAAAGCCGCGAGCCGACGCGCTGCGAGCTTCTGTTGCGCGCGTTTCGCGCCGACCGCGGCGGTGCGCTCGATCCGGCGGCGCGCACCGAACTGCGCGCCGAGATCGTGCGCGGCCTGTTCGTGCAGGCGCCGGGCATCCTGGTGGTCGAGATGGCCGTGGCCGTTCTCGTCGCCGGAATTTTCTGGCGCACCGTGCCGCTGCAGACGCTGGTCGCGTGGACCGCGCTGCTGATCGCCGCATCGATCGTGCGCTGGGTTCATTGCCGGCGCTATTTCGAGCGTACGCGCACGGCGGGCGAAGCCCATGCCTGGGGCCGCACCTTCGTGCTCGGCACGCTGCTCTCGGGCGTCCTCTGGGGCATCGGCACGGTCGCGCTGTTCGCGCCGACCGACGCGGTTCTGATGATCGTGCTGGTGTTCCTCGTCACCGGCCTCTCGGCGGCCGCCCTCACGGGCTATACCGCCTATCTGCCGGCCTTCTACGGCTTCGTGCTGCCGGCCGTCATGCCGTTCGGCCTCCGGCTCGCGTTCGACGGATCGCCCGCGCATCTCTTCACCGCTACGCTGCTCGCCGTGTGGATCTCCGCGTTCGTCTATCTCGCGCACGCGCTGCACGCGCACACGCTCGACCGCGTGCTGCTGCTGCTCGGCAATGCGCGCATGGCCGATACGCTCCGGAAGGCGCGCGACAGCGCCGACGAGGCCAACCGCGCCAAGACGCGCTTCCTCGCCAACATGAGCCACGAGTTGCGCACGCCGCTCAACGCGATCATCGGCTTTTCCGACATCATGCGCAGCGAGATCTTCGGGCCCGTCGGCGCGCAGAAATACAAGCAGTACGTGGCGGACATCAACCGCAGCGGCTCGCACCTGCTGCAGCTCATCAACGACATCCTCGACGTGGCCAAGATCGAGGTTGGCGCGCAGCCTCTCAACGAGAGCGTCATCGATCTCGCGGGCATGCTCAAGAATTGCGGGCACCTCGTGGAGCCGCAGGCGCGCAGCGCGGGCGTCGCGCTCGCGGTCGATGCTTCGGCGCGCCTCCCTGCGCTGCGCGCCGACGCCACGCGCTTCCGGCAGATCGTGCTCAATCTGCTCTCGAACGCGGTCAAGTTCACGCCTGCCGGCGGCAAGGTCTGGCTGTCGGCGGCGGTGGAGTCCGGCGGCAGGCTGGTCGTGCAGGTCCGCGATACCGGCATCGGCATGAAGCCGGAGGACCTGCCGCGCGCGGTGCAGCCCTTCGTGCAGCTCGATCACGCGCCGCGCGGCGATCCCGGCACCGGTCTCGGTCTCGCGCTGGTCAAGACGCTGGTGGAAGCGCATGGCGGCACGCTCGGCATCGAAAGCGAGCCGGGCAAGGGCACGACCGTATCCGTGCGCCTGCCGCAGGAGCGCCTCGCGCCCGCCGCCATCATCCCGGGCGAAGCGCGCAAGGTGGCGTAACGTAAGCGCGCCCGCGCTCCGGCGTTCACTGGCAGGGTAGCCGCTAAACTTCGACGTCCAGCCCGCCGCTCGCATTCGCGCGGAAGCGGCCGCGCTTCAAGGCGTTGGCCCAGCGCGCGCCTTCGGGCGCGGGACACGGTCCGCCCGTCGACGCCGCCGAACGGGAAGAAGTGAAGGCCGGCGATCCCCGAGGCCGCTTCGTCTTCCGCAAGGCCGCGTACGAGCGCGTCGGGGGCGCTGTCGCTGACAAGGCGCAGGAAGCGGTCGGCGCGACCGGTGAGCGCGCGGATCGAATTGGTGACGCCGCAGCGGATCGCGAAGCGCACGAGCGTCGCGACATTCGCGGGCCCGGCGAGGCCGATGCGCACCGGCGCCGCGATGCCATCGCGGCGCAGGCCGGCGAGCCACGCAGAAACGGCCGCCGCATCGAAGCAGAATTGCGTCACGATGAAGGGCGCGATGCCTTGCTGCGCTGCGAGCGCGAGTTTTTCCGCCAGCGCACGCTTCAGCACGGGCTCGGCGATCTGCGGGTGGCCTTCCGGATAGCCGGCGAACCCCGCGGCGCGGTATCCGTGCTTCGCGAGAAGGCCGCTCGCGAGCACGGCCAGGCTCGAATCGAACGGGCCCGCGGCCGCGGCGGCGTCGCCGCCGATCAGCAGCGCGCGCACGACACCTGCTTCGCCGGCGAGGCGCGCCAGCAGGTCGCCAAGCTGCGCCTCGCTCTTCAAGTGCCGCGCGCCGATGTGCGGCACCGGATGGAAGCCGCTGGCGCGCAGCGCCGCCGCGCAGCGCACCTTCGCGCCGAGATCGTCGCCGGCGATGAAGTTGATGTAGACGTCGCTGCCTTTCTCGAGATGCGTCAGGCAGGCATCGAGGTCGCGCGCGCTGCGGCTCGAGACTTCGAGCGAGAAGCCCGCCGCGAGCGCGGAAACGCGCGCGGCAAGATCGGCGGGTGCGCGCGGCGCCTCGGTCGCGATCGGCTTGGCCGCCTCGTCCATCGCGCGCGCCCGGCTCATCCGCGTCCGGCCCTCCCTAGGCGAGCGCGCGGCGCAGCGCGTCGGCCATGTCGGTGCGCTCCCACGAAAATCCGCCATCGGTCTCGGGCTTGCGCCCAAAATGGCCGTAGGCCGCGGTGCGCGCGTAAATCGGCCGGTTGAGGCCGAGCTTCGTGCGGATGCCGCGCGGCGAGAGGTCCATGAGGTCGGGCAGCGCCGCCGCGAGTTTCGCCTCGTCGACTTTTGCCGTGCCGCCGGTGTCGACGTAAATCGACAGCGGCTTGGCGACGCCGATTGCATAGGAAAGCTGGATCAGGCAGCGCTCGGCGAGGCCGGCGGCGACGACGTTCTTCGCGAGATAGCGCGCGGCATACGCGGCCGAGCGGTCGACCTTCGAGGGGTCCTTGCCCGAGAACGCGCCGCCGCCATGCGGGGCCGCGCCGCCATAGGTGTCGACGATGATCTTGCGGCCGGTGAGGCCGGCATCGCCGTCGGGCCCGCCCACGACGAAGCGCCCGGTCGGATTCACGTAGAACTGGTTTTCAGGGCACATCCAGCCCTGCGGCAGCGTCTTCAGCACGAACGGGCGCACGATCTCGCGCACCTGGTCCTGGTCCACCTTCTCACTGTGCTGCGTCGAGACGACGACCGAGGTGGCGCGCACCGGCTTGCCGTTCTCGTATTGCAGGGTCACCTGGCT
>CAYZSG010000110.1:0-16389 GCA_964481045.1 uncultured Candidatus Odyssella sp. | reverse complement strand
CCTCGTTCGTCGTCACCTTGCGCGACTTCTTCTTGAGGTCCTCGACGATCGATTCGACGGCGCTCTCGATGCCGCGCTTCAGATCCATCGGGTTCATGCCGGCGGCCACGGCCTTCGAGCCCTCGCGCACGATCGCCTGGGCCAGCACGGTGGCGGTGGTGGTGCCGTCACCGGCGATGTCGGAGGTCTTGGAGGCGACCTCGCGCACCATCTGCGCGCCCATGTTCTCGAACTTGTCGGTGAGCTCGATCTCTTTGGCGACGGTGACGCCGTCCTTGGTGATGCGCGGCGCGCCGAACGCCTTGTCGAGCACGACGTTGCGGCCCTTGGGGCCCAGCGTCACCTTCACGGCATCGGCCAGGATGTCGACGCCGCGCAGCATGCGCTGGCGCGCGTCGGCCGAAAATCTCACTTCCTTTGCAGCCATTGTGGTCCTCTTCTCAGCGGTAGTTGCGGTTACGGCTTCGCGGCCGGCGCTCGCCGGCCGATGAGCAGCCTCGGGCTGCTCAAGCCGCTTTCTTGGCCGGCTTCGCCTGGCCTTCGATCACGCCCATCACGTCGCTTTCCTTCATGATGAGCAGCTCTTCGCCGTCGATCTTCACCTCGGTGCCCGACCACTTGCCGAACAGGATGCGGTCGCCGACCTTGAGGTCGATCGGGATGAGCTTGCCGCTCTCGTCGCGGCCGCCGGGGCCGACGGCGATGATCTCGCCTTCGGACGGCTTTTCCTTCGCGGTGTCCGGAATGATGATGCCGCCCGCGGTCTTCTGCTCGCCTTCGAGGCGGCGGACGACGACGCGGTCATGCAACGGACGGAACTTCATTGCATCCTCCTGGATGAGTGCTTGTGGATCGTTCGGTTGATGAATTGGGCCCCGCTGTTAGCACTCACACAAGGCGAGTGCCAGCGAGACGGGCGCATAGATGGCGAGAGGCGCCGGGCCTGTCAAGAAGGCGTGTATGCGAAATTTTGGGTCGCGGCCCGCGCCGTGAAAGTAACGCATTCCTTTCGCATCTGCGAGAAAGGCGAAAGAAAGTTGCGCGCGCCGCGAGCGTCAAAAGCGGCGGAGAACTGCTTTCCGGGTAACCGGCAGCCTGAGAGCACATGCGTCCGCGCCAGCGACCTGGGGATAACGGATGCCGGCGTCGGTTATTCCGCACGCCGGCTTGCCTCAGGGCTTGTCGCCCAAATCCGCGAGTAGAGCCGCAACGCGCGCTCTCAGCGCCGGCAACTTCTCGTTGGCCGTGCTCCAAACCGTGGAATCGATGACCTGTTCATAGCCGTGGATCAGGATATTGCGGAAAGCCACCACCTGCGGCAGCTCCGGTATTCCTATGGCAATGTCCGGCGCGCTCTTGGCGAGACGATTCAGGGCTTCGCCGATGATCGTGAATTGCCGCTCCACGGCGGAACGCAGGACCAAGTCTCGCAGGTAGTCATCGAGCGTCTTGCCGCGCAGCATCGCGGCGATGGCATCGGCGCCTTCACGCACGTCCCAGAGATAGGCGCGCGGATCACGCTACAAACAGCAACTCCCGGCCCCGCTCGATCGTTGATCGGACGAATGGGTTGCGCACGCTCCCCGCCATCACGAGATCGACCGGACGTTGGAACAACGCCGCCAGCGCGTCCTTCAATCCGAAAAACCGATCCAGATCCGGGATACCGGACGCGGCGTCGAACTCGACCAATACGTCCACGTCGGATCGCGCGGGATCGAAGTCCGATCCGCGAGCGGCCGAGCCGAACAGCTCGAGGCGCCGGACATGAAAGCGCCTGCACAGGTCGGCAATTTCTGCCCGGCGTTCGGCGATCGAAGGCAACATGTCCGTCAGGCTCCGTTCGATGACGCCGCAATATAACGCCTTCGTGCCCGCATCAGGAAAGGGGTCAGACCCCTTCGCGAATCGCCCCTACGCCGCCTGCCAGAACGCCGCGTTCGGCGCCATGCCGTCGGCATCCGCCGCGTATTCGGGCTTGATGCGGTTGACGAAGAACATCTCGAGGGCCGGCTTGTTCTTCACTTCGATCGAGCCGCGCGGCTCCAAATCGAACAGCTTGTTCACGTAGTGGTAGGTGCTGGCCGAGATATTGATGCGCCCGGGCTCGGCGGCGGCTTCGAGGCGCTGGGCGACGTTCACCGAATCGCCCCAGATGTCGTAGGTGAAGCGGCGTTTGCCGACGAGGCCGGCGACAACCGGGCCGGTGTTGATGCCGATGCGCACCTTCCACGGCGCCAGGCGCAGCTTCTCGCGCTGGCGGTTCGAGGCGGCGAGATAGGCCTGAAGCTCCAGCGCCGCGAGGCAGGCGTCGATCGCGTGCGTGCGGTTGGGCTCGGGCAGGCCGCCGGCGCAGAAATAGGCGTCGCCGATCGTCTTGAGCGTCTCGAGCCGGTTGCGCTCGACGATCTCGTCGAAGCGCGTGAAATGCTGGTGGAGCTGTTGCACCAGCGTGGCCGGTTGCGTGGACTCGGTCAGGCGCGTGAAGCCGGTGAAGTCCGCGAACATGATCGTGGCGAGATCGTAGTGGCGCGGCTGGACCGGGCGGCTGGCCTTGAGTTCCGCCGCGATCGAAGCCGGGAAGATCGTCCGCAGCAGCTCCTCCGAGCGCGTCTGCTCGGCTTCCATCGCCGCGCGCGCCTTCTCGAGATCGCGCACAAGCTCGTCGCGCTCGAGAAGCTGGCGCCTGAGCTCGAGCTGAGTCACCGCCTGCTGGGCGAGGCGGCGCACCGATTCGCGCTGGGCCGGGGTGATCTCGTGAGGCTCGAAATCGACGACGCAGAAGCTGCCGAGCGCGTAGCCGTCGCGGTTGATCAGCGGCATGCCGCAATAGAAGCGGATGTGCGGATCGCCGGCGACCTGCGGATAATCCTTGAAGCGCTCGTCCTTGGTCAGGTCCGGAACGTAGAGCAGGTCGTTCTGGCAGATCGTGGCCGCGCACACGACCATGTCGCGCGGCGCCTCGGTCATGGCGGCGGGCAGGCCGTATTTGGCCTTGAGCCAGTCGCGCGTCTCGTCGATGAGGCCGAGGAGGGCCACCGGGCAGCCGCAGATCTGCGCGGCAAGCTCGGTGAGCGCGTCATATTCGAATTCGGGCGGCGTATCGAGCACGCGATACTGCTTCAGCACCGCGATGCGCTCGGAATCGTTCGGCGGAACGGGAACACCGGTGAACATGCGCTAATGTGCAGCCGGCCACGGGCCAAGTCCACTGCCGGGGCCTAGCCCTCCGCCTTGTGCTTCGCCCCCGCATGTGCGTGGCCGGCGTGCTCGTGGCCGTGCTTCGCGGCCACCTCGAAATCCGCGACCAGCGGCAGGTGGTCGGAAGCCCGGCGGGTGATGTCGGAGCGCGGGATGAAGCAGCGGCGCAGGTGGACGGCGCCGCGGTAGAAGATCTGGTCGAGCGCGCGCATCGGGAAGAAAGCGGGGAACGTGCTCTTTCCATTCGAGGCCGAGAGGAAATCGCGCGGTTCCATGACGTGGCGGTGCAGGCGCCCGAGCATGTCGTTCATGTCGCCGGCCACGATCATCGGAATGCCGTGGTCGAGGCCCTTCACCTCCTCGCAGGCGAGCAGGCGGCGGAGCTGGATCTTCTGCTCGAACTCGATCAGGCCGAGATGGAGGTTGACCAGCATCACCGGCTGGTGGAGCGCGTGCGGCACCGGAATCGCGGCGCTCACGATCTGCGCGCCGCGCTTCTTCTTGAAGCGGATCGAGAGATCGAGACTCTTCAGGAGGTTCAGCGGAAAGCGGCTGATGATCGCGTTGCCGTAAACGCCGCGGCGCAGCGTCACGTTCGGCTGATAGGCCCGGTGCGGCAGCTCGAGCGCGTCGGCGAGCACATCCACCTGCCGGTGGTGGTGCGAGCGCGGCGCGTCTTCGTCCACCTCCTGCAGCGCCACGATATCGGGATGGCATTCCGCGAGCGCGCGCACGATGCGCCGGATGTCGTATTTGCCATCCAGGCCGCCGATGCCCTTGTGGATGTTCCAGGTGACCAGCCGGAATTTCATCTTTGCTCGTGCCGCGTGACGCCTCGCATTAGATCAATGCAAATTCCGGTCCGCCAATGCGCCCTAGTTTCGCAGTGCAGGAAGAATTGAACCACGGAGGGCACAGAGGACACGGAGCAGGAAGAAAACGGGATTGCGCGCGAAGGCGCGCGCGCAAGAGCGCCTTCCTTTGCGCCCCATCGCGGCGCATGGGCCTCTTCTCCGTGTCCTCTGTGCCCTCCGTGGTTCATTTCCTATCTTCGGTTCCCTGCGACACCCTCAGAGCTGCGGCGAGAAGAGGCGGGCGCAGGCGATGAAGAGGCGGCGGCGCAGCGGCGCGTCGGATTCGTAGTTGAGCTTCAGCGTCGCCTTGGTGCGGAACTCGTCGAACAGCGCGGCCAGCGCCTCGATCATCGGCCCGCCGTAGAATACGGCCGAGGCCTCGAAGTTCAGCTTCATGCTGCGGTCGTCGATGTTGGCGCTGCCGACGATGGCGAGGTTGTCGTCGAGCAGCGCTGTCTTCGCGTGGAGCAGCGGCGGGCCGAACAGGTAGATGCGCACGCCGGCCGCGAGGAGCTGGTCATGCGTCGAGGCGCCGGCGGCGTCGACGACGCGCCAGTCGCTCTCGTTCGGCACCATCACGTGCACCTCGACCCCGCGCGCGGCCGCGATGACGAGCGCGTTCAGCAGCGCCTCGTCGGGCACGAAATAGGGCGCCACGAGCCAGATGCGCTTCCGCGCCAGGCCCATTGCGGCGAGCAGGAACGCATAGATCGCGCGGTGTTCGTTGTCGGGGCCGGAGGGGACGAAATGCATGAGCTGCGTGCCGGGCGCCGGCGCCGTCGGAAAATAGTCTTCGAGCTCGTCGTCGCGCAGCGGCTCTTCCGAGGCGAACAGCCAGTTCTCGAAGAACGTGTGCTGGAGGCCCTGCACGATCTCGCCGCGCAGCTCCACGTCGGTGTCGCGCCGCGCGCCGTCGGCCATGTGCTTGAAGCTGTGGTCCGAGCACACGTTGGTGCTGCCGCAGAAGCCGATCGCGCCGTCGACGACGAGGATCTTGCGGTGCGTGCGGAAGTTGATGATGCGCCGGCGCAGGCGCGCCACGGCCGTGGGGTTGAACCACTCGAACTTCACGCCGGCCTCGATCATGCGCTGCTCGAGCGCGCGCGAAATGCGCGAACCCACCGTGTCGGCAAGCAGGCGCACCTCCACGCCCTGGCGCGCCTTCTCCATCAGCAGGTTCAACAGATGCGTGCCGAGCGGATCGTCGCGCACGATGTAGTATTCGGCGTGGATGTGGTGGCGCGCGCCGACGATGGCGGCTTCCACGGCGCCGAAGAATTCGTCGCCGGTCGAAAACAGGCGCGCGCTCGTGGCCGTCATCGGCGGCAGGCCGCCCAGCCGCGTCGCGAGTCGGATCAGCGGTTCGGTGTTGCCGCGCTCGCGGTCGAACAATGCCGAGCGCGAGCGGGCCGCCACGTGGATCACGTCGCGCGCGCGGCGGATGCGGCGCTTCCGGCGGTCGAAGCGCAGCGGCCCCCACCAGTAATAGAGGAGCGCGCCGATGCCCGGCAGCAGCGCCAGCCCGAAAATCCAGGCGAGCGTCGCCACCGGCGGGCGCTTCTGCAGCAGCACCCAGCCGGCCATGACCACGATCCACAGGGTTTCGAGGACGATCAGCGTTGCGATGGACATCGGGGCGGGACGTTACGGTGAAACGGGGAGAGAGGGAAACGCCCGGGGGCACTCGGCGTCTCGCGCTCGATGCGCGCGCATCCGACGTCGAGATGGAGACGAGCCGCAGGATGCCACTACTCTGGAGGCGAAATGGAGGTCTGGCATCCGAAGCACTCGCTCCGGTACGATGCGCGGTGAGCGGCTGGCTGCCGACAGACGGCGGGCCCGAAACAGGGACTGAGCGACCGATGCCGATGGGAACCGACCGCGAGCGGTTGCAGCTCATGCTCGATGCCGTGAACGGCCTCGAGCGAAACCTGTCGGGCAAGAGTTTCGAGGAGTTCGCCGCCCATCCCGATCTCGCGGCCACCGTCGAGCGCTATGTCGAACGGCTCTCGGCGGCCCTCGGGCACGCTCCGGCCTCGTTGACCGCCGAGCATCCGGCCGTCGATTGGCAGGCGATCGGCGCGATCGGAAACCTTTTGCGGCACATCTACGACCGCAGCCTGGATCAGCAGGTGTGGCGCGTCGCCAAGAGCAATCTGCCGGGGCTCAAGGACGCGATTCAGTCGGCAATCGGCAAGCTCGAAACCGGTTGAACGGCTATCATGCGCCGTCTTGCCCGCACCCTGCTTCTCGTATCGATGGCGATGTCCGCGGCACCGGCCGCGGCGCAAAGCCCGACGCCGACCGGGCTCTGGCTCCACGCCAACGGGCGCATCCAGGTCGAGATCAAGGCCTGCGGCGACCGGTTGTGCGGAAGGCTCGTCTGGTTCAAATGGCCGAACGATCTGGCGGGCCTGCCCCTGGTCGACGTGAAGAATGAAGATCCCAAGCTGCGCACCCGGCCGCTGCTGGGACTCACGGTCGTTCGGGGCCTGCGCCGCACCGGCGAGAAATCGTGGGGAGACGGCCGGATCTACAATCCGGACGACGGCGTGGACTACCTTGCGACGATGTCCATCCAGGCCGACGGCACCTTGCGCGTGCGCGCCTATGTCCTCCTGCCGCTGCTGGGCAAGACGTTCCTCTGGAAGCGCCTGCGCTGAAGCGCGGCCGCGGCGCCGGCGCCGCGGGAACCGCCGTTTTGATTCCGTATCGATGCCACTTGCTGTATGAGAACGGGATGCATTCGCCGCACGCATCGCGCAGATGAAGTTCCGGCTCACGCCGCTTTTCCATATCGCCGCGGCGGC
This sequence comes from uncultured Candidatus Odyssella sp., assembly GCA_964481045.1. GTDB lineage: Bacteria > Pseudomonadota > Alphaproteobacteria > Bin65 > Bin65 > SBBV01. The sequence continues at coordinate 9,524 of CAYZSG010000110.1, read as the reverse complement.
GGCGGTGGCGCTCGTGGCCGGGGCCGCGATCGGCCGCTTCGCGCTGGCGCCGGAGCCGGTCGTCGTCGAGAAGCGCGTCGAGGTGCCGGTGCGCGTCACGCCCTCGGCCGAGGCGGCCTATCTCAAATGGAAGGTGGCGCTCTCCTATCCGGCCGACACGCCGCAGTTCGGCTCGCTGGCGCGCAAGTTCGCCGACAAGCTGCGCCGCGCCTCGGCCGGCGCGATCGCGTTCGAGCTCGAGGAGCCGGGCAAGATCGTGGCACCCGCCCAATGCATCGAGGCGGCGGGCAAGGGCACGGTGGATGCATGCTGGTCCACCCCCGGCATGTGGGCGACGCGCGAGCCGGCATTCGCCGTGTTCGGCGGCGTGCCGTTCGGGCCCGAGGCGGTGGAATACATCGCCTGGCTCAACTACGGCGGCGGGCAGGAACTGCTCGACGAGGTGTATGCGCGCTTCGCGGTGAAATCCGTGCTCTGCGGCATCACGACGCCCGAGGCCGGCGGCTGGTTCAAGAAGCCGGTGCAGACGGCCGACGACTTGAAGGGCTTGAAGGTGCGGGCTTCCGGCCTCGCCGCGCGCGTGCTCACCAAGGCCGGCGCCGATCCGCGCCATGTCGAGCCCAACAAGATCCTGCCGGCGCTCAAGGATGGCGGGCTCGACGGCGCGGAGTATTCGTTCCCGCTGATCGATCTCGGCCTCGGCTTCCACACGATCGTCAGCAACTACTACTTCCCGGGCTGGCAGCAGCCCACCGTGCCGCTCGAGCTGCTCGTCAACCGCAAGGCGTGGGACGCGCTGCCCGAAGCCACGCGCGGCCAGATCGAGCTCGCCTGCGGCGACACGGTGCGCGACGGGCTCGCCGAGGGCGAGGCCATGCAGGCGGCCGCGTTGCGCGAATTGCGCGCCAAGGGCGTCGTGTTCCAGCGCTGGCCGCAGGGCGTGCTCGATGCGCTCGAGAAGGCATGGCTCGACATCGCCGAGCAGGAAGGCGCCGCCGACGCGAACTTCAAGCGCGTCTGGAGCGCGCTCTCCGCCTTCCGCGCCGAATACGAAACCTGGCGCCGCCTCGGCCACGTGCCGTAGTCGGAAAAGATAACAGGAGGCGGGGAGACGGAAGAAGGACTCTTCACGAAGGCACGAAGGCACGAAGATGAAAATGAGGGCGGATTGCGCGCGAAGACGCGCGCGAAGAAAGCAAAAGCCCCGCCGATTCCTTTTCTTCGCGCCGCGCTTGCGGCGCATCATCTCTTCCAACCTCGTATCTTCGTGCCTTCGTTGTGAATCTTCGTTCCTTCTTCCTCCCCGGCTCCCCGGCTCTTGTTCCCTTGTTCTTTCTTTCCCGAGACCGAACACATGACGCTTGATCCGCAGCTCGCAGAGATCCTTGCCATCGCGGAGAAGGCCGGGCGGCCGCCGCTCGAATCGCTGCCGGTGGCCGATGCGCGGCGGGAGTACAGGAAGCGCGCCGACACGTTCGGCCTGCCGGTGGCGGAGATGTTCGCCACCATGGAGCGCAGCGTCGCGGGGCCGGCCGGGCCGTTGCCGGTGCGGCTCTACGTTCCCGTGGGCGTGCTCGATCCTTCGCCGCTGCTCGTCTTCTTCCACGGCGGCGGCTGGACCGTCGGCGACCGCGACACGCACGACCGCGCCTGCCGCTACTTCGCCGAAAAGGCGCGCTGCCGCGTCGCCTCGGTCGATTACCGCCTGGCGCCGGAGCATCCGTTCCCGGCCGCGGTCGAGGATTGCTGGGCCGCCTACGCGGCGATCGCCGGCGATCCCAAGCCCTGGGATGCCGATCCGCGCCGTATCGCGGTGGGCGGCGACAGCGCCGGCGGCAACCTCGCGGCCGTCGTGGCGCAACTCGCCAAAGCGAAGAAAGCGCCGGCGCCATGCTTCCAACTGCTCGTCTATCCCGCCGTCGACATGGCCGGCATCCATGCCTCGATCGAGCGATTCGGCAGAGGCTATCTGCTCACGAAGCCGATGATCGACGCCTTCATGGGCCATTACACGCCCGAGGCCGCGATGCGGCGCGATCCGCGCGCTTCGCCGCTGCTGACGCGCGATCTCGCCGGCCTGCCGCCGGCCTTCGTGCAGACCGCGGGCTTCGATCCGCTGCAGGACGAAGGTGCGGCCTATGCCACGGCGCTGACGGCCGCCGGCGTCGCGGCCGAGCACAGGCACTATCCCGGGCTGGTGCACGGATACTTGCAGCTTGCCGGCTATTCCAAGGGCGCGCGGACGGCGGTCGACGACGCAGCGGCGGCGTTGCGGCGCGCGTTCGGCACCTGAGGGCGCGCGCGGCTAACGCGCGCTGCGCATGAACGGCGTGTCCGGAAAGGCCGGCGTGCGTCCGGTTTGATGGAACGCGATGGCGGCGACGAGCACGGCGGCGGCCGCGAGGCTGGCCAGCGGCGCGTAGCGGAACGATTGGCTTCGGGTCCTCGTCGCCACTCAGCGATGGGCCAGCGCGAGGCCGAGAATCAGTATCGCGGCGAGCAAGCCGGCGAGCGCGAACAGCGTTCCCCGCAACGGTGTGCAGGATCCCGAAATGGATTTTGCGCTCACCACATCGTCCTCGTTGCGTTTCACGGAAGCGGCCCCTTCGGTCGGTCGCCCGGTGCATGGCAGGTCGGCAGATCGCACGCATTGACGTGAGTCAAGGTCGCGCCGGGGTCCGCCGCGTTGCGGCGCCGCACCGCCGGGTCTAGCATAGTCCGCGGGGAACAGGGGGGCCCCGGGGCCATGGCGCAGAGCCGGGCCGACGCTCTGCCGCCGGGCACGCGGCTCAACGGCTATACGCTCGGCCCGGTCCTGGGCGCGGGCGGCTTCGGCATCACCTACCGCGCGACGGAGCAATTCACCGAGCGCCCGGTCGCGATCAAGGAATTCCTGCCTTCGAGCATCGCCCATCGCGCCGCCGACGGGGTGTCGGTGCGGCCGCTCAGCCACGGCAGCGGCGATTTCGGCTGGGGGCTCGAGCGCTTCCGCCACGAGGCGCGCACGCTCATCGCGCTGAAGCACAAGCATATCGTGCCGGTGCTCCAGTACTTCGAGGCGAACGGCACCGGCTATCTCGTGATGGAGTATCAGAACGGGCAGACGCTCGGCGCGCGTCTCGGTACCGACCGGCATCTCGGCGAGGCGGAACTCCGGCGCATCCTCGATCCGCTGCTCGATGCGCTCCAGGCGGTGCACGGCAAGGGATTCCTGCATCGCGACGTCAAGCCCGACAACATCTTCCTGCGCGAAGACGGTACGCCGCTGCTGCTCGATTTCGGCGCCGCGCGCCAGGCCGTCGGCGGCAAGAGCCAGAGCCTGAGTGCGATCGTCTCGGACGGCTACGCGCCCTACGAGCAATACGAGAGCGGCTCGGCGCAGGGCCCGTGCAGCGACATCTACGCGCTCGGCTGCACGCTCTATCGCGCGATGACCGGCCTGAAGCCGCCCTCGTCGCCGAAGCGGGTGAACGCCGCGCTCGAAAAACAGCCCGACCCCCTTCCGCCGCTCGCCGGCGCCGCGCGCGAGGCCTACTCGGCCGAACTGCTGAAGGCGGTGGATCTGGCAATGCGAACGGCCGCGGGCGAACGGCCGCAATCGATCGCGTCGTTCCGGGCGCTCCTGGCACCGCCACAGGACGATCCGGACGATTCGGAGTACGGCCGCCAGCAGCGCCTCCGGCGCGAGCGCCAGGGGCACACGGGCCCGGTCGCGCCCGCGCCCGGCCCGCCGCCCCGGCCGAGCGGCGGCCCGCGGTGGCGGGTGTTGATCCCGGGCGCCGGCGCGCTGGCGCTGCTGCTCGGGGCCGGCATCCATTTCGGCCTCGAATGGTATGACGAATCGCGCTTCGGCCGGCTCGTGGCCGCCGTCGAGTCGCAGATCGTGCAGGGCGCGTTCGACGGCGCGGAGCGCGATCTCGACGGCGCGGCGAAGCTGCGCCCGGCCGATGTGCGGATCGGCGCTTTGCGCGATCGGCTGGCGCGCGCGCGCCGCGCCGATCTCGGCGAGCGGAACAGGCCGCGGCTCGTTCTCCCGATCCAGGATTGCCCGCATTGTCCGGAGCTCGTCGAAATTCCCGCCGGCGGCCCCTTCGCGATGGGCGCGCCGGAAAGCGAGGCCGGCAGCTACCCCAAGGAGCGCCCGCAACGCCCGATCGCGATCGAGCGCCCGTTCCTGATGGCGCGACACGAGGTGACGGTCCGCCAGTATCGCCTGTTCCTCGAGCGGAGCGGCCACCGGCAGAATTCGCCGTGCGCCACGTTCGATCCCGCCGCCGGCACCTACCGGGTCGATCCCGCCGCAAGCTGGTCGAAGCCCGATTTCCCGATCGCCGACAATCACCCGGTCGTGTGCGTGAGCTGGCACGACGCGCGCGCCTACGCCGCGTTTCTGTCGCGCGAAACCGGCAAGGCCTACCGGCTGCCCAGCGAGGCCGAATGGGAATACGCGGCGCGCGCGGGCGCGGCGGGCGCGAGCCCCTGGGGCGTGGACGAAAAAGGCGCTTGCGTCCATGCCAACGTCGCCGACGCCACCGGCCATGATCGGTTGCCCAAGGATTGGAACGTGTTCCCATGCGACGACCGCCGCGCCTTCACGGCGCCGGCCGGCAGTTTGGCGCCCAATGCGTTCGGCCTCCACGACATGCTGGGAAATGTGTGGGAATGGGTCGAGGATTGCTTCAATCCGAGCTACGCCGGCGCGCCGCCCGACGCCCGGCCTTGGCTCGCCGGCGATTGCGACACCCGCATGATGCGCGGCGGATCGTGGATCAGCCAGGTCCGCGACGTCCGCCACGCCAACCGCGGCCACAACCGCGCCGAGCGCGGCTACTACACGGTCGGCTTCCGCGTGGTGCGCGAGAAGTAGGCGCCTCAGGCGGGCACTGCCTCGCGATTCCGGACGACGGCGATGAGCGCTTCCGGCAGCGGCGCGGATTTGTGCGCTTTCAAGTCCGTGTTCACCCAGATGATCTCGCCGGTCGAGAGCAGCTCGCCGCCGCCCTTGGGGAAAATCGCGAGCTGGAACGCGATGCTGGTGCGGCCGAGCTTGCCGGTGCGGACGCCCACCTCGAGCTCCTGATCGAAGCGGATCGGTGCGCGGTACTCGACCATGGCCTTGACGAGGTGGAAATCGGTGCCCGCCGCCTTGTCGCCGCCGAGGCCGTATGGGTAGGGCAGCGCGCGCAGATAGTCGGTGATCGCCGTGTCGAAATAGGTGAGGTAGTGCGCGTTGAAAACGACGCCCTGGCCGTCGATTTCCGCATAGCGCACGCGCGTGGGCCAGAAGAACCAGAAATCCGCGCGTTTCGGCGTGTTGGGTTCGTTCATCGGTCGTTTCCCTCCGCGCCGCATGTCGAAGCACGAACCGGGCGATGACTCAAGCGCGGTTCTGCGCGGGCGCGCCATGGGCTAGAACATCGGCCAAACGAGGGAGGACACCATGACGACGCTGGTCATCGGCGCGGGGCTGGTCGGCGCGCAGGTCGCGCGCATCCTGATCGAGAAGGGTGAGACGCCGGTGCTGTTCGATACGGCGCCGCAGACGGAGGCGCTGGCCGAGCATTTCGATCCGGCCAAGGCGGCGATGGAGGTGGGCGACATCCTGCGGCCGCTCACGCTGGCCACGACGCTCCAGCGCCACCGGATCACGCGCATCGTGCATACGGCCGCGAACCCGATGCTCACGCTCGGCGCCCAGCGCGATCCCTATGCGGCGATCAACCTCAACATCATGGGCACGGTGAACGTCATCGAGGCCGCGCGCGCGTTCGGCATCCGGCGCGTCGTCGTCTCGAGTTCGAACGTGCTCAACCATTTCCTCGCCGGCGGCGACGGCTCCAACGACCCGATGCGCGAGACCGCGTTCCCGCGCCCGACCACGTTCTATTCATCCACGAAGCAGGCGATCGAGAGCCTCGGGCTCAACTATGCGCGCTGGCACGGCATCGAATTCGCCGCGATGCGCTACGGCGCGGTGTTCGGCCCGTGGAGCGGCGCCGGCGGCGGCGGGCCCAGCAACGTGATGAAAGAGGCCGTGCGCCGCGCGCTCCGGGGCGAAGAGGCGGTGCTGCCCGCGGGTGCCATGGAGTGGGTCTATTCCAAGGACGCCGGCCTCGGCACGGTGCAGGCGCTCGAGGCAAAGGATCTCGGCTTCGGCATCTTCAACATCACGATGGGCGTGCTCGCGAAGCCCGAAGACATGGCAGCCGCGCTCAAGGCCGCCGTGCCCGGCGCCAGGGTGCGCATCGAAACGCCGGCGGCGGCCGCCGTCTCGCTGCCCGACATGAAAGCGGTGTCCGATCTCACGCTCGCGAAGAAGACGCTCGGCTTCACGCCGAAGTACGGATTGGTCGAAGGCGTGAAAGACCTCGCGGCGTGGACGAAGAATCGGAAGCCGTAGGGGCGGGCCCCGACGCACCCGTGTCGCCGCGAGCACGGCGGTGAACGTTTCGTCGGGCGGCAGCGCAGGCGGGCGGGTCGGGGACCCGCCCCTACGCGGTCAACGCTTCTTCCCCATCTTCTCCAGCGCCTTGCGCGCATCGACGGGCTTCCACCACGGCTTGAGACCGAGATCGCGCGCGATCACGCCGGCGCTGATATAGCCGGCGCCGCCGCTGATGGCGCCGCCGGGATGGCAGGCGGAGCCGGCCATGTAGAGGCGCTTCACCGGCGTCCGATAGCCCCAGTGCCGGTCCATCACCTGACCGGCCGAGAGCGCGCCCATGAAGATATCGCCGTTCTTCATGTTGATCATTTCCTGGGCGTAGGTGCGCGCGGTGTAAGTGTAGGTCTTCAAGATGTTCTTCCGCGTCATGTTCGGCGCGTAGTGCGCGAAGCGCTCGACGATGCTGTCGGTGAACTCGGCTTCGAACTGCTCCCAGCTCCGCCCGCCGCGGTCGGGATCGTAGGGCATCACGTGCCAGGCATAGGTCGTGTGCTTGCCCGGCGGCGCCTGCGCCGGATCGTTGGCCGAGAGCGCGCCCGAGCCGAACTGCACGATGCGCGGCACGCGCCCGGCCTTCACGTCGTCATGGGCCGACATGAGATCGGCGATCGATTCGGCGCCGACGTTCCACTTCTGGGCCACGTTCAGGTTCGGATCGAACTTCGCCGCCGCGAAATTCGGCGATTCGTTCAGCGCGAAGTGCACGCCGAACAGGGTCCACGCCGTGTATTTGAAGCGGTCGAGCTTCTGGCGATAGGCCTCGGGCAATTGATCGCGACCGATCATCTCCTCGAAGGTCTGGTGCACGTTGGCCGTGCTGGCGACGAACTTCCGCGCGCGGATCGTGGCCCCGTCGGCGGTTTCGATGCCGGTGGCCTTGCCGCCCTCGACCATGATGCGGGCGACGTGCGCGTGGTTGAGATAGTGCCCGCCCGCCTCGATGAAGCGCTCCATGAGGCCGCGCGCGAGGTTGAAGCTGCCGCCCTTGCAGAGCTGATACCCGCTCTCGAGATCGAACGCGCGGATCACCGAGCCCATCGGGCTCGACTTGCCGGTGGTGTCGACGAGCCAGGTCCCGAACAGCGACACCTTGAACAGGAACAGCAGCTTCACCCATTCGTGCTCGAACAACTCGTTCACGAGCGCAAACGGCTCGCGCTTCGTGATGGCCACGAAGTCGCGGCCGAGCGGCGTGCGCGAGAGGAGGGCCTCGCGCTCGGCGGCGGGCAGCGGCTCCGAGAAGCGCTCGGGCAGCAGCACGTCGCGCGTCAGCGCCTCGGCCTTGCGGTTCCATTCGCGGAAGGTCTCGGCGTCCTTCTTCGAGAAGTGGCGCACGCTCCTGAGTGTCGTCTCGAGGTCGCGGCTGAAGACGAGCGCCGTGCCGTCCGGGTGCGGCTGCCCGAACTCGTAGAACGGCGTCACGTACGCGACCTTCTCGGCGAGCTTCAGGTCGCGGAACCACGGCGTATGCGTGATGTGGAAATGATTGATCGAATGGCTGTTGTGATAGAAGCCCGGCAGCGTCGCTTCGACGGTGGCGAGCCCGCCGCCATACATCAGCCGCCGCTCGACGAGCAGCATCTTCAATCCCGCGCGCGCCATGTAGGTGGCGAGGATGAGGCCGTGGTGCCCGGCGCCGATGACGATGCCGTCGTAGGATTTCGCTGCGGCGGTCACTGTTTCCTCCCTCGATCGTGCCGCGGGTTTGCCCCGCGGCTCAGCGCCCGGCCAACACCTTGGTGAGCGTCCAGGCGGGCTTCTCGCGCGAGCGGATCTCGGCGATGCGCCAGGCGTCGCGCTCGCGCACCAGCTCGTATTCGAGACGCTTCGGCTCCTTGAAGTTCCTGAACGTCGCGATCACGATCGCCTTGCCGCCGGACATGCGCCCGGCCTGGATGGAAAGCTCGCTGATCTGGTAATCCTGGCCGTCGTAAAGGAAATCGTAGTCGATGCGATTCTGGCGATGGGCGCGGGCGATGGCAGCGCCGAGCGCGCGCGTGAAGAATCGCTCGCGATGGGGCGGCTGCCATGCCTGCTGCTTCGTCTTCTCATGCTCCCCGTGCACGCGGTAGAGTTCACGCACGACGGCGGCGGGATCGCTCTCCGCGGCGATCGCCGGCGCGCCAAGCGCCACGAGCGCGCCCGCCAACAGTATCGAACGTCTGTTCATGGTACTCCCTTTCGCGGCGCGACAGGCCGTTAGTCCAGGAGATTCCGCTCCCGCATCCAGCCAAGGTTGATCTCGACCGCCTGCTTCAGCAGCTCGGGCTGGCCCTGATAGTAGTGGGTGGCGCCCTTGATGGCCTTCATCGTCTTGTCCTTGCTCGCGGCAGCGGCGTGGATCTTGACGGTATGCGGCTGCGGCACCGCGTCGTCTGCGGTGTTCTCGATCGCGAGGAACGGCACCGTGATGTTGGACGCGCTCTTCACGCCGTGCGCCCGCGTGTCGTCGATCGACCATTGCGAGAGCCACGAGCGCAGCATCGAAAAGCGCGCGAGGCCGACCGGGCCGGTGTTCGCCGTCTCGGGATTGCCCACCCAGCACCAGCGCGGTCTCCGGTCGTTGGGGTCCACCGCGGGGTCCATGAAGCGCAGATCGGCGATCGTGCGGTGCGTGATGAAGCCGCGCTCCATCTCGGCGCCGCCGCGCTTCTTGAGCGTCTCCAGCATCTCCTTCGCGGCCGCCGTGATCTTGCGCATGCGCGCGAGCTGCGCGGCGCGATAGGCGCGGATGTAATCGGCCGAGTAGGGCGGCTGGTTCGGGTTCTTGGGATTGTAGATGTCGAATTCCAGGATGCGGTCGTCGGGATCGAGCTCGTTCTTCACCGAGGGGTCGATGCATTCGACGAGCATCTCGGCGCGCGAGATGTGCGCGGCCTGGAACGTCATCGCATTGGCGGGGATCAGCTTGGCGCCTTTGATGTCCACCGGGTCGCCGGCCGGCGTGTGCGTCACGGTGGGGTTCTCGGCCTGCGACTGATAGAATAGAGAGAGCGAGCCGCCGCCGCTCCAGCCGCAGATCACGATCTTCTCGTAGCCCCACTTCTCCTTGGCGTGGCGGATATAGGCGCCGAGATCG
>CAYZSG010000109.1:0-16685 GCA_964481045.1 uncultured Candidatus Odyssella sp. | reverse complement strand
GAGTGGGCGGCGGCGCAGAGCGTGTGGCTGTGGCCCGATCCCTCGCCCTCGATGCAATGGCGCTCGAAGCGCAGCCTGCCCGAGAAGCGCGATCGCGCCGATCTCGTGGCGCTGGCGCTCTCCTCGCTGCTCGTGCGCGCCGGCGAGCGCGTGGCCGTGCTCGGCACCGGCGAACGGCCGATCTCGGGCAAGGTCGCCCTCGACCGCCTCGCGCAGCGGATCCTCTTCCGTCCGAAGCCGGCGGGCAAAACCGGCGATCTGCCGGCCTTCGAGCCGCTGCCGCGCTACGCGACCTTGATTTTCATCGGCGACCTCTTGGCGCCGCTCGAGGAGACCGACCGGCTCGTGCGCCGCTACGCCGCCGCCGGCGTGCGCGGCTATCTTTTCCACATCCTCGATCCCGCCGAGCAGAGCCTGCCCTATGCCGGCCGCACGCGCTTCGAGGGCCTCGAGCAGGAGGGGCACCTTCTCGTCAAGCGCGCGGAAACCGTGCGCGACGAGTATCAGGCGAAGATGGCCGAGCATCAGGCCGGCCTCGCGGATATCGCGCGCGCCGCCGGCTGGAACTACACGTTGCACCTGACCGATCAGGCGCCGGAGGCCGCGCTGCTGCGCCTCTACGTCCATCTCGCGCAATTGCCGGGGTAAGCACGGTATGTTGAGCCTCGGCCTCGTCGCCTTCACCGCGCCCTGGGTGCTGGCAGCCCTTGCGGCCTTGCCGATCATCTGGTGGCTGCTGCGCGTCACGCCGCCGGCGCCGCGCCTCGTGCGCTTTCCGGCGATCCGCCTGCTGTTCCGCCTGCGCGAGAAGGAGGATACGCCGTCCAAGACGCCGTGGTGGCTGCTGCTGCTGCGCCTCCTGGTCGTCACGCTGGCGATCCTCGGCCTCTCGCAGCCGCTGTGGAATCCCGGCGGCGCGTTCACGGCCTCGGGCCCGCTGGTGCTCGTCGTCGATAATGGCTGGGCCGCGGCCGCGAACTGGGACAAGCGCCGCACGCTCGTCGCCGACATGATCGAGAAGGCCGAGCGCGAGAAGCGCCAGGTCGTGCTCGTGCACACGGCGCGCAAGAGCGCCTCGGCGCCGATCGAGCCCTCGCGCCTGCTGCGCCCGGCCGATGCCAAGGCGCTATTCCAGGCGATGACCCCGGAGCCCTGGCCCGTCGACCGCAAGGCGGCGACCGAGGCGCTGCGCAAGGTTTCGCTCGATTCGCGCGCCAACGTCGTGTGGCTGTCCGACGGCATCGAGTCGGCCGATCAGGGGCCGTTCATGGCCGCGCTGCAGCGCCTCGGCACGGTGGCGGTGCAAGTCGATCCGCCGGAGGCGCAGCCGCTGCTGCTGCACGCGCCGCGCCTCGCCGGCGAAAGCATCGTGTTCCGCCTCGAGCGGCCCGACGGCGAGCGACCGGCGGCCTATTCGGCGCGCGCGTTCGCCGACGACGGCCGCGGCATCGCGCGCCAGCGCATCGATTTCCGCCCGGGTGAGAAGTCGATCGAGGCCAGCCTCCGCCTGCCCACCGAGCTGCGCAACCGCATCTCGCGCATCGACATCGAGCGCCATGCCAGCGCCGGCGCGGTGCTGCTGCTCGACGAGCGCCTGCGCCGCCGCCCGGTCGGCCTCGTGGCGCCCACCGCGCAGGGCGGCTCGCAGCCGCTGCTCTCCGACATCTACTACCTCGACCGCGCGCTGGCGCCGTTCTCGGAGCTGCGCCGCGGCAGTGTCGCCGAATTGCTGCAGCGGCCGATCTCGGTCGTCGTGCTCACCGACACGGCGCCGGCCTCGGCCGAAGAGCAATCGCAGCTCAGGCGCTGGATCAACGAGGGCGGCGTGCTGATCCGCTTTGCCGGGCCGCTGCTCGCGGAGGCAAGCGATGAGCTGGTGCCGGTGCCGATTCGCACGGGCGATCGCACCTTCGGCGGCGCGCTCTCGTGGACCAAGCCGCTGACGCTCGCGAATTTCGACCAGAACAGCCCGTTCGCCGGCGTGCCGGTGCCGAAGGAAGTGACGGTGAGCCGCCAGGTGCTCGCCGAGCCCACGGTCGATCTCCAGAAGAAAACCTGGGCGCGGCTCGAGGACGGAACGCCGCTCGTCACGGCCGATCGCCGCGGCAAGGGCATGATCATCCTCGTCCACACCACGGCGAGCCCCGATTGGTCGAACATGCCGCTCTCGGGCCTGTTCGTGGAGATGCTCCGGCGCATGGTCGAGCTGTCGCACGGCGTCGCCGCCGGCGGCGAGGACCGGCCGCAGAGCCTGGCGCCGCACCAGACGCTCGACGGATTCGGCCGGCTCGGCACGCCGCCGCCCTCGGCCCTGGCCATCGAATCGAGTAAGCTGGACAAAGTGGCGATCGGGCCGCAGCATCCGCCAGGCTTCTACGGCGATGCCGCGAACCGGCGCGGCGTAAATCTCTCCGTCAGCGTCACGTCGGTGCGCCCGCTGGGCGATCTGCCGTCGGGCATGGAGAAGAGCGTGTATCGCGATTCGACCGAGGTCGATCTCAAGCCGTGGCTGCTCGCGGCGGCGCTCGCGCTGCTGCTGTTCGACCTATTCCTGAGCTTCTTCCTGCGCGGCCTGTTCATCCGCCGCATTCCGGGCCCCGGCCCGCACGCGGCCGCCAAGGCGGCAATCGTGCTCGCGCTGGCCTTCGTCTTCGCGCTGCCGTCCGATGTCTTTGCGCAGACGCGCAGCACCGAAAGCGGCGATCCCGCGATCCGTGCCACCAAGGAAACCGTGCTCGCCTATGTGCTGACCGGCGACGGCGAGACGGATCGCGTCAGCCGCGCGGCGCTGATCGGGCTCGGCCGCATCCTCACCGAGCGCACGTCGGTCGAGCCGGCGCAGCCGCAGGGCGTCAATCCCAACACCGACGAGCTGGCCTTCTATCCGGTGCTCTACTGGCCGGTGACGGCGAGCCAGGCCGCGCCCACGCGCGAGGGCGTGAACCGCCTCCAATCGTACTTGCGCAATGGCGGCATGATCATCTTCGACGTGCGCAACGAGGGATCCGCGATGGAAGATGCGGGGCACCTGCGCCGCATCGTGGCGGGCCTCAACATCCCGGCGCTCCAGCGCATGCCCGACGATCACGTGCTGACGCGCGCCTACTATCTGCTGCCGCGCTTCCCGGGCCGTTTCGCGTCGAATCCGGTGTGGGTCGCGCGCGCCGATCAGGCGGCGAAAGACGGTGTCTCGCCGGTCATCATCGGCAGCAACGACTGGGCGGCGGCCTGGGCGGTGGACGAGCGCGGGCGCGGCATGTTCCCGGTCGCGCCGGGCGGCGAGGTGCAGCGCGAATACGCCTATCGCGCCGGCGTCAACATGGTGATGTACGCGCTCTCGGGTAACTACAAGGCCGATCAGGTGCACATCCCGACGATCCTCAAGAGGCTCGGCCAATGACCGCCTTCGGCTGGTCGATCGCGTTCTCGCCGATCCTCGAGTGGACATGGCTCTACGCCTTCGCCGCCGTGGGCGCGGCGCTGGTCGTGGGCGGCGCCATCCTGCGCGCGCGCGGCATCGTCTGGCGCTTCCTCGCGGTGGCGCTCGCGTGGCTGATCCTCGCGAACCCGTCGCTGGTGGTCGAGAACCGCGAAGGCCTGCGCGACGTCGCCGTGATCATCATCGACGATTCGACGAGCCAGAACCTCGAGGAGCGGCGCAAGCGCAGCGACGAGGCGCTCGAGCAGGTGCGCCAGCAGATCCAGCGCCTCGGCAACATCGATCTCCGCATCGTGCGCGCCGGCGCCGACGGCAACGAAGACGGCACGCGGCTGTTCGGCACGCTCGAGCGCGCGCTGGCCGATGTGCCGCGCCAGCGCCTCGCCGGCATCATCATGATCACCGACGGCCAGGTGCACGACGCGCCGGTGGCCGGCCGCATGGTCACCGGCATCGGGCCGCTCCACGTGCTGCTCTCGGGCCGCAAGAACGAGCTCGACCGCCGCCTCACGATCGAGAACGCGCCGGGCTTCGGCCTGATCGGCAAGCCGCTCCAGATGACGGTGAAGGTGGAAGACGGCTCGGCCGGCGGCACCGCGCGCGTGACGATCAAGCGCGACGGCGCGGCGTGGAAAACGGTCACGGTCCAGATCGGCCGGCCGGTGAACGTGGAGTTCCAGCTCGACAAGCGCGGCACGACGTTCTTCGAGCTCGAGGTGGAGGCGGGGCCGCGCGAGCTGACGCTCGACAACAATCGCGCCGTCGTCGCCATCAACGGCATCCGCGACCGGCTGCGCGTGCTGCTGATCTCGGGCGAGCCGCATGCCGGCCAGCGCTCGTGGCGCAACGTCCTGAAATCCGATCCGGGCGTGGACCTCGTCCACTTCACGATCCTGCGCCCGCCCGAGAAGCGCGACTACACGCCGATCAACGAGCTCTCGCTGATCTCGTTTCCGGTGCGCGAGCTGTTCGAGGAGAAGCTCGACCAGTTCGATCTCATCATCTTCGACCGCTATCGGCGCCGCGGCATCATCCGCAACGACTATTACGACAACATCGTCAAATACGTGAAGAACGGCGGCGCCTTGCTCGTCGCCGACGGGCCCACCTATGCCGGCCCGCTCAGCATCTACCAGTCGCCGCTCGGCGACATCCTTCCCGCGCGGCCGACCGGCGAGGTGATCGAGGAGGCGTTCCGCCCGCTCAAGACCGACACCGGCAAGCGTCATCCGGTCACCGCGGCGCTGCCCGGCGACGGCAGCGGCGCGCGCCCATGGGGCCGCTGGTATCGCATCGTCGGCGCGCAAGTGCGGAACGGGCATGTGCTGCTGAAAGGCCCGGGCGAGCGGCCGCTGATGATCGTGGATCGCGTCGAGAAGGGCCGCGTGGCGCTGCTGCTCTCCGATCAGATCTGGCTCTGGGATCGCGGCTATGAAGGCGGCGGACCGCAGGCCGAGATGCTGCGCCGCTTCGCGCACTGGCTGATGAAGGAGCCGGAGCTGGAAGAGGAGCTTCTCACCGGCACGATCCGCGCCGGCCGCCTCGACGTCGTGCGCCGCAGCATGACGCCGTCGAACGCGCCGGTGAAGGTGACGGGCCCCGACAATCAGACGACGGACGTGCCGATGGCCGATCGCGGCGACGGCACCGCCACCGGCTCGCTGCCGATCACCAAGCCCGGCCTCTATCGCATCACCGACGGCAAGCTCAACGCGATGGCCGCCGTGGGCTCGCTCAATGCGAAAGAAATGGAAGACGTGCGCACGACGGACGCGAAGCTCAAGGCGGTCGTCGACGCGAACCAGGGCAGCTTCGCATGGCTCGCCGACGGCGTGCCCGAACTGCGCCGCGTCGGCCGCGAGGATCGCACGCATGGCGGCGGCTTCGGCGGCGCGGCCTGGATCGGCCTGCGCCAGAATGGGGATTACGTCGTCACCGGCATCCGCGAATTGCCATTGATGGTGGGCTTGGCGGCGCTATTGCTCGCGATGCTCCCGCTGCTCTTCGCCTGGCGCCGCGAAGGCAAATAGCCCACGGAAAAGCGGCCCGCCTTTGGGGGCGGGCCGCCGGGGGCGCGGAAACGGCGTTGGACCTCTGCCTGTTCCGGCATGCGCGCCCCCTAAGGGCGTGCCCGCTCCACCCGCCCGCTCCGGTTTTTGCGCCGGTTCGCGGGCGGCCGGCGCTGCGAAGCCGCGTCAGCGGCAGATCCGCCGATGCCAGCGGTTGCTCCAGTAGCAGCGCGGGCCGTAGTGATAGCGGTAGGGCCTGTAGTGATAGGGGTACGGCCTGTAGTGATGGCGCCAATAGCGCCGCGGCGGATCATAGCGGCGGTGCGTGTGGTAGTAGGACCGGTAGTGCGCCGGTGTCGCCTCGATCGCGCTCCGCGCCTCGGCGGGCGCGCTGCCGGGCGATGCGGGCGCCGCAATGCCTGCGGCCGGGGCGATCGCCAGCGCCGCCGGGATCAACAGAAGCTTCAGGATACGCATACGTCTCTCTCCTCTGTGTCGGTTGACCCCACCGTCCGAATCAACGCCGCAGCCGCGCAATCGCTCGCCGATGGACGATCACGTTTGCGGACAATTGGCCGCGACGTTACGGAACGCGAAAAAAAGCGGCCCGCATCGCGGGCCGCTCGATCGCCGGGAGGTGTTCCGCGCCTAGTAACAGACGCGTCCGTAATACGCATCCCAGTAACAGTTGGGCGCGTAATAGCTACGCGGCGTGTAGTAGTAGGTGCGCGGCGCGTAGTAGTAGGGTTGATAGTAGTAGGGCGAGGAATAATAGAGAGGCAAACCCAGGCCGAAGCTGAAGCCCACATCGGCCTTCGCGGGCGCCGCCGTGGCGGCGATGCCGGCGCCCGCCGCGAGCGCGAACGCCGCGGGGATTAGCGCGAATTTCAGTGCGTTTCGCATGGAGTCCTCCTTCGTGCTCACTTGACGCGGCGCGAGACACGATCCGTCCGCGCCCGGCACTGCGTTAGACGATTCGCGCCGCCGGATTTCTCCCGATCAAATCGCCGCGTCGCGGCGCCGCAGCGCGGGAACTCGCGGCGCCGAAAGCAAAACGGCCGACCCCGCGCGGGACCGGCCGTTTTCCTCAGCGTGTCTGCGGGCCGCGCTTACCAGCAGCCCACATAGGCCTGGCGCCACTGGTAGCCGTCCCAGCGCCAATCGTAGCGCGCGCGGCATTGCGGCGGTGGCGGGGGCGGCGCGTAGGCCGGCGCCGGGTGGTAATAGGGCGAGTAGTAGGGCGGAGGCGGCGGCGGCGGATAATAATACGCTGGCGGCCCCAGATAGATCGGCGGCAGTCCGATCCCGAGGAAGATGCGCGTCCGCGCCTCGGCCGGGTCCGCGGACGCGCTCAGCACGGCGCCCGTGCCGAGTGCCACGACGCCTGCGGACAGCAACGATTTCAGAGATTTGCGCATATCGATCCCCATGCAAGTCCGAACCCTCGGCACTTATACGGAGCGATGGGGCGCGTCTCTCCCCGATCGCGGCAGGATCGCGGCCGCGGGCGCTCGCTCACTTGGCCGTTTCGGGCAGCCGGTGCAGCGGATCGGTCTTGAGGCCGAACAGCTTCTCGCGGTCCGCGCCGGCGATGAACGCGGCCAGCTCGGCGCGCGGCGACGTGATCTTCGCCTCGTCCACGTATTGGCCCTTCTTGAACGTGCCCTTGATCTTTCCGGCCTCGATCGCGGCGATCACTTCCTTGGGCTGCATCATGCGCAGCACCAGCGTGCCGTCCTCGCGCAGATCGTAGCTCACGACCGTCGTGCCGGGCATATCGGTCTTGGCGCCCGAGATGCGGCGGATGCTGAGATAGGATTGGCCGTTCAGCACGATGCGCGCCGCGGCGTAGCGCGTGCCCTCGACGGCGCCGTCGGCGAACGCGTTGATGTTCACCAGCACCGCACGGTAGCCGCCTGGTGTTTGCTCGTCGCGGATGATGGAGAGGATCACCGCGTCGCCGCCCTTGCCGGCGTACCAGTTGCCGACGAGGCGCTGGTCGAACGTCTTGGGATCGGCCTCGCCGAGCGTCGCTTCGGTTTCCACGACGCAGGCGGTTGCGAGCAGGATCAGGAAGAGGCCGGCGACGGCCCTCAGAGTCGAGCGCATGTTCCGCTCCGGAAAAATGGCGGCGCCGTCAACCTGTGCAGGCGCCTCTGCGTCCCGACCCCAATCAAAGCATGCAGGGCGATCGGGTGGAATCCACGGCCTCGGTGTGGCGCCATTGCGGCGGGGCGGGCGAAGGGCGCGCCTTTACCCTGTTTCGGAACCCAGTTCCGCGTAAACGGCGCCGATCGCGGCAGCAAAGGCATCGGGCGAGAAGCGGGCGGCAAACGTGGCGCGCGCGGCGCCGCCGAGCCGCCGGCGCAGATCGGCGTCGCCAAGCAGGCGTTCGAGCGCCCGCGACAGCGCGTTCGCGTCGCCCGGCGGCACGAGCAGCGCGCTTTCACCGTCGGCGCAATCCTCTGGGATGCCGTCGACGTTCGAGGCGACGATCGCGGCGCCGGCCTGCATCGCCTCGAGCAGTGCCAGAGATCCACTGCCCTCCTGCAATGACGGCAGCACGAAAATGCCGGCGCTGCGGAAATAGGGCCGGGCATCGTCGACCCAGCCGGTCAGCGTCGTCGTGTCCGCCAGGCCGAGTGCCGCGGCCAGCCGCCGGTGTGATTCCAGCAACGGGCCGCCGCTCACGAGGCAGGCGCGGAAGCGCACGCCGCGATCGCGCAGCGCCGCGAGCGCGCGGATCAGAATGTTCACGCCCTTGCGCGGGTCGTGGCGCGAAACCGAGACGATCAGCGGATCGTCCGCGCCCGGGCGGTGGGCTTCGGGCGCCGTGTCGAAAAAGGCGTTCTCCGCGCAATAGGGCACCATGCGCGTTTCGGCGCCCGGCCCGTGCTCGGCAAGCAGCCGCCGCCGCACCGCCTCGTAGTTCACGAGCACGAGCCGCGATTGACGATGGATGCGCCGTTCCTGCCGGCGAACCACGCTTTCGATCCAGAGCCGCTCCGCGCGGAACATCGCGCGATGCAGCGCCCGCGCGCCGGCGCCGCCGCGCGCCTTGCCCTCCGCTTCGTGCCGCGCCGTCGTATAGACGCTGTTGACGACGGCGCAGTCCGCGCCGCGTCGCCTCAGCCGCGCGCGCACGTCGAGGCCGACGCAGCCCCAGGTGTAGAAGCCGTGGACGAAATGCGGGCCCGCGCGCCCGGAAAGGAATCGCTCGATCGAAGCGGCCAGGCGGGGCGCATGCGCCACGGCGTTGTAGGGGCTGAACGCGAAGCCGCTGAACCAATGCCCGAGGAAGCCCTGCTGTTTTCCGGCGGCCGCGGCGGCGAGCGCGCGGCGGAACAGCGGTGCCGGTTCCACCCGGTGCACGACTCCGAAGCTTTCCTCGCTCGTGCCGCGCGCGGCATCGATGCAGAACGCGTGCGGCTCGTAGCCGGCGCGCGCCGCGGCGCGCATGTGCGCGCGCACATAGCCGGATCCGCCGCCCTTGCCGCGCGCGGGGTTCCAGCCGGTGGCGAAGACGACCGCCTTGCTCATCCTCGGCCTTGCACGAAAGCCCGCGTTGCCTAGCCCATCGGCAGCGAGCGGGGGGCCGCGCCTTTCGGAAACGCCGCGTCGATGCGCCGAAGCTCGTCGTCGGAGAGGGCGAGCGAGCCGGCCTTGGCGTTCTCCTCGGTGTGCGCCGTGCTCGAGGCCTTGGGGATCGCGAACAGCGCCGGGCGCCGCACGAGGAAGGCCAGCGCCACCTGGCGCGGTGTGGCGCCGTGCGCGGCGCCGATCTCGGCGAGCACGCGCCCGCCGGGCGTGGCCGGCCCCGGGAAGCGGCTGCCGAACGGCGTGTAGCCGACGAGCGCCACGCCGTGCTTCTCGCACCACGGCAGCACTGCATGCTCGATCGCGCGCTGCTGCAGATGATAGAGCACCTGGTTGCACGCGATCTTGCCTGGCCCGGCGATGGCCAGCGCCTCCTCGAGATCGTCAGCGTCGAAGTTCGAGACGCCCCAGGCGCGGATCTTGCCGGCCTTCGCGAGGTCTTCGAGGCCCCCGATCGTGTCGGCCAGCGGGATGCTCTCGCGCCAGTGCAGCAGATAACAATCGAGCCGTTCGGTCTTGAGCCGCTTCAGCGATTGCTCGCACGCCTTCACCGTGCCCTTGCGCGAGGCATTGCCGGGCAGCACCTTCGAGACGAGGAACACTTCGTCGCGCCGCCCCGCGATCGCCTCGGCCACGTAGTCCTCGGAATCGCCGGCGCCATACATCTCGGCCGTATCGATGTGCGTCATGCCGAGATCGAGCCCGCGGCGCAGCGCCGCCACCGCCTCCTTGCGCGAAGCACGCTCGAGATTCCACGTGCCCTGGCCGATGGCGGCGACCGCGCGCTGCGTGGGGCCGAAATTGTGCTTCAGCATCGATCATTCCTTTCGCCGTCGGGCGCACGAAACCACTGGCCGCTCGGCGCGGAGCATACGCCAACCGCGCGGCCCGCGCGCAACCCCGTGGATCCCGCGCGGCCGCCGTTGCCCGCGGCCGCGGCGGCGCGCAACATGGCGGCGCGGCGGCGGTTTGCCGGCGCGAACCCTGGGGAGAGGTCGTTCGGCACATGAAGGCAGCATCGGCGTCCGGCATTCACCTCGGCCAGAGCGAGCTCGAACGCGAACTCTACGAGCTTCAGCATGCGGCCATCTGCTACATGGAGGCGTTCTACCGCTACATCGAGATGCAGCTGCACCTCGCCGCGGGCGAAACCAATCTCTCGGGGGCCGATTGCGTGATCCTGCATGCGATCCGTATCGGAGATCGCCCGAAAAGCATCCGCGAATTGCAGCTCTTCACCAACCGCAGCGATATCGCGAACATCCAGTACAGCGTCAAGAAGCTCGCCGCCGCCGGCCTGGTCGAGCGCACGAAGCAGACCAAGCGCGCGGCCGGGCAGGGCGCGGTGTACGCGCTCACCGCGCGCGGCCGCACGGTCACCGACGACTACGTCCGCGCGCGCAAGGCGCTGATCGCGATGATCCCGCAGGCGCCCGCGAGCGTTGTCGGCGACAGCAAGATCGCGACGCGGCTGCTGCTGCAGCTGACGGGCCTCTACGACCACGTTTCCCGCTCGCTCGCCTCCTGATCCGCGCGCGCGGCCCGAATTGACAATATGAAATTTCTCAGTAAAATTCTCTGAAATTTACTGAATCGGCGGGCTTGGCCTGCGGGAGTGTTCGCATGCGGTTCGGAATGCAGTTCTTCCCCGACGTCCGGCCGGCGCAGAAATCCGCCGAGCGGTATTTCGCCGAGTCGCTCGATCTGGTCGGCTTCTGCGACCGCTACGGCTACGCGCATGTGCGAATCGTCGAGCACTACTTCCATCATTGGGGCGGCTACACGCCCAATCCCATCGTCTTCCTTTCCGCCGCCTCGCAGCGCACCAAGACGGCGCGCCTGGTGACGGGCGCCGTTCTCCCGGTCTTCAACAATCCGCTGAAGCTCGCCGGCGAGATCGGCATGCTCGACGCGATCAGCGGCGGCCGGCTCGACGTGGGCTTCGCACGCGCATTCCTGCCGCACGAGTTCCGCGCCTTCGGCGTGAGCATGGACGAGAGCGTGCTGCGCTTCGAGGAGGGCATCGAGCAGGTGCGGCGCCTGCTCGAGGAGACGAACGTCACTGCGAAGGGCCGCTTCCACAGCTTCGAGAACGTGACGTCGCTGCCGCGCCCGACGCAGCAGCCGCGGCCCAATTTCTACGTCGCCGCGGTCGCCACGCCGGACTCGTTCGCGCGCGCCGGCCGGCTCGGCCACTGGGTCATGGCGATCCCCGGCGTGGGCGCCAATCCATCCGAACTGGTCGGGATCTACCGCGAGAATTGGCGTTCGGCCGGCCACAAGGGCGATCCGCGCATCATGCTCGCGGTCTTCATCTACTGCCACGAAGACCGCGAGGAAGCGAAGCGCATTGCCCGCGGCCCGATCGAGCGCCATTTCGAATCGATCTGCGATGCCGTGGCCGAATACGGCAAGGGCGGCCCGATCTCCGCCGCCTACAAGGGCTACGACAAGCTCTATGAGAAGATGCGGAAGGAAACCTTCGAATCGCAGATCGCGAACCACGCGGCCTTCATCGGAACGCCCAAGGACATCATCGAGCAGTTCCACGAGTTCGACCGCATCATGGGCGGCTGCGACGAAGCCTCGTGCCAGGTGAACTTCAACGACATGGCCTATGCCGACGCCGAGCGCTCGGTGCGCCTGTTCGGCGAGAAGGTCATTCCGCATTTCGCTGAGAAGCGTATGGTAACCGCCGCCTAGCGCAGTTTTCCGCAAAAGGATCCGGCTCATGGCTCCCAGTGAAAGCGCGGCTCCGGCCGCGGCCGCCGCTCCCGCCACGGCGCACGCAGCACCCGCCGCCGACGGCAAGGCGGCGCTCAAACAGATGATGAGCGGCCTCTCGCTCGAGCCGCTCTGGGAGATCTACGCCAATCTGGTGACGCCCGAGCCCAGCGGCCTGCCGCCCGCCCATCAGTGGCGCTGGCAGGATATGGCGCCGGTCGTGGCGAAAGCGACCGAGGCAGTCACGGGCCACGATGCCGATCACCGCGTGCTGGTGCTGCGCAATCCGCATCTCGGCGGGCGCATGTCCTCCACGTCCACGATCGTCGGCGCGATCCAGTGCGTGCTGCCCGGCGAACGCACCACGCCGCACCGCCACACCGCCGCCGCCGTGCGCGTGGTGATGGAAGGCGATGGCGGCGGCACCTATGTCGACGGGGTGCGCTGCGACATGCTGCCGGGCGATTTCATCGTCACGCCCAACTGGACCTGGCACAATCACGACATCGACCGCCGCGCGCGGACCGTCTGGCTCGACATCCTCGACGTTCCGCTGGTCAAGCAGATGAACGCGATGTTCGGGCAGCTGGGATCCGCGGCGCCCGACTATCCCGAGACGATGGGCACGCTGCCGGACGCGCTGTTCCAGCGCGGTGGCCTCATGCCGGTGAGCGACCGCCCCTCGGTTCCGTACACGCCGCGCTTCCGTTACGCGTGGCACGACGTGGCCGCGATGCTCGACGCGATGCCGGCGGGGCCCGACGGCTCGCGTGCGGTGCGCTACACGAATCCGCTCGATGGCGGCCCGGTCACGTCCACGCTGGATGCCGTGGCGATCCAGCCGCCCGTCGGCCGGTTCGGCGAAGAGCGCCGCGCGACGAGCGGCGGCCTCGCAGTGGTGGTGGAAGGGACCGGCGAAAGCCGCATTGGCGGCCGCACCTTCGCCTGGGGCCCGCGCGATATCTTCACGCTGCCCGAATGGACCTGGATCGCGCACAAGGCGGATGCACCCGGCGCGCGCCTCATCGCGGTCACCGATCGTGAGGTGCGCCGGCGCCTGGGCGTGTTGCGGGAAGAGGCGCGCTGAAACCGCGCCGGCTTACTCGGCGGCGGCGCGCGCGCTTGATGGAGGCGAAGGGATGCTTGTGCATTCGCGATTCCTCTCCGCTCAGCGGTGCGCGGCCTTCCCGTGTAAACTACCCCGCCACCCGCCGCGTGCTCCAGAGCCCGCCGCTGGCCATCCGCATCAATAGATCTTGGCCCAATCGTCTGTTCGGGCCGTGAGCTTTCGGAGCAATCGATCGAGCTGGGCGCGTTCGCCACGCGAAAGCGGCCGGAGCATCTGCTTTTCGCGCTCCACGAACAGCGCGATCAGCTCGTCATAGAGCGCACGGCCCTTCGCCGTGAGTGCCAGCGGCAGCACGCGGGAATCGGTTGCATCGGTCGCGCGCACGATCCGCTCGTCTTGGAGCAGGCGGCTGACGCCCCGGCTGATGCTGTTCTTCGGCAGGCCGGTCATCAGGCCGATATCACGCGCCGTCACCTGCGGGCAATGCACCACGCAGTGAAGAACGACGAATTCGGGGCGCGTCAGCCCTCGCTCCATCTCGAGCCGGCGATAGAGCGGGCCCGAGTAGAAATTCGCCAGCCAGCTCAGCCGGTAAGAAATGCGCGTGACGTTGTCGTCGAGGATAGCGAGCGGCGAACGCGCGGCCCGTTTCCGCGCGCTGTCGTTCTTTGTTGCCATGGCGAGCGCCTTTCAGGGGATCCTGCTCCGGCCCATCATGCCGATTTTGGTTCCAAATGGAACTCATTAGCGCTATAGTTCCACATGGAACTATTGCCTCGAACCCGGTTCGGACGGCGCAGAGACGCCGCGATCACCAACGGAGGAGACGCCGATGAAAGCCACATTCCGCATTGCCGCGGCCACCGCGATCCTGCTCGCGTTCGCGGCGGCCGAAAGCGCCCGCGCCCAAGACATCAAGCTTTCGCCGCAGGTGTACCGGATCAAGGACTTCAAGTTGCAATCCGGCGAGGTCCTGCCGGAAATGATCATCGAATTTGCGACCTACGGCGAGCCCAAGAAGGACACCGCCGGCAACATCGCCAACGCGGTGGTCAGCCCGCACGGATGGAGCGGCAACTACGCGCAGACGGTGGCACTGGCCAAGGATTTCGTCGGCCCCGGCAAGCCGCTCGATCCGGCGAAGTACTTCATCATTTTCCCGACCTCGCTCGGGAGCCCGGGCTCGTCGTCGCCGTCGGTCTCGCGCCTAGGCGCGAAGTTCCCGACCTACACGGTGTCCGACATGGTCGACGCACAATACCGGCTCGTCACCGAGCATCTCAAGATCCGGCGGTTGGCGGGCGTCACCGGCGTCAGCATGGGCGGGTATCAGACGCTGCAATGGATCACGCAATACCCGGACATGATGGAGTGGGCGATCCCGATCGCGGCCAGCAAGAAAGCCGACGGGCGCAACCTCGGCGTCTTCGGCATGATGTCGTACACGATCAAAACCGATCCGGCCTATCAGGCGGGCAACTACAAGGAGCAGCCCAAGGACGCGATGCGCCGCGCCTTCATGGGCGTGTATCTCTGGTATTTCGGCGCCGAATACTATCAGGCGAAATTCAAGACCGAAGCCGAGACGCTCAAGGGCCTGGAGGACGCCGGCCTCGGCAGCGACAAAATGGACGCGAACGACATCATTTGGCGCAACAAAGCCATGGCGAGCTACGACGTTTCTGCCGGGCTGGCGAAGGTCAAGGCCAAGGTGCTGGTGGTCGGCGTGAACGAGGACGAGCTGTTCCCGCCCAAGGAAGCGATTCAACCGATCGCCGACGCGATCCCGGGCGCCAAGAGCTTCCTCTACTCTTCGCCGCTCGGACACATCGGGAGCGCGGTTCATATTGGGCGGGCAAGCGCCGCGATGAAGGCTTTCCTCGACTCGGTCGAGCGGAAATAGCCCGTTCCGCTCTCCCTCGGCAGAGGAGATGCCACCGCGTAGAGTACCGCCTTCGGGGTATTACTCCGCCGCCTGCCGCGCGCCCCAGAGGCCGGCCTTGCTCGGGTCGTGCCAGGCCTTGAGCAGCGTGGCCTCTTTCGCCTTGGCCTCCGCGACCGACTTTTCCTTGATGTGGCCGTAGCCGCGGATCGCGTCGGGGATGCTCGCGATCTCGACCGCGAGCGCGTGGTTGTCGGGCGTCAGCGAATTGAGCAGCGTCTTCACCGTCGCTTCGTATTCGTCGATGAGCTTGCGCTCCATCTTTCGCTCGGCGCTCCGGCCGAAGATGTCGAGCGCGGTGCCGCGCAGGAACTTCATCTTCGCCAGCATCCGGAATGCCGGCATCATCCAGGGGCCGAACGTCATCTTCTGGAGATGGCCGGTGCGCGGATCGCGCGGCGCCAGCAGCGGCGGGGCGAGGTGGAACTTCATCTTGTATTCGCCCTGGAACTGCTCGTTGAGCTGCTTCAGGAACGCGCCGTCGGTGTAGAGCCGCGCCACCTCGTATTCGTCCTTGTAGGCCATCAGCTTGTAGAGGTTGCGCGCGACCGCCTCGGCGAGGCCGGTCTTGCCCTTGCCCTTCTCGCCCTCCACGCGCCGCACGTCGCCGACGAGCCGCTCGTAGCGCTCGGCGTATTTGCGGTTCTGATAGGCGGTGAGGTCTTTCACGCGCAGCGCGATGATGTCGGTCAGCGATTTCGCGGCCGGGCGCGCGAGCGGCAACGGCTCGGCCGGGAACGCGATCTTGGCCACGGCCTCGAGGTCGTGCGCGGCGCGGCGGCCCCAGGTGAACGCCTCCTTGTTCATGCGAACGGCGACGGCATTGAGCTCGATCGCCTTCTCGATCGATTCGAGCTGCAGCGGAATCATTCCCTTCTGGAACGCGAAGCCGAGCATGAACATGTTGCCGGCGATCGCATCGCCCATGAGGGCCGTTGCGATGCGCGTGGCATCGACGACGTGCATGCCGTCCGGCCCGACCGCGTCCGCGATCGAGGCCTGGAGCGCCGCGTTCGGGAACTTGAGGTCGCGGTTCTGGATGAACGCGGCCGTCATCTGCTCATAGCCGTTGATCACGGCCTTGGTGGTGCCGGCCTTCATCGTGCGGATCGCATCCGGCGAGGCGGCCACGACGACGTCGCAGCCGATCACCGCGTCGGCCTCGCCGGCCGCGACGCGCGACGCATAGATCTCCTCCGGCCGGTCGGCGATGCGCACATGGCTCATCACCGCGCCGTTCTTCTGCGCAAGGCCGGTCATGTCGAGCACCGACACGCCCTTGCCCTCGATGTGCGCGGCGACGCCGAGCAACTGGCCGATCGTGATGACGCCGGTGCCGCCGATGCCGGTGACGAGAATGCCGCGCGGATTGACGGATTTCGGGATCTTCGGCAGCGGAATCTCGGCCGCGGGCATCGATTTCGGCCCCGCCGCGCGCGCCTTGCGCGGCGCCGCGCCATAGACCGAGACGAACGAGGGGCAGAAGCCTTTGACGCAGGAATAGTCCTTGTTGCAGTTCGACTGGTCGATCGCGCGCTTGCGCCCGAACTCGGTTTCCTTCGGCAGCACCGAGATGCAGTTCGACTGCACCGAGCAGTCGCCGCAGCCTTCGCAGACGCGCTCGTTGATGAACACGCGCCGCGGCGGATCCTCCATCAGGCCGCGCTTGCGGCGCCGGCGCTTCTCGGCGGCGCAGGTCTGCTCGTAGATCAGCACCGACACGCCTTTCCATTCGCGCAGTTCGCGCTGCACGGCGTCGAGATCGTCGCGATGGTGGAACGTCGTGCCCGCCGGCCAGTGCCAGTCGAGCGGATATTTGAGCGTGTCTTCGGAGACGACGGCGATGCGCTTCACGCCCTCGGCCCACACCTGGTTCGCGATGTCGACCGGCAGCGGCGAGCCTTC
>CAYZSG010000108.1:0-16757 GCA_964481045.1 uncultured Candidatus Odyssella sp. | reverse complement strand
CTATGGCGTGACGCCCGATCTCGCCGCCTTCGGCAAGGCGATGGGCAACGGCATGCCGATATCGGCCATCGTCGGCCGGCGCGACATTATGCGCGTGATGGAAGATATCTTCTTCTCCGGCACGTTCGGCGGCGAGGCGCTGTCGCTGGCCGCTTCGATCGCAACGGTGGACAAGCTCGCGGCGCAGAAAGGCCCGGAGCGCTTCGCGGCGCTCGGCAAGCGCTTCAAGGCGTCGGTCGGCGGCGTGCTGAGCGAGCACGGGCTCGCGCGCGAATTCCGCGTGAAGGGCAGCGATTGGTGGCCGGCCGTGGTGGCCAGCGGCGAGGGGCGCAGCGATACAGTCACCGTCGGCAGCCTGCTGAAGCAGGAGCTGATCGAGGCCGGCGTGCTGATGGGCCCGACATTCAATCTCTGCCTTGCGCATGACGATCCGGGCATCATCGACGAGACGCTTGCGGCCTGGAAACAGGCGGCAGCGCGCGTGGCCGAGGCATTGGCGAGCAACGATCCGGCGGCGCGGCTGCGCGGCAAGCCGATGCGGCCCGTGTTCCAGGTGCGCCCGGCGGCGAAGAAGGCGGGATGATCTTGGCCGAAACACGCACCGCGTCGGAGCGTCCGGCGGCCGCTCGGCCGATGCCGGAGGTCGAGGCGCTGATCGAGGCGCGTCACGGCTGGCAGCGTTTCGTGTGCGGCGGCGCCACGGTCTGGTTCCGCGGCTACGCGCACGGGCGCGTCGCGACGCAGGTGGCCGCCGAGGCTGCGGCACTCGGCGAAGCGGCGGTCCCTGCGTGGCTCGACAAGCTCGACGGCCACTTTGCGCTCGTCGTGCTCGGCGCGGGCCGCGCCTGGGCGGCCGTGGATCCTGTGCGTGCTTATCCGCTGATCTGGGCGGACGACGGCGGGCGAGTTCTTGTATCGCACAGCGGTCCGGCGATCGAAGCGCGGCTCGGCCTCGGCCCCCGCGACATCGACCCCGCGATGGCCGCCGCCGTGGCGCATGGCAGCTTCACGATCGGCAACGCGACGCTCTATCCGCGCGTGCGCCAGATCGGTCCGGGGCAATATCTCTGGGTCGATGGCGAAGGCGCCGTGGTGTGCCGCTATCACCGTTGGGAGCCGTGGAAGCCGGTCGAGGCCGCGGCGGAAGACCTCGCGCAACCGCTCTCCGCGTTGAACCGCAAGCTGATCGGCGATCTCGTCGCCAGCGCCGGCGGCCGCCCGATCCTCGTGCCCCTCTCGGCCGGGCTCGATTCGCGCTTCATGGTGTCGGGCCTAAAGGAAGCCGGCTACGCCAACGTGCGCTGCGTCGCCTACGGCCTCGCCGGCAACCGCGAGGCGGAAATGAGCCGCGAGATTGCGCGCCGCCTCGGCTATCCGTGGACGTTCGTGCCTTACACGCAGGCGCGCATGCGTCACACGTTCCGCGATCCGGACTATGCCGCCTACAAGGCCTATTCCGACAGCCTCACCGGCATCCACTTCCCGCAGGAATACAGGATGCTGGCCGACATGATCGCGGATCACGGGCTGGCGCCGGACACGATCGTCGTCAACGGCCAGTCGGGCGATTTCATAGCCGGCAACCATGTTCCGGCGAGCCTGTTCGAGAATGCTGGTAGCGTCGCGGCGCGGCGCGAGCGAGTCATCGCCGCGCTGATGGCGAAGCATTTCAAGCACTGGACGGCTCTCGCCACGCCGGCGCGGCTCGCGACGATCGCGGGCCGGCTCGCGATGGAGATCGAGGCGATCGGCGGCATGCCCGCTAGCCCAGGCGCAGACCACGGCATCTACGAGTATTGCGAGTTCCAGGATCGCCAGAGCAAATACGTCGTGAATGGCCAGCGCACCTACGAATATTTCGAGCTCGACTGGCGGCTGCCGCTCTGGGACCGCGCCTATCTCGATTTCTGGGCGAAGGCGCCGCTCGCCGCGAAAAAGCGCGAGAGCCTCTATCGCGACGTGCTCGTGCGCGACAATTGGGGCGGGGTATGGCGCGAACTTCCCGTGAATCCGCAGCGCGTGCGGCCGCAATGGATCCGCCCGCTGCGCGCGGCGGCGAAGCTCGCGTTCCTGCCGCTCGGCCGCGCGCGCTGGCACCGCTTCGAGCGGCGCGCTCTTCAGTATTGGATGTCCACGACCTGCGCCTATGCCGCGTGGCCATGGCGGCGCGTGGCGTTCGACAGGCGCGGCCATGTCGGCGCTTCGTCGTGGCACGCCGCCGATTATCTCGCGGAAAAAGGCGTGGCGCTCGATGCCCTGCCCGGAGAGCGGCCGTGAGCAGCGCGTTCACCACGCCGCGCTACGCCGAGCTGGTGCAGTCGTTCCTCGCGCGCGGCTACCACGCCGTGGGCTACGAGACGGCGCGGGCCGACGCCCGGCATCTCGTGCTGCGCCACGACCTCGACATGTCGCTGCAGGCGGCCGAGCCGATCGCCGAGGCCGAGGCCGAGCTTGGTGTCGCTGCGCATTATTTCGTGCTGCTGCGCACAGAAATGTACAACCCGTTCTCGGCCGCGGCGCGGGCAACGTTCGAGCGGCTGCGCCGTCTCGGTCACGCCATCGGCCTCCATCTCGACGCCGCGCTCTACGGCGACGATCCCGCCGCGCTCGAACAGGCCGTGGCGGACGAAAGCCGCGCGCTCGAGGATGCGGTCGGCGCGCCGGTGCGTGTCGTGAGCTTCCACCGTCCGGCTGCGCGCCTCCTCGGCTACGCCAAGACGCTCGCCGGACGGCGGCACACCTACGAGCCCTGCTTCTTCGGCGAGATGGGCTACTGCTCCGACAGCCGGGGCGGCTGGCATCACGGCGCTCCGCTCGATCATCCGGCCGTCGCCAAAGGCCGTGCGCTGCAGCTGCTGACGCATCCGATCTGGTGGACGGGCGCTGCGGATGAGCCGGTGACGCGGCTCCGCCGCTTCCTCGCGTTGCGCCGCACGCTGCTCGACGGCGAGCTCGCGCGGAACTGCAGCATCTATCGTCCGACCAGCGAACCCGGGGAAGGCCCATGAACACGATTCCGCCGGGCGTGGGCGCGATCGGCCTTGGCCATTGGGGCCAGAATATCGCCCGAAATCTCCACGCGTTGGGCGCGCTGGCGGCGATGTACGACGCCGACGGGGCCACGCGCGCCCGCTTCGCGAAGCTCTATCCCGCCGCGCAGGCCGCGACGTCCATCGAGCAGATTCTCGGCCGCGCCGACATTCCGGCGGTGATGATCGCGACGCCCGCGCCGACTCATGGCGCGCTGGTCGATCTGGCGCTCGACGCCGGCAAGCACGTGTTCGTGGAGAAGCCGATTTGCCTCGACGTGGCCGAAGCCGATCGCCTCGCGGCCAAGGCGACGGCGCTCGGACGCATGCTGATGGTGGGGCATCTGCTGCTCTATCATCCGGCATTCGAGGCGCTGCTGGCGGCCGTGCGGCGCGGCGATCTCGGGCGCTTGCGCTACATCTATGCGACGCGCGCGAGCCTCGGAAAGATCCGCCGGCAGGAGAACGCGCTCTGGTCCTTCGCGCCGCACGACATTTCCATGATCCTGCAGCTTGCCGGCCGCCTGCCGCGTGCCGTGGTCGCCAATGGCGGCAACTATCTGCACGAGGCGGTGGCCGACACGTCGCTCAGCCATCTCGATTTCGGCGATGGGCTTCAGGCGCACGTATTCGTGTCGTGGCTGCATCCGTTCAAGGATCACAGGCTGGTCGTGGTCGGCGACCGCGCGATGGCGGTCTTCAACGATGTCGAAACCGGCCCGCAAAAGCTGCAGCTCTACGCGCACAAGGCGCATTGGGACGGCGATCTGCCGGTCGTCACGAAAGCGGACGCCGAGCCGATACCCTATGCGCCGGACGAGCCCTTGGCGCGCGAGTGCCGGGCCTTCCTGGCGGCCGTGCGCGGGGGAACGCGGCCGCCATCCGACGGCGCGGAGGGCGCTCGCGTTCTGCGCGTTCTCGATGCCTGCCAGCGATCGCTGGATTCGGGCACTTCCATCAAGCTGTAGCGCGGAAGATGTCGCAGTATTTCGTTCACGGCACGGCCATCGTCGACGACGGCGCCATCGTCGGCCCTGGCACGAAGATATGGCATTTCAGCCACGTGCTGGCCGGCAGCCGGATCGGCGCCCGTTGCGTGCTCGGCCAGAACGTCATGGTCGGCCCACGGGTCGTGATCGGCGACGGCTGCAAGCTGCAAAACAACGTTTCGATCTACGAGTCGGTCACGCTCGAGGACGACGTCTTCTGCGGGCCGTCCGCCGTATTCACGAATGTGCTGACGCCGCGCGCGTTCATCGAGCGGAAATCGGAATTCGCACCGACACTGGTGCGGCGGGGCGCGACGATCGGCGCGAATGCGACGATCGTCTGCGGAGTCACGATCGGCGCCTATGCGATGATCGGCGCCGGCGCCGTCGTCACGAAGGACATCGTCGATTTCGCGCTGGTCGTGGGCAATGCGGCCCGGCGGATCGGTTGGGTGGGGCGGGCCGGAGAGCGCCTGGGCACGGACCTCGTCTGCCCGCGAACCGGCGAAAAATATCGCGAAACCGCGGAAGGCTTAGAGCTGATCGGCTGAGCGATGCAGACCCGCGCGCTCGAACTTCGCTTCAAGGGCGACCGTCGCTATCTGCACGGCACCGACGTGTACGACGCGTCGCTCGCCGCGCTGCGCGATTGTTTTCCCGGCGCCGGGGGCCGCGTGCGCTACAGCTTCCACGCGATCGCACGCACGGCGCTGGAGCTGCGCTGCGGCATGGCCGGCACGACCGGCGATCGGCCTGAACGCTGCGCGGCCGAGATTCACCTGGGCGACGGCGACGCGATGGTGTCGGGCTGGATCGTCGAAACCGGGCGCGAAGTCGAAGGCCGCGTGCCGTATGACGAGGATGCGATCGGCGCGGCTTGTGCGTTGGAGGGACAGCGCATCGCCGTGCGCCAGCCAACCGGCCACCGCCCGATCGAGATCGCGATCGCGATGACGAAGCGCCTGCACTACGCGCTGTTCCCGCCGCCGTCGGGCAAATGGATGTTCACGCGGCTCGACATCGCGCGCCCGCTGGCGCCGGGCGACGCCGCGGGCATGGCGATCGTCCACAAGAACCGGCTCGGTGCGCGCCTCTCGCGCTGCGACCTCGTCGCCGGCGGCGCCTCGCTCGGCAGCATCTATTTCTCGCTGGTGGACGCATGATCGGCATCGGTGCGATCGGCACCTACGTTCCCGCGCGGCGGATCATGAACCGCGAGCGCATGACGGAATTCGCCGTCACCGAGCAGTTCCTTGCCGAGAAGATCGGCTTCGAGGCGGTGGCGCGAAAGGAGCCGGGCGAGGAGACCTCCGATCTCTGCGTCAAGGCCGTGCGCGCGCTCGAGGCCGATCCGGCCGTGACGGCCGCGGGCGGGCTCGGCGCGATCCAGTGCGTGTTCCTCTGCACGCAGAACCCGGACGGCCGCGGCCTGCCGCACACCTCGGCGATCGTCCACGAGAAGCTCGGCCTGCCGGCCGCCTGCGCGTGTCTCGACATCTCGCTCGGCTGCTCGGGCTTCGTCCATGCGCTCGTCGTCGCGCGCGCGTTCATGGAAGCGAACGGCATGACGAGCGGGCTACTGCTCACGGCCGATCCCTATTCCAAGATCCTCGACGAGCACGACCGCAACACCGCGATGATCTTCGGCGACGGCGCCGCGGCGACATGGCTCACCGCGATCGGGCCCGGAGCGGCGCTGCTGGCGCCGGTGCGCGCGCGTTTCCACACCGAGGGCCATCGCCACAAGGCGCTGCAGAACCGCGATGGCGTGCTGCACATGGACGGACGCGCCGTCTTCAATTTCTCGGCGACGGCGGTGCCGGTCGAGATCAACGGCCTGGTCGCCGAGGCCGGCCTCGGCAAGGACGACGTCGACCTCTACCTGCTCCACCAGGGCAGCCGCTACATCGTCGATGCGATCCGCACGCGCCTCAAGCTCGCCGAGGCGCGCGTGCCGGTGGCGCTGGCCGATTGCGGCAACACGGTCTCGTCGACGATTCCCATGATGCTGCGGCGCGCCGTGCGCGACGAGGCCGTACGCCGCGTGGTGATCTGCGGCTTCGGCGTCGGCCTCGCGGTGGCGACGTGCCTGCTCGAACGCACAACCTCGGACGGAAGAAAACCATGACGACGACGGACTCCGTGATCGGAATCATCAAGGACATCAGCCCGCAGACGAAGGTGGATGCGTCGAAGGCGGGCGAGGAGCTGTTCGAGCTCGGCCTCGATTCGCTCGATCATGCCAGCGTGCTGCTGCAGATCGAGGAGACGTTCGGCATCAAGATCCCGGACGAGGAGAGCGAGCGGCTCGTGACGGTGGATGCCATCGTGAAATTCATCGAAGCCCGGCAGGCCTGAGCGCGATGGCCGTCTTCCGCGCGGAAAGAAGCTCGACGGCGGCGGCGCTCGTCGCCGATCTCGGCGCGCCGGCGGAAATCCTCGGCGACCCGGCCCGCCGGATCAACGCGCTGGCGGCGCTGAACGAAGTGCCCGCCGGCGGCCTCGCATTCTGCAATGCCTCGCCCGAGTCCATCGCGGCCCGGCTGGCCCGCGCGGACGGCGCCACGATCATCGCCGCGGCCGCCTCCGTCGCGGCGGTGCCCGCTCTCGCCGAACGGATGACGCTGATCGCCGTCCCCGATCCGCGCCGTTACTTCATTCGCGCGTTCAACCGGCTCGTGGCGCCCGAGATCGTACGGCAGACCGGCATCTCGCCGCTGGCCACGATCCATCCGGAAGCCGAGATCGGCGAAGGGGCTTCGGTCGGGCCGGGCGCGCTCGTCGATCGCGGCGCCATCATCGGCGCGGGTGCCACGATTTTCGGCGGCGTTCAGGTGTACGAAGGTACGCGCATCGGCCGCGGCGCCGTCATCCAGGCGAACTGCTCGATCGGGAGCCACGGCCAGTCCTACGAGCGCGACGAGGATGGCCGCTTCCTGCTGATGCCGCATTTCGCCAACGTCGTGATCGCCGACGGAGTCATCGTGGGCTCCAATACGACGATCGTGCGCGGCACCTTGCAGGACACGGTGATCGGCGCGCGCAGCATCGTCGGCAACAACGTCGTGATCGGCCACAACGTGGTGGTGGGCGAGGGCTGCCATGTCGGCGCCGGCGTGATCCTGTGCGGCAGCTCGCGACTCGGCGACCGGTGCTGGATCTCGATCGGGGCGGTGATCCAGAGTGTGCCGGTCGGCGCCGGGGCCATGGTCGGGGCGGGGGCCATCGTGGCGCGGCCCGTCGACGCAGGGGTCATGGTCAACGGCTTTCCGGCCCGTGTCACGGCCAAGATGAACACGTATAATGAGGTTACCGGGCGCTGATGTGTCCGGGCGAGGAGCGGCCATGAAACTGACAGATGCGCAACGGAAGCGGTTCGACGACGTGGGCTTCCTCGTCTTCCCCGACCTCTTCACGAAGGAAGAGATCGCGATCCTGAAGCGCGAGACCGAGCGCCTCGCGGCGCTCGAGTCCGATCATGTGTTCCGCGCCGGCGACATCGCGACGGTGTATCGCTGCCACGAGACGGACGGGCCCACGGCCTCCGATCCCTATCATGCGGCGGCGCGCCTGCCGCGCTCGCTCGGCATCGCCGAGCAACTCCTCGGCCGCGGGCTCTACGTCTACAATTCCAAAATCAACCTGAAGAAAGCCATCACCGGCTCGCCGATGCTGTGGCATCAGGATTACGGCTACTGGAAGCTCGACCGCATGCCAGAGCCGCGCGCGGCGACGTTCATGATCGCGCTCGCCGACGTCGACGAGATGAGCGGCGGGCTCTACGTGATCCCGGGCAGCCACAAGCGCGGCTACCAGAAGCACAAGCCGGCGATGGTCGGCCCGCACAAGCAGATCGCCGTCGAGCGCGAGGCCGAGATCCATTTGATGGACGAGCTGCCCGCGCCGGTGCCGCTCACCGGCCGCGCCGGAATGTGCGCGATCTTCCACTGCAACATCATCCACGGCTCGGGCCAGAACCTCTCTCAGAAAGACCGCTGGCAGGTCTATTTCGCCTACAATCCGTCGGACAACGCGCCGCCGCAGCTGGCGCACGACCGGCCCGACTACATGAAGTCGCGCAACACCAGGCCGCTCGCGCTCGTCCCCGACGATGCGCTGCTCGAAGCGGCGCGCGCGCACGCCTGAGCCCGAAACGGCCGCACATCGCACGACGTCGATGCGCCTGCTGCTGGTGTGCCGGATCTTCACCGGAATGCGCTTCGATGCCTGGCAGATTTCGAGCACGCCGGCCGTGCTGAAGCTGCTCGAGCGGCTCGAGGCGCGCGGCATTGCGGCCGAGGTGCTGCTGCTCGCGAAACGCCGCGGCGACGTGCCGCCGGGCTCGGGCCTCACGCCGGATTTCGGCCATTTCCGCCATCTCCGCTTCCGCATCCTGCCCTATCGCGCGGCGCGGCTGCCGCGCCTGCTGGCCGATCCAGTCACCTGGCTCGCGCAGGCGCGCGCGGTTCTGGCCGCGAGCCGGCGGGGAAGGGCCGATGTCATCTATTGCGACCGCGGCAATCTCGGCATGGCCGCGCTGCTCGCCTGGCTTGGCCGCCGCGTCGTCTGGCGCTGCCTCGGCGTGATGATCTTCGTACTGCGCCGCCATGGCCGCTCGCCGCTGCTGCGGCTGAT
The DNA here is from genome assembly GCA_964481045.1 of uncultured Candidatus Odyssella sp. GTDB lineage: Bacteria > Pseudomonadota > Alphaproteobacteria > Bin65 > Bin65 > SBBV01. Next base: position 8,104 of record CAYZSG010000108.1, on the reverse strand, counting down.
GGATCGCGTCGACCGGCTGCTCCTGCGCGCGCCGCTGAAACTCGTGATCGGCACGCTGGAGGGCTCGCCCTACAGCCGGTTTTTCCGCACGGCCCGCCAGCGTGAGCGGCTGGTGCTGCTGCTGAACGGCACGGATCGCGCGTCGGCCCTCGCCCCCGCGGAGCGCGCGGCGCTGCTAGCGCGCCACGGCCTCGCCGACACGGCTGGGCCGGTCTTCGTCTCGCTCGGGCGCCTCGCCGCCACGAAGCACGTGATGGAGACGCTCGAAGCCTATCGCCGCCTCGCCGCCGAAGGGCTGGATTTCCGCGCGCTGCTCGTCGGCTACGGCGAGCTGGCGGAGGACGCGCAGCGCTTCGTCGCGGATCACCGGCTCGGCGATCGCGTCGCGGTCACGGGCCGGGTGCCGCACGCCGAAGTGCCGCGCTACACGGCCGCGGCCGATGTCTATCTCGCGCTGGCGGAAGGTGGCGCGCTCGGCAACGTGACGCTCGAGGCGCTCACCGCCGGATGCTGCGTCGTGACATTGGAACCCGAAGCGCGCCGCGGCATCGACGCCGATCTCGCCGCCGTGCTGCCCGAGGAAGTCTGCACGCGCATCGCGCGCGCCGACGTGGCCGCGAGCCTCGCGGAGGCGCTGCGGCGTCTCGCCCGCGACCCCGCGCTGCGCACGCGCTATAAGCAGGCCGCCGCCGCGTTCGCCGCGCGGCACATCCCCTCTTGGGAAAGCCGGCTCGACGTCGAGATCGGCCTCCTGGAGCAGGTCGCGCGCGATCGCTTCGATCCGCGGCAAAGGCCGGGCTTTCGCCTCGCCGACGCCGGCGCCGTTCCGGGCGCGGCAGCCTGAAATTCGTCCGGACGACAGGGACCGAGGAATGACGAAGCCGGTTTTGGATCAGGTGATACTGGGCATCAACGATTCGCACGATGCCTCCGCGTGCCTCGTCAGGGGCGGGCGCATTCTGTGCGCGGTCGCCGAGGAACGCCTGCAGCGCGTGAAATCGGCCGGCGGCTTTCCCGCGAATGCGATCAAGGCGTGTCTCGAGGCGACGGGCCTCACGCTCGCGGACATCGATCACGTGGCGCTCGCCGGCACGCGCGCGGTGCCGGTCAACATGATCGGCACGCTCTCGACCTTCACGATCGAGGATCACCTGAAGCTCCAGGAGAAGAAGCGCCACGCGAAGTTCTACGAGAACCGCAACGTGCCGTTTGCCGAGGTGTTCCCGGACTTCAAGCCGAAATCCAATCCGCACTATCCGCTCGACAAATTGCCGTTCAAGGACACGGCCGAGATGTCGCGCGAAGAGAAAATCCAGGCGCAGGACCTGCGGCTCGGCTTCATCGCCGAGGCCACCGGCGTGCCGAAAGAACGCATTCACCGCTTCGATCACCACACCTGCCACGCCTACTACGGCTACTACGCTTCGCCCTGGCGTGGCGGGCCCGTGACGGCGCTGACGCTCGATGGCGGCGGCGACGGCGTCTACGACTCGGTCAACGTCTTCGGACAGGACGGCGCGTTCGAGCGGCTGCACGCCAGCCACGAATGTCTGATCGGCAAGATGTATTCGATGATCACCCTCGCGCTCGGCATGCGGCCGAACGAGGAGGAATACAAGGTGATGGGCCTCGCGCCCTACGCGCGCGAGCACAAGAAGAAAGGCCCGCGCGAGATCCTGCTGGACTACATGACCCTCGACGGCGTGGCCTTCAGGCGCAACCCCGCGATCCGCGATCTGTTCTTCCACACGCGCGACTTGATGCGTCACTACCGCTTCGACGGCATCGCGGGCGGGCTCCAGGATTTCGCCGAGCATTTCCTGGTGCGCTGGGTCAAGGCCGCCGTGGCGCTCACCGGCGCGAAGAAAGTCGTGTTCACCGGCGGCGTCGCGCAGAACGTGAAGGCCAACATGCTGCTGGCCGCGCTCGACTGCGTCGAGGGATTCTTCGTGCCGCCCGGCGCGGGCGACGAATCGCTCTCGATCGGCGCGGCCTGGGCGCTCATGGACGCGCTGGCGCCGGACGGCGCGCACCGCGCGCGCGTGGCGCCGATGGAACACGGCTATCTCGGCCCGGATTTCGGGCCCGCCGACATCGCCGCGTTCGCCGATCATCCGGCGGTGCGCGCGCGCTATCGCCGGCTCAACGGCGCGGCGAAGCAGCTCGCGGCCGAGGCGCTCGCGCGCAACGAGATCGTTGCCGTCTGCCAGGGCCGCATGGAGTTCGGCCCGCGCGCGCTCGGCCACCGCTCGATCCTCGGCAATCCGACCCAGGCCGAGACGGTCGAAAAGATCAACCATGCGATCAAGGGCCGCGACTTCTGGATGCCGTTCGCGCCCTCGGTGCTGGAGGAGGACATCGGCACCTATCTGCACCCGATCGACAATGCCGAGCTGCGCTTCATGACCTGCTGCCTCGAATCGCGCGAGGCGGGGCGGGCCGCGCTGACCGCCGGGCTCCATCCCAAGGACAAGACCGCGCGCGTTCACGCCGTCCACAAGGCGCACGCGCCGGACTATTACGAGATCATCGCGCGCTTCCGCGAAAAATCCGGCGTGGGCGGCGTGCTCAACACGTCACTCAACATCCACGGCAAGCCGATCGTCAACAAGCCCGTCGATCTCGCCAACGAGCTGCTCGTCCACGACTGGGTCGATATCGACAGCATCCTCGTCGGCGACACGTTCTGGGCGAAATCCGCCTGATCTGGCCGCATTCCTCAATCACGCAGAGCCTCTCAATGACCTCTATTCCCTTCATCGACCTCAAGACGCAGTACGCGCGCATCAAGGACAGCGTCGATGCCGGCATCAAGCGCGTGCTCGAGCACGGGCAATACATCCTCGGTCCGGAAGTCGCCGAGTGCGAGAAGCGCCTTGCCGCGCTCGCCGGCAGCAAGCATTGCCTCACCGTCTCGAGCGGCACCGACGCCCTGATCGCGCCGCTGATGGCGCTCGACATCGGCCCCGGCGACGCCGTGTTCCTTCCGAGCTTCACGTTTACCGCCACGGCCGAGGTGGTGCTGCTCGTGGGCGCTCGGCCGGTCTATGTCGACGTGCATCCGCGGCTGTTCAACATCGACGTAGAGCACCTCGCGCGCGAAGTCGCGGCGGTGAAGAAGGAGGGCACACATCGCCCGCGCGCCGTGATCGCGGTCGATCTGTTCGGTTTGCCGGCCGACTATGCGGCGCTCAACAAGCTCTGCGAGGCCGAGGGCCTCGCGCTCATCGACGATGCGGCGCAGAGCTTCGGCGGCGCGCTGCATAACAAGCGCGTGGGCTCGCTGGCGCCGATCACTGCCACGAGCTTCTTCCCGGCCAAGCCGCTCGGCTGCTACGGCGACGGCGGCGCCATCTTCCTCGACGACGATGCGCTGAAGGCGAAGCTCGTCTCGATCCGCGTGCACGGCCAGGGCCGCAGCAAGTACGAGGTCGATCGCGTCGGCCTGAATGCGCGCTTCGATACGATCCAGGCGGCGGTGATCCTCGCCAAGCTCGGCGTGTTCGAGGGTGAGCTGGAGCGGCGGCAGGAGGTTGCCGGCCTCTACACGAAGTCGCTCGCCGGCGCGGTGGAAACGCCGCAGATCCCGGCCGGCTACCGCTCGGCCTGGGCGCAATATTCGATTCTGTCCGACCGGCGCGACGCGATCGCGGCGGCGCTCAAGGACGAGGGCGTGCCGACGGCGATATACTATCCGATCCCGATGCACCTTCAGGCCGCCTACCGGCAACACGGCAGGGGTGAGGGCTCGTGCCCGGTTTCGGAGCGCCTCGCGCAGCGGGTCCTCAGCTTGCCGATGCACCCCTATCTCGACGCGGCCACGGTCGAGCGCATCGCCGGCATCGTGCGCAAGGCCGCGCGCGGCTAGGGCGGCGCGCTGGAGTCAGGGATTCCAGCGGCGCGGGTCGGCGAGCTCGGGCGGAAAGTCCCGGCCGATCACCAGCGCCTCCGAAACCGCCGCGCGATCGACCGGCGCCGCCTGCGCGGCCAGCGTCTCGTCAAGCTGCGACACGCTATCGACGCCGACGACGATCGCGGCCACGGCGGGCAGCGCGCGCACGGCCGCCAGCGCCAGCGCCGCGCGCGTCGTGCCGGCGCCCCGGGCGAGATCTTCGAGGCGCGCAAGCACCGGCGCGGCGGCGGCGAAATTCCGGTCGAGCGTGTCCGGGTCGGCGAGCAGCAGGCCCTGCAGGAACACGCTGCGCGCGAACACCGAAACGCCCCGCCGCGCGGCCGCTTCGAGCAGGCCGGCGTCCGACGCCGCGGTGTTCGCGAGGTGCAGCGGCAGCTGGAGCGCGGTCAGACTCTCGATGCGGAGCAGGCTCCGGCCTTCGTCCGCGCCATAGATGGACGCACCGAACGCACCGATCTTTCCGGCGGCCGCCGCGGCCCGCAAGACGTCGATGACGCCGGGGCGCAGCAGGTCGCTACCGCGATGCGCGAGATAGACGTCGATCCGGTCGCGCGCGAGGAGCCGCAGCGAGGCCGCCAGGGCCGTCTCGACGGCGTCCGCGCGCTCGCTTTCGCCCAGCGGCGGGAATTTCGAGACGATGAACGGCGCCGGCACCGGTCTGTGGCGGCGCAGCCAGCGCCCGATGCGCGCCTCGGCCTCGCCATAGGCGCGCGCGGTGTCGAGGCCGCGAATGCCGCGCGCCCAGGCCGCGTCGAGGATCGCATGCGCGGCCGGCTCGTCGATCCCGGCGCGCGCCGCGCCGAGCCCATAGGGCATGCCGAGCTGAACCGTGCCGAGCACGAGCGGCGGTATTCGAGGGTCGGGCGCGTTCAAATTGCCTCCGGTGGCGATGCAGTCCCTCAATAGCAGCGCCATCGCCGCCGGCATAGCGCGCGCGCGGCGGCGATGATGCGCGTCGCGTTCGTCATTCCGTCTTTCGCCGGCGGCGGGGCCGAGCGCGTGATGCTGGCGCTCGCCGGCGGCCTCGACCGCGCGCAATTCGCGCCGGAGATCGTCGTCCTCGACGGCACCGGCCCGTGGCGCACTCTCATTCCCGAGGGCGTGCCGGTGACCGATCTCGGCGCGCGCCGCATCCGCCAGGCGATCCGGCCGCTCGTGCGCGTGCTGCGCGCGAAGCGGCCGGCCATCGCGATCTCGACGATCGGCGCGCTCAATCTCGCGCTGCTCGCGGCGCGGCCGTTCCTGCCGCGCGAGATGCGCATCGTCGTGCGCGAGGCGAACACGCCGCACCGCCATGCGGCGGCCGCCGCCGGCCGCGCGTTCTATCGCTGGGCCTATCCGCGGCTCTACCGGCGCGCGTCGTGCGTGATCGTGCCGGCCGCCTATCTCGCGCGCGAGCTGGCCGAGGATTTCGCCGTGCCGGCCGGAAACATCGTGCTGCTGCACAATCCGGTCGATGAAACCGGGCTGCGCGCCGCCGCCGTGCCGGTCGCGCGCGCGCCAGGGCCAGGGCCGCGCTACGTCGCCCTCGGGCGGCTCACGCAGCAGAAGGGGTTCGATCGCCTGATCGCATTCATGGCCGGCGCCGATCCCGCGGCGCATCTCACGATCCTCGGCGAAGGCCCCGCGCGCGCCGAACTCGAAGCCGCGCGCGACGCGCGCGGGCTTGCGGCGCGGGTGAGCATGCCCGGCTTCGCGGCCGACGCGCCGCGCCACGTCGCCGGCGCCGATGCGCTATTGCTGCCCTCGCGCTGGGAGGGCCTCCCGAATGCCGCGCTCGAGGCGCTGGCGCTCGGCACGCGCGTGATCGCGACGCCGGAGGCGGGCGGCATTCGCGAGATCGCGGATCTGGCGGCGCCCAACAGCGTCATCGTCGCGCCCGCCGGCGCCGCGTTCGATGCCGCCGCCGCCGCGGTCGCAGCGGCGGCTCCCGCGGCCCCGCGCGCCTCGCTGCTGCCCGAGGCATTTCGCCCCGGCATCGTGCGCGCGCAGTTCGCGGCGCTGCTCGACGCGGTCGCGCGCGGCGCTTGAGCGCCGCGGCGCCCGAGCTCCGGCGCTACTGGCCGATCGGCTGCGGCTCGCTCCAGGCGCCGCCGCCATAAGACTGCATCGCGATGTAGCTTCCGCCCTGGCGCCGGCTGTAGCGCACGGCGACGCGCGAACGGCTGCCGTCGCCCCAGCGCGCGATGAAGATGCGCCATTGCCGCTCGTAGATGAAATTCGTGCGGCCGGTATCGACGACCTGGGCGTAGGGACGCCCCTGGCTCGCGAACCACTGGGTCACGAGGTACGACGCGCGGTATGAATCGCCGCGCCACTCGCGCTCGTCGGGGTCGTAGCCGGGCCGACCCGGCGCATAGTCCGGTCCCGGCGGGCGATAGCCGGGCTGCGCGCGCGACTGCCAGGCCAGATAGTCGCCGGGATACTGCTGCGGCAGCCTCTCGTAGCCCTGCCGTTCGTATTCCGCGATCGGGCGGCACGAGCCGCCGAGCCGCTGCACCCACTGCATCCAGCCGCCGCTCGGATTCTCCATGCGGAAAACCGGGCCGTACGGCTGGCCGTATCGCGTGAAACACTGGGCGGCCTGGGCCGCGGCCTCGCCGGCGATCCCGGCCGTGGCCATCGCGGCCACGAGAGCGAACACGACGCGCATGCAAAGTCTCCCTCGCCGGGCACGGCCCGGTCTATCGTTGATCGGCGTTATACCATACGGGACCACACGGGCTTATAGTGCCCGGCGATCCGTCCCGGCGACGACATAAACTGTTATTGGACATGTTCCAACCGCATCCTGCCCCGGCTTGATCTGCGTCAACGCGTGCCTGCGCGGCTCCGCAATGATCGCCATGCAATTCGGGACGCGCACGAGCAGGGAGGCCACGAATTTCGTTCGATCGACAGTTCGCGCGTGTGCGGAATGAACTCATCCCGCGCGCGGAGCGGCGTCTTTGCCGTGCCACACGAGCGCCATAAGGTTATGTCATTGAGCAAAGGCCGCGCGCGAGATTTGCCCGGCGCGCTGGCGAGAGGGGCGGGTGCGGACGGCTCAAGGTCCGCCGCGCTGCCGGTCAGGGAGAGCAGAGCATGCGTTGGCTGAAGCGTATCGTCGTCGGCACGTTGTCGGTCGTCGTCGTCCTCGTGGCGCTGGCGCTGATCGTGCCGTTCCTCATCCCGACCTCGACCTACAAGGACCAGATCGAGACGCGCGTCAAAGCCGCCACCGGGCGCGATCTGAAGCTCGGCGGCGCGCTGAAGCTCTCGATCCTGCCGAGCCTCGAGCTGTCGGCCAGCGACGTCGTGTTCGGAAACCGGCCCGGCGCCGCGCAGAAGGACATGGTGAAGCTGAAGGGCCTCAACCTGAAGCTCAAGCTCGTGCCGCTTTTGAGCGGACGCTTCGAGATCGTGGCGCTGGAACTCGTCGAGCCCTCGATCGTGCTCGAGGTGGACAAGGACGGAAAGCCGAACTGGCAATTCGACAAGGCAGCGGGCGCCGCGCCGCCACCGCCTCAGGCACCGGCGCCGCCGAAACCGGGCGATTCTGCGCAGGCGCCGGCCAAATTGCCGACCGACATCTTCAACACGCTGCAGGTCGAATCGCTACACATCGTGCGCGGAAACGTCGTCTATGCCGACGCGCGTACGGGTGCCCGCTACGAGGTCGCGAAGGCCAATCTCGACATCTCGCTGCCCGGCGGCGCGCGCCCGTTCCTGCTATCGGGCGACGTCGACTACAAGGGCAAGCAGGTCGCGTTCAAGACCGAGGTCAAGGCGCCGATCGAGATGATGAAGGGCCAGCCGTCCGATCTCGCGATCGAGCTTAACCTCGGCGATCTCGGCAAGATCACGCTGCAGGGCCGCGCGCAGGCCGATCCGACAAATCCCAAGGCCTCGCGGATCTCGGGCCCGCTCAAGATCGACATCCCGTCGGTGCGCGCGCTCGCCGCCTGGGCCGGCGCGCCGATGGCGCCGGGCAAGGCGTTCGGACCGATGAATTTCTCGGCGACGGTGAGCGTGGCGGCCGATCGCGTCTCGCTCACGGCGCTCGCGTTCAAGCTCGACGAGATCGCGGCCACCGGCGAACTGGCGGTGACGATGGGCCCGGTGCCGACCGTCACGGGCTCGCTCGTGATGCCGTCGCTCAATCTCACCCCGTTCATGGCCGGCGGAACGCCCGCCGCGGCGCCTGCGCCC
>CAYZSG010000107.1:4321-17011 GCA_964481045.1 uncultured Candidatus Odyssella sp. | reverse complement strand
GCCCGGCGGACCCGGCGGCGGGATCAGCGTGAACGGCAATGGCGGCAGCGGGCCAAGATGATCGAGCGGGCCAAGCGTGCCGCCAGGGGCGAACTCGGTGAAGAGACGGCCGCCCTCGGCGCCCGGATCTTCGCCGGCACCCGGCGCGAGATCGGCCGGCCCGGCGCCCGGCGCCAGATCGGTGAGCGCGATCTTGTCGCCCTTGGCGAAATAGACGCCGATGCTCTTGTTGTCCTTGAGCGCGCTATAACCTTCGAGGGTGAGGACGGCGCCGTCCTTGAAGGTGAGGACGAGGTTGCCGTCCTTGTCGACCTGCGACTTGGCGACCTGGCCGAAGCCGAAGTTCAGCGCCATCGGCTTTTCGTCGGTCAGCTTGAAGCTCTGCTTCTCGCCGGCCGCCGGCTTCTGAATGATGACGACGTCGCCCGGCGTGCCGGGCGCCGGCTTCTCGGCGCTCTTGCGCGGCCCGGCCGTGGGCGAGAGCAACTCGGTGAACGCATAGTGCTTGCCGTCGGGCTGGATGATGGTGGTGCGCACCTCGCCCAGCATGCCGAACGCGGTCATGTATTCCTTGAGAACGACCTTGCCGCCGTTCTCGAACTCCAGCACCAGATCGTCCTTCACCACCTCGCGCGCCTTCACGTCGGCGGCGTCGAACGCCAGCTTCAGCGGGCGGCCCGCCACGACGGTGACGTTGACCGTCTGCCCGGAGTCGGGCTTCGGCACATCGATCGGCGTCACGCCGGATTGCGCGATCTCGACCCGGCCGATGCCGGCGTCTTTCATGGCCGCGACTTCGAAGCCTTCCGTCTGCTCGACGGCGTTCGCTTCGGGACGGCCCTTGTCTGTCGTCATAGCGACGCTCCCCGCGTTCAAGACTCAACGGGGTGGACCCATCCGGCACGAACGGCTCGTGCGGCGCGCGAACTGCGCGGCGCCGTTTCAGCCGAACCGGGTGCAGATCCAACCCATCGCCGCCGCCTCGGGGAGCGAACCCATCGGTCCCGCAGGGACCGGAGGCGGCCGCGATGACGGCCCCGCGGGGCCAGTCATCGGTCATGCCGTCGAGCCGTTAACCAATTCCGTTAGGCTCGAAGCAAGGATGGGCGTCAATATCCGAGGAAATTCGCGGCGTCAAACAAGATCGTGCTTAACGCCAGCAGGCTTTAAGGCTGACATGGTTAACACACGCGCCCGGAGCCGCCGCCCCTGTCCCCACAAAAAAATCGCGCCCCGCTCGGTGAGCAGGGCGCGATTCGCGTTCGAAAACTTGCCGAGGACTACTGGCGTGGCGGCTGCCCTGGCTGCGCCGGCTGCGCCGGCTGGCCCGGCGCCGTCGTCGGCGTCGCTGCCGGCGGCTCGCTGGCGGCCGGGGGTGGCGCAGGCTGGTCACCGCGCGGGCCCAATGCCGGGGTCCGCCAGGTGTGGATGAAGTCGTCACGCCGCGGCATGACGTCGTCCTGCACGGTGTGGAACACACTGCGCGGCGCCGGGCGCGTGGCCTCGCCCGGCGGCGCGATGCCGAGCGTATCGAGCAGGCGGCCCATGCTCGCGAGCGTGCGGAAGATGCCGAAGCGCACGGTCGCTTCTTCGGTCACGATTCCGGTCTGGTTGTTGAAGATTTCGTTCTGGATGTCGAGCAGGTCGAGCAGCGTGCGGCGCCCGCGGTCGAACTGCTGCGAATAGGCGACGCGCACCCGCTCGTTGGCGGCGAGCTGCTGCTGGAGCGCGACGCGGCGCTCGCGCGCGGACTGCACGGCATTCCACGACACGCGCGTCTGCTGCGCCACCTCGCGGCGCGAACGCTCGAGCGTCTCGCGGCTTTCGTAGAGGCGTGCCACCGCTTCGCGCTTGCGCGCCACGTCGGAGCCGCCGCGATAGAGATTCCAGCGGCCCTGCAACATGAGCGAGAACTGCTGCGCCTGGCCGCGCGTGCCGTCGGCGTTGTAGAGGAAATTGTAGTTGGCCTCCGCCGTGATCAGCGGGAACCAGCGCGAATCCGCGACCCCGATCGCCGCATGCGCGACGCGCACGTCGGCCATCGCGGCGCGCACCGCCGGCGCCTGCTCCATCGCGGCCGTGACGGCGTCTTCCGCGCTCGGCGGCAGCGCGCTGTCGGGCGAGCTCGTGTCGGTCAGCGCCGCCGGCTGCTCGCCGACCGCCTGCAGGTAGAGCGCCACCGCGTCGCCGTATTGCCGGCGCGCCGTGGCGACGTTGGCCTGCGCGTTCGAGAGACGGCCCTGCGCCTGATCGACGTCGGACTGCGGTCCGCGGCCGCCGCGCGCGCGCGCCTGCACGCGGCGCAGGATCTCCTCGTGCACGCGCACGTTCTGCTGCGAGATTTCCAGGATGCGCTGCGTACGCTGGACTTCGAGATAGGCCTCGGCGGCGCGCAGCGCGATCACTTGCGCCGTGTCCAACGTGCGATGTGCCGACGACTCCACCCGATAGAACTGGCGGTTCACCTCGCCGTCGGTGGCGAAGCCGTCGAACAGAAGCTGACGGAGGCTGACGCCCGCCTCGTAGCGGTTCATGTCGACCCAGCCGCTCTCGCCGAATCGCCCGCGGCCTTCGCGCGTGCGCGTCGCGACGTTATTGGTCCATTCGTGGCCGATCGCGCCGCGCACATCGAGCTGCGGCAGGTAGCCGCCGCGCGTCGCGCGCAGTTCCTGTTCGATCGCGCGCCGCGAGAAGCGAAGCTGTCCCACTTCGGGATGGGTGGCGACCGCCGTCTCGGCGGCCTCCTTGAGCGTTTTCGCGCCGGCCCCGCCGGCCGACAGGACGAATGCGCCGAACGCGGCCGCGGCCGCCATGCGCGTTGACATCGTGGCAAGGCTCTTCATGATTCCCCCGCAAATCCCCGGGATGGTTACGGCGAGCGAGCGTGAGGCATTCCCACGCAGTCCCCGCGCACGCCGGCCACTTCCCGTGCAGTATGCCGATTTACTCTTGGACGCGACAAGTAAATAATTGATTAACCAGAGTGCAAGGGAAATCGTGGTTAAAGCGGAAACACGATTTTTTCCGCAATACATGGGCCTTTGCCCAGGACTCGCGGTGCAGATGGTATTTCAGTACAAGCCAATAGTGGGGGATCACTAGACATTCCGAAGTGGCCTTTACTGTACCGTTTACTTTGCAAGGGGCGGTAATCGTACTTGGCAACGAAGTGTTAACTTTGCTGCATCAGGTTTCGGAGCCGTTGGGGCAATCGCCTTGGTACGTTGCCACGGTGGTCGCGGCGCTGCTGCGCCGGGGCCGCCGAAAGTGCTAGTCTAACGCTTTGCCCCGAATGCCGCCGTGCCGCAGCACGGCGGGGACCTGAGCCGAACATTTCTTTTCGGCGGAGTTTCGGGGGGAGTACCAGCGTGACCACTGCCAGTGTCGGGAAGATCGTGCCGGATCACGCCGCCTCGCCGCAACCACAGGATGAGGCGCTGCCGCCCGGGCAGCCGCCGATGACCCGCCGCGCGCCGCCGCCGCCGGGCGAAGCGCTGGCGCCCGGCAAGCAGCCCGCCGCTGCGCCGCCCGCCGCCACGCCGGCCGCGGCGCCGGCCCCGCTTCCGCCTTCCACCGGCGATTCGCGACGCATCGCGCCGCCGGCGCGCCCGCTCTTGACGCCCGCGCAGCCGATTCAATTCCCGGCGCGCACCGACGACAATGCGCAGCATTTCGAGGTGGCGCGCGGTCCTCGGCACGAGAGCAACGTGACGCCGCTGCGCCCCGCGCCTTCCTCATCCAATCCGTTCCCGGTTCCGCCGGTGCATGCGCAGCCCGCCCCGGCTCCCCTGCCCCCGGCGCCAAAGCCGGCGGCGCTACAGCCATCGGCGCCGCAAGCACCGGCGCCGACGATCCACGTTCCCGCCGCGCGCGTGCCTCCGGCCGCGGGCGCGCCGCCGCTGCCAACGCCTCCCACGCCGGCGTCGCACCAGCCGGCGGCGCCGCGCCAGGCCTCGGCGATTCCGCCGCCGCCGATCGTGGAGCGCAGCGCGCCGGCCGATGCTGCCGCAACTGCGGCCGCCGCCGCGGTTTCCGCAGCGGCCGCGGCCGCGAACTGGCGCATTCCGCAGCAGACCGCGCGCGCCGACGATCCGCTGCTCGACTGCCTCATCGTGCTCACCGCGATCTTCGAGCGCCCGCACTCGGCCGAAGCGCTCACCGCCGGCCTGCCGCTGGTGCAGAACCGCATCACGCCCGATCTCTTCATCCGCGCCGCCGCGCGCGCCGGCCTCGCCGCGCGCATCGTCAAGCGCCCGATCGCGGAGATCTCCGATCTCTCGCTGCCCTGCGTGCTCCTGCTCAAGGATTCGCGCGCCTGCGTCCTGACCGCGCTGACGGGCGGCAAGGCGACCGTGATCGTGCCGGAGACCGGCCACGGCACGGTCGAGGTTGCGCAGGAGCAACTCGCCCAGGGCTATACCGGCTATGCGCTGTTCGCGCGGCCGGAATACCAGTTCGACGCGCGATCGGAAGCCACCGAGATACGCCCGACGCAAAACTGGTTCTGGGGCACGCTCGGCCGCTTCTGGCGCATCTACACGCAGGTGGGCCTGGCCGCGATCTTCGTGAACCTGTTCGCGATCGCGCTGCCGCTGTTCACGATGAACGTCTACGACCGCGTGGTGCCGACCAAGGGGCAGGAAACGCTCTGGGTGCTGGTGCTCGGCGTCGGCATCATCTTCGCGTTCGAATTCCTGCTGCGCATGCTGCGCTCGTATTTCGTCGACACCGCGGGGCGCAGCGCCGACGTGATCATGGCCAGCGCCGTGTTCCAGCAGGTGCTCGGCATCCGCCTCGACCAGCGCCCGCAATCGGCCGGCGCGTTCGCGCAGCAATTGCGCGAGTTCGAGAGCCTGCGCGATTTCTTCACTTCGGCGACGCTCGTCACGCTGATCGACCTGCCCTTCGTGCTGCTGTTCATCGCCGTGGTGGCGATCATCGGCGGGCCGGTGGCGCTGGTCCCGCTGATCGCGGTGCCGCTGATCATCGGCGTGGGCTGGTTCCTGCAGGTGCCGCTCAACAAGGTCGTGACGCAGTCCGCGCGCGAATCCGCCCAGAAGCACGCGCTGCTCGTCGAGAGCATCGTGGGCCTCGAGACGATCAAGGGCCTCGGCGCCGAAGGCCGCACGCAGCGCAACTGGGAGCGCTTCGTCGGCATGACGGCGAAGAGCGCGCAGCGCGCGCGCGAGCTATCGCAGTTCGGACAGTATTTCACCGGCCTCGTCAGCCAGATCGTGAGCGTGGCCGTGGTCGTGGTCGGCGTGTACCTCATCTTCGAGGGCCAGCTGACCGTAGGCGCGCTGATCGCGTGCACGATCCTCACCGGCCGTGCGATGGCACCGCTCACGCAGGTGGCCGCGCTGCTGACTCGCTTCGACCAGTCGATGGTGTCGCTCAAGACGATCGACAAGATCATGCAGTTGCCGGTCGAGCGGCCGGTCGGCACGCAGTTCGTCCACCGCCCGATCCTGCGCGGCGCGATGGAATTCCGCGATATCGAGTTCACCTATCCCAACCAGCCGCTGCCGGCGCTCGACGGCGTGAGTTTTTCAATCCGGCCGGGCGAGCGCGTCGCCATCATCGGCAAGATCGGCTCGGGCAAGAGCACAATCGAGAAGCTGATCCTCGGCTTCTACCAGCCGCAGAAGGGCGCCATCCGCATCGACGGGACCGACATGAAGCAGATCGATCCGGCCGATCTGCGCCGCAACATCGGCTACGTGCCGCAAGACGTATTCCTGTTCTTCGGCTCGGTGCGCGAGAACATCGCGATGGGGGCACCCTATGCCGACGACGCCGCGATCCTGCGCGCCGCGCGCATCGCCGGCGTGGACAGCTTCGTCGCGCGTCATCCGCAGGGCTTCGACCTTCAGGTGGGCGAACGGGGCGAGTCGCTTTCGGGCGGCCAGCGCCAGTCGATTGCCATCGCGCGGGCGATCGTGCGCGACCCCAACATCGTGATCCTCGACGAACCCACCAGCGCGATGGACAAGGGCTCCGAGGACTGGCTCATCGCCCGCCTGCGCGAGATCCTCGAGGGCAAGACGCTCGTGCTCGTGACTCAGCGCCTGTCCTTGCTTACGCTGGTGGAGCGCGTGATCGTGATGGACAGCGGCAAGATCGTGGCCGACGGGCCGCGCGACAAGGTGCTCGAGACGCTGGCCAAGGGCCAGATCCGCGGAGCGAGCTAGGACGCCGACATGGCCAGGATTCCGGGAATCGACAAGCTGATCGAAGGCGCCAAGGCGGCCGAGAAGGGCATCGCCGCGCGGCCGCGCCATCGCGAAGACGCCGAGATGATGCCCGAGCTCTACGCGGCGGCGATCCGCCGCCCGCACCGGCTGGCGACCTGGATGCTGGGCGCGGTCGGCGTGGGCCTGCTGCTGTTCGTGCTCACGGCGTCGGTGATCCAGCTCGACGAGGTGACGCGCGCCGACGGCAAGGTGATCCCGTCCGGGCAAACACAGGTGGTGGCGCATCTCTACGGCGGCATCGTGAGCGATATCCTCGTGCGCGAGGGCGACGAGGTGAAGCCGGGCCAGGTGCTGCTGAAGATCGACAACCGCGACTCGCAGGCCGAGTTCGGCGAGAACAGCGCGCGCATGGCGGCGCTCGCCGCGCGCGCCGCGCGGCTGCGCGCCGAGGCGACCGGGCAGGACAGTATCGAGATCGCGAGCGACATCGAAGCGGCCTCGCCGCAAGCGGCCTCGCTCGAGCGCCAATTGTTCCGCGCGCGACACGAAAGCCTCGTCTCCGAGCTCAAAGGCCTCGAGGAGCAGATCAAGCAGCGCGAACAGGAGCTTGGGCAGCAGGAGGCGATCGTATCCAGCATCGAGAAGAAGCTGGCCTCGCTGCGCGCCGAATACGGCAATGCGCTGCGCGTCGGCGTCAACGTCGTCGGGCGGCTCGAGCTGCTGCGCCTGCAGCGCGAAACCAAGGATGCCGAGGGCGAGCTGGCGACCGAGCGTCTCCGGGTGCCGCGGATCCAGTCCGCGATCCTCGAGTCGCGCCAGAAGCACGCCGACCGCAAGAACGTGTTCGTCTCCGAGGCGCGCAAGGATCTGAACGACACCGAGAGCGAGATCTCGCGGCTCAAGGAGAAGCTCGAGAAGCTCACTTTCGACGTGAAGACGAACGAGGTGAAGGCGCCGCTGCGCGGCATCGTGAAGCAATTGCGCGTGGCCACGAAGGGCGGCGTCGTGAAGGCCGGCGAGCCGCTGGTGGAGATCACGCCGCTCGACGACTCGCTGGTGATCGAGGGCCGCGTGCGGCCCAGCGACATCGCGTTCATCCGCCTCGGCCAGCACGCGCTCGTCAAGATCACGGCCTACAACTTCTCGACCTATGGCGGTCTCGAGGGCAACGTGTTCGAGATCAGCCCCGATGCGATCGAGGCACCGGAGAAGCCGGGCGAAACCTACTATCGCGTGAAGGTCCGCACGACGAAGAGCTATCTCGAGAACGGCGGCAAGGCGCTGCCGATCGGCCCCGGCATGACGACGCAGATCTCGATCAAGATCGGCGAGAAATCGCTGCTCGCCTACATCCTGAAGCCGCTCACCAAGTCCTCGCGGCGCCTTCACGTCGACGAGCCGGGCCGCCCAGCGGAATCGGCCCGGCCGTCCGCCGAGAGCCTCTGAGCCATGGACGGATCGGCGCCGAAGCCCGAGACCTTCAACTACACGGATCCCGCCTTCCTCCAGTCCAGCGTGGAGGCGGTGGCGACCGAGGGCGCGCGGCGCTTCGGCAGCTATCTCGCGATGGCGCTCGGCGCGTTGGTGCTGGCGCTGCTCGTGTGGGCGCGGCTTTCCTACATGGACGACATCACGCGCGGGGAATCGCGGGTGATCTCCTCGGGCCAGAACAAGGTCGTGCAGGCGCCGGACTCCGGCGTCGTCAAGGCGATCTTCGTGAAGGAGGGCGACACGGTCGCCGCCGGCCAGCCTCTGATGCGCATCGACGCGACGCCCTCGCGGGCCACGCTCGACGAGAAGCTGGCGCGGCTCTACGCGCTGATGGCGCGCGTGGCACGCCTCACCGCCGAGGCCGAGGACAAGGAGGCCGTGGCGTTCCCCGAAGAGGTGCGCAACAGCGCGCCGCGCGAGATCGAGCAGGAGACGGCGGCGTTCCGCAGTCGCTCGCGGCAGCAGAAGGGCGAGCTCGCCACGCTCGAGCAGCAGGTGGCGCAGAAGGAGCAGCAGCTCCGCGAGGCCAAGAGCACGGTGGCGCGGCTCGACGCGCGCCTGCGCCTCAACCGCGCCGAGGAATACGACACGTGCCGCGCCTATCGCAGCGGCTCGGCATCGCTGTCCGAATGCCAAGTGGCGCAGCGCGCCTCGCTCGAGACCGCCGGCCAGCTCGAAAGCGAGCGCCGCGGCATCCCGCGCGCGGAGGCCGCGCACCGCGAGGCCCAGCAGAAGGTGGAAGACAAGCGCGCGCAATTCCGCTCGGAAGCCCGCAAGGAGCTCAACGAAGCCGAGGCGCAGATCGCGGCGCTGCGCCCGCAGATCCAGAAGGAAGGGCAGACGCTGGCGCTGACCGAGCTGAAATCGCCGGTGCGCGGAATCGTCAAGACCGTGGGCGTGGCCACGATCGGCGGCATCGTGAAGGCCGGCGACGCGCTGATCGAGATCGTGCCGGCCGAGGACACGCTGCTCGTCGAAGTGCGCATCAAGCCGGCGGACATCGCATTCCTGCGCCTCGACCAGGACGCCACCGTCAAGATCAGCGCCTACGACTATTCCATCTTCGGCGGCATCGATGGCAAGGTGGTCGAGATCAGCTCGGACGCCATCGTCGACGAGAAGAAGAACGCGCACGGCGAGCGCGAGACGTATTACCGCGTGCGCGTGCGCACGCAGAAGGCCTATCTCGAGCGCGACAAGCAGCTTCTGCCGATCATTCCCGGTATGACCGGCCAGGTCGACATCCGCACCGGCCGGCGCACGGTGCTCGACCGCTTCCTCGACCCGTTCTATCGCCTGCTGAGCGATTCGCTCGGCGAGCGCTGACGCGGAACCGCGCCCGCGCCCCTTGCGTTCTGCATGAAGGCGCCACGACGCGCGGCCTCGCGGATGGACGCATGCCGGCCTTGGGACAATTGGGACGCATCCTCGGACGCGCCGCGCGCTGCTGGATCGAAGACGACGCTCCGCAACTGGGCGCCGGCCTCGCCTACTACAGCCTGTTCTCGGCGGCGCCGCTTCTGATCATCGCGGCGGCGATCGCCGGCGTGATCTTCGGCGAGGAGTCCGTTCGCCGCGGCCTCGAAAGCCAGCTCGCCTTTCAGCTTGGCGCCGAACCGGCCAAGGCGCTGATCGGCATCGTCGAGATCGCGGGCAAGCCGCGCCACGGCTTCTGGGCCGGGCTCGCCGGCGCCGGAGCTCTCGTGATCGGCGCGGTGAGCTTCTTCGCCGCGCTGCGCTCGGCCCTCGCGCGCATCTGGAAGGGCGAGGCGAAAGCGCCGCCCGCCGGCTTCGCGGGCATCGTCCGCACCTACACAATCGCGACCGTGCTCGTAGTGTGCGCGGGCCTGCTGCTGCTGGCGGCGCTGCTGATCTCGTCGGGGCTGGCGGCCCTCGAAGGGCTCGGGCGCGATCTGCCGGGCTCGGCGCTGCCGTGGCGCGCGGTCGAAGTCGCCGTGTCGCTCGCGGTGACGGCGCTGGTGTTTGCCGCCGTGTTCCGCCTCACCTCGCATTTCCGCTGGCGCCACGTCTGGCTCGGCGCGATCGCGACGGCGATCCTCTACGCGGTCGGCAAGGCGGCCTTCGGCCTTTACGTGGAATGGAGCGGCGTGCAGTCGGGCTACGGCGCCGCGGGCGCACTCGTCGTGTTCCTGGTGTGGGTCTATTACACGGCGCAGATCATCCTGTTCGGCGCCGAAGTGGTGGCGGCCGGCGCCGACGAACAGGCGCGCGCGGCTCAGTTGACGGTGCGCTGGCGCGGCGTGTAGCGGCCGTTCTTGAACTCCGCGAACATGTCGTCGACCTGTGGATGGCCGACGGGCTTGCCCGTTTCGTCGGGCAACAGGTTCTGCTCGGAGACGTAGGCGATGTAGGTCGACTCCGCGTTCTCGGCGAGCAGGTGATAGAACGGCTGGTCCTTGCTGGGCCGGATCTCCGGCGGGATCGACGCGTACCACTCCTCGGTGTTCGCGAACACCGGATCGACGTCGAAGATCACGCCGCGGAACGGGTACACGCGGTGTTTCACCACCTGTCCGATGCGGAATTTTGCCGTGCGCAATTCGGGCGGCGGCACCGGCGGGCTCGTGAGCGTGTCCTTCATTCCGCCATTCATAGGTGAATTGCCGCGCCGCGCAAGAGCCGGCGCTTGTGGAAAGCGCGTCGCTCGGGGTTAACGGTTGCATCCCCCTTCGCGTCAACACAGAGTCGCCGCGTTAAGCAATGAGGCGGGCGATGAGCGCGGGGCCGGCGGGAAGCTTCGGCGTTGGGCAACCGGTGCCGCGCGTGGAGGATCGCCGCCTCGTTATGGGGCAGGGGCGCTTCGGCGACGACTTCGCGCCGCCCGGCATGGCGCACGGTTATGTGTTGCGGGCGCCGCACGCGCATGCGCGCATTCTCCATATCGACGCGTCACGCGCCCGCAAGATCAAGGGCGTGCGCCTCGTTCTGACCGCGAGCAATCTGGAGCGCGAGGGCGTGAAGCCGATCCCGACCTGGTCGCGCCAGCCCACATCGACGTTCCTCAATCGCGACGGCTCGCCGCTGCCCGATCCGCCGAACTATCCGCTTGCGCGCGGCAAGGTGCGCTATGCCGGCGAGGCGGTGGCGTTCGTCGTCGCCGAGACGCGCGCGCTGGCGCAAGACGCCGCCGAGCGCATCGCGGTGGAGTACGAAGAGCTCGCGCCCGTCACCGAACCCGGCCGGGCGCTGGCGCCCGATGCGCCGCGGATCTGGGACGAGCTGCCGGACAATCTCTGCTTCGACACCGAGCACGGCGACGCGGCGGCGGCGGAGCGCGCCTTCGCGGCGGCCGCGCATGTGGTGCGCGTGCCGCATCTCAACAACCGGCTCATCGTGCATTACATGGAGCCGCGCGTGGCCTTGGTCGAGTACGATGCGGCGGCGGAGCGTATCACGCTTCGCTGCGGAACGCAGAGCGTGCAGCGCCAGCGGCTCGTGCTTTCGCAGGTGCTCGGCGTGCCGCCCGAGCGGCTTCGCGTGATCGCCGACGATGTCGGCGGCGGCTTCGGCGCGCGCAGCTATCTCTATCCCGAGCACATCCTCGCCGCCGTTTCGGCGCGCCTCCTCGGCCGGCCCGTGAAATGGCGCGCCGACCGCTCCGAGTGCTTCCTCACCGATACGCAGGGCCGCGACCAGCACATCGAGGCCGCGCTCGCGCTCGACGCCGATGGCCGCTTCCTCGCGGTGAAGCTCGAAGCGCTGCACAACATCGGCGCCTGCATCACGACGCTCGGCCATTGGGCGGCGGCGATCAACATCATGCGGCTCGCCACCAGCGTCTACGCCGTGCCGGCCGCGCATCTGCGCCTGCGCGCCGCGTTCACGAATTGCGCGCCGGTGAACGCCTATCGCGGCGTCGGCCGCGCCGAGGCGATCTATGCGATGGAGCGCCTGATCGAGGCGGCGGCGCGCGCCACCGGCATCGACGCGCTCGAATTGCGCCGGCGCAATTTCATCCCACCCGCGGCGATGCCCTACAAGACGCCGACCGGCTCCAACTACGACAGCGGCGACTTCGCGGCGGTGATGGCGAAAGCGCAGGCCGCCGCCGACTGGAACGGCTTCGCCGCGCGGAAGGCCGAAGCGCGGCGGCGCGGCATGCTCTATGGCCGCGGAGTCGGCTGCTATATCGAGAGCGCCGGCGGCCAGCCGCTCGAATACGCGAAACTGCGCGCGGAGCCGGACGGACGCGTGACGGTGCTTGTCGGCACGCACAATCACGGCCAGGGGCACGAGACGAGCTTCGCGCAGGTGGTGGCCGAACGCCTCGGCGTGCCGTTCGGATCGGTGCGCGTGGTCTTCGGCGACACGGCGCTGGTCGAGAAGGGCGCCGGCACGCACGGCTCGCGCTCGATGCGCATGGCCGGCAGCGCGATGCTCGGCGCCGCGAAGGCTCTGATCGAAAAGGGCACGGCGATCGCGAGCCACATGCTCGAAGCGGCGGCGGAGGACATCGAGTTCGCGCGCGGCGCGTTCCGCGTGCGCGGCACCGATCGCGCCGTGACCCTGGCCGAAGCCGCCGCCGCGGCGCGCGACGGCAAAGTGCCGGGCGCGCCCGCGGGCGAGCTTGCCGGCGATCTCGAATACCGCACCGAGGGGCTGACGTTCCCCAATGGCTGCCACGTGTGCGAGATCGAGGTCGATCCCGAGACCGGTGCCGCGCGCATCGCGCGCTATGCGGCGGTGGACGATGTGGGCCGCGTGATCAATCCTCTGCTCGTGCACGGCCAGGCGCATGGCGGCATTGCGCAGGGCGTCGGCCAAGCGCTGCTGGAGCGCGTGGCCTATGACGCGGAGACCGGCCAGCTTCTCTCCGGCTCGCTGATGGACTACGCGCTGCCGCGCGCCGCCGACATGCCGATGCTGACCGTGGACACGCACGAGGTGCTGTGCCGGACCAATCCCATCGGCGTCAAAGGCGCCGGCGAAGGCGGCGCCACCGGCGCGCCACCAGCCGTGATCGACGCGCTGCTCGATGCGTTGG
>CAYZSG010000107.1:0-4221 GCA_964481045.1 uncultured Candidatus Odyssella sp. | reverse complement strand
TCCTGGCTGACATGTGGGTGCGTCTGCGACTTTCCCCATGATCGGAAAAGCGCTTTGAGCTCCGCGCGCGGACGCATTCGGTAGTCGCAGCCGATGACCAGCCGGTAATAGTCGCCCAGGAAGGACTGCAAGCGAAGCCAATGGCTGCGCTTGAGCGCGAAAGCCGTGAGGCCGCCCATGAACATCAGCTTTCGAGCGTTGTTTCGCTGCTCCGCCAGGCTCGCGCGATGGGCGCCGTTTGCATTGAAGTAAACGATGCGATCGAACCGCGCGAAGGCGCGACGCATGAAATCGAGCGCGGCGACGTAGTGCGGCGAGAGCACGAGATCGTCCTCGAAGAAATAGCCGACCGGGGTGCGCAGCTCTTCGAAAAACAGCCTCTCCGCCCGCAGGATGTTCTCGGCGATCCCAATGTTGTGGGCACTGGCATGCACGTGACCTCGCGGGAAGTGCTCGCGAAAAACGGCAAGGCTCGCCGCGATCTCCGCCTCTTCGGCCCGCCGGATCCCGCTGTACCGGTTGACGGCGCCGTCCAGGAAGAGATGAACGCGCCGCGGTTCGATCCGGGGCTGCTGTGCCGCGAGGCTGGCGAGGAACTGGCCGAGATAATGCGGACGGTTGAAGGCGATGACCGCGACCGGCGGCGTGCACCAGACCTCGCCCAGCCTACCGGCTGCGCCCGGCAGGATCATCTTCGCGATTGCGGCGGCCATACTGGCATCGCCGTGCTCCCCGGCTGTCTGCGCCCAGCGGCCGAACCTGCCAAGTTGGCGTGCCCCGGGCAATTGCAAGGTAAAATATCTCGGGACGGGGTCGTCGCTCTATTGACAAAGTGAGTGATCACTTACATAATGCGCAGGTCATTCAGTGAGGCCTGCCATGTCCACGACCATCGACCGCTTGCGCGACGTTTCCAGCTTTTGCCGCCAGGGCGCGGCCCTCCCGCCCGACCTCGCCGGCTGGCTGGCGAGCGGCATCGAGCGCTTTCTGGGCCGCGAGGCGCGCGATCTCGACGGCGCGCTCGGCCTTCTCCAGGCCCAGGGCGGCATCCCGTGGTGGCGCGAAGACGCGATCCGCCGCCGCGACGCCGCGCTGCGTCGTCTGCGCGAGATCATGTGCCCCGCGGCCGGCATCACCGCCCGCGCACGCCGCATCGCCGAATTGCTGCGCCGCTACGCCGGATCCACCTGGCGCATCGACCGCGAGCACGCCGCGATGCCGGCGCACTACGCCGGCACGGCGCAAGAACAGCTGTGGCACGCCTTCAAGTCCGGCGCCGCCATGCCGCTCGGCGAGCGGCAGTTGCGGACGATTTTAGGCGATTGAGCACGCGGCCCCAGGTGCGGCGGCTTCGCAACACTTGTGCCTTCCACGCCGCTGCGCGAATGATCGCGCAATGTCACGCCTTCTTCCCGCAACGTCCTACTGGGTCGACCCCGCGCGCTTCGCGGCCGGCGCCTATCCAGCCGCGCCGGCCGATCTCGCCGCGCTGGTCGCGGCCGGCATCGGCGGCTTCGTCGATCTAACACCGGCGCGCGATCCTGGCGGCTACGCGGACGACGCGGCGCGGCTCGCGCGCGCGGCCGGGCGCGACGCGCTGCACCGGCGCTTTCCGATTCGCGATTTCGGCCTGCCCGAGATCGCGACGATGCGCACGATTCTCGATGCGATCGACGAATGGCTCGCGGCACGGCGCGCGGTTTATGTGCATTGCCATGCCGGCATCGGCCGCACCGGCACGGTGGTCGCGTGCTGGCTCGTGCGCCATGGCCGCGCGCCGGCCGAAGCGCTGGCGGAACTGATGCGCCTGCGCCGCTTCACGCGCGACGCCGCCGCAGCCTCGCCCGAAACCGAGGCGCAGCGCGCTTTCGTGGCGGCGTGGCGCGCGCATTTGTGACGGCGGCGGTCCAGCCGGCACGGCGGGGATTTGCACGCGCCCGGCGCCGCTCTATGTTCGATCCAACGCAACGGAGAATTTCGTCTATGTCGCTTTCCCGCCGCCTGTTCGCCGCCACACTAGTTTTGTCAGGAGTCGCCACCGCCATGCCCGCCAGCGCACAGCAGGAAAAGACCACCGCCAGTGGCCTGCGCTACACCGACACGAAAGCCGGCACCGGCAAGACCGCCGCGTCGGGCCGCGACGTGGAGGTTCACTACACGGGCTGGCTCTATCTCGACGGCCTGAAGGGCAAGCAATTCGATTCCTCGCGCGGGCGCGGGCCGTTTTCGTTTCCGCTCGGCGCCGGGCGGGTGATCAAGGGCTGGGACGAAGGCGTGGCCGGCATGAAGGAAGGCGGCCACCGCACGCTGATCATCCCGCCCCAGCTTGCCTATGGGGCGAGCGGCGCCGGCGGCGGCATCATTCCGCCCAACGCCACGCTGCTGTTCGAGGTCGAGCTGCTGCGGGTGAAGTAGCCGGCGGCACGCCCGCCGCATGGACTCGGCCGCCGGGCTGCCCATATAAGGCGGCCATGCAGCCCAAAGATTTCATCAAGATGCACGGGGCCGGGAACGACTTCGTCGTTCTCGACCTGCGCCATGGCGGCGCGCCCCCGACGTCCAAGGAGGCGGTTGCCATCGCCGACCGGCATCGCGGCATCGGCTGCGACCAGATCATCCTGATCGGCCCCTCGCCCACCGGCGTGGGCGATCTCGGGCTCGCGTTCCTCAACAGCGACGGCTCGGCCTCCGGCGCCTGCGGCAACGGCACGCGCTGCGTCGCCGAGTACCTGATGGCGGAGCGCGGCGCCGATCATCTCGCGCTCGAAACCGCGGCCGGCATCCTCGACTGCGCGCGCGGCCGCGACGGGCGCGTGACGGTCGATATGGGCCGCGCGCGCACGGAGTGGCGCGACATTCCGCTTTCCGAGGCGCGCGATACGTTGCATCTGGGCATCGGCGAAGGGCCCGTGAAAGACCCGGTCGGCGTGAGCATGGGCAATCCGCACGCCGTGTTCTTCGTGCCCGAGGTCACGAAGGTTCCGATCGAGGCGATCGGCCCCACGCTCGAGCGCAACAAATTGTTTCCCGAGCGCGCCAATATCGGCTTCGCGGAAGTGCGCGCGCCGGACCGGATTCGCCTGCGCGTATGGGAGCGCGGCGCGGGCCTCACGCTCGCCTGCGGCTCGGGCGCCTGCGCGGCGCTGGTCGCCGCCGTGCGCCGCGGGCTCACGCAGCGCAAGGCGATGCTGGAGCTCGACGGCGGCACGCTCGAAATCGAGTGGCTCGAGAACGGCCATGTGCTGATGACCGGCCCCACCGCGATCTCGTTCCGCGGCACCATCGACCCCGCGCTGCTGAACGGGGCCGCGCGATGACGGATGCCGCGGACATTCGCGGCGTCGAGGTCATCACCTTCGGCTGCCGGCTCAACGCCTACGAATCCGAGCTGATCGCGGCCAAGGCAAAGGCGGCCGGCCTCGCCGATGCCGTGATCGTCAACACTTGCGCCGTGACCGCCGAAGCCGAGCGCCAGGCGCGCCAGGCGATCCGCAAGGCCCGCCGCGCGCGCCCCGACGCGAAGCTCATCGTCACCGGCTGCGCCGCCCAGATCGCGCCCGAGAAATGGGCGGCGATGGCGGAGGTGGATGGCGTGATCGGGAACGCCGAGAAGTTGGAGGCGAAGAGCTACTCCCTCGCGCCACAGGGCGAGAGGGATGCGTTCGGCCACGAAAAAATCCGTGTGAACGACATCTTCGCGGCGCGCGAAACCGCTTCGCATCTCGTCGGCGGGTTCGAGGGCCGGGCGCGCGCGTTCGTGCAGGTGCAGAACGGCTGCGATCATCGCTGCACCTTCTGCATCATCCCCTATGGCCGCGGACACTCGCGCTCGGTGTCGCTCGGCCCGATCGTCGAGCAAGTGCGCGCGCTCGTGGCCGCGGGCTATGCCGAGATCGTTCTGACGGGCGTCGACATCACGTCCTATGGCGCAGACCTCCCCGGCACGCCGGCCCTCGGCGAAATGACCGCGCGGCTGTTGAAGGCCGTACCCGAACTGCCGCGCCTGCGCCTTACCTCGCTCGATCCGGTCGAGATCGACGACGCGCTCTGGCGCCTCATCGCCGAGGAGCCGCGGCTCATGCCGCATCTGCACCTCTCGCTGCAGGCCGGCGACGATCTCGTGCTGAAACGCATGAAGCGCCGGCATTCGCGCGCCGACGCCGTTGCCGTGACCGAGCGGGCGCGCCGGCGTGGGCTCGACCTCGGCACCTACGCCGGGGC
>CAYZSG010000106.1:0-17067 GCA_964481045.1 uncultured Candidatus Odyssella sp. | reverse complement strand
GACCGTGCCGCTCGGGCGAAACCCGAGCGGTCGCGGGCGCGCGCCCTGGCGCGACCGCGAAGTCGAGGGATCGTGACGCAGAGGCCACGTGCGACTGCGGCGCGATCCCTCCACTCCGCGAGCCGAAGGCGGCTCGCTCCGGTCGGGTAGAAAGGGGTCAGACCCCTTTTTCTTTCATGATTCCAATGAATTATTTTTAAGTTGCTGAAAATACCAAGGAAAAAGGGGTCTGACCCCCTTCTCAGACGCGGCGCAGGGCGACTTTGGGGCGGGGGCGGAGCTTCTGCACGACCTTGCTGCCGGCGAAGCTGCGCAGCGCTTCGATGAAGAGGCGCGTGGACGGCAGCAGCGCGCCGGCCTTGCGGTAGGCGAGGAACACTTCGAATTCCGGCCAATCGAAGCGCGTCTCGATCGGGCGCAGGCCGCGGAACACGTCGTCGGCCGCGATCAGCCGGCGCGGCAGGAAGCTCAGCATCTGCGTGCCCTCGACGAGGCGCGCCATCAGCGCGGCGGAGCCGGTTTCGATCGCGATGCGCGGATCGGGAAGCTGCGCCTCGCGATAGATCTCGAACAGCCGCCGGCGCCATCCGTCGCCCTCGCCCGGCAGCACCCAGCGGTAATCGAGGAGTTCCGCGATCGCCACCACGCCTTTCTGCAGGAGCGGATGATTCTGGTCGCCGACGATGCAGATCTCGTCGCGCAGCAGCCGCTCGCCGACGATGGCGTCGGAGCGGTGCCACGGAAACAGCGTGCAGAGCCCGACATCGATCTCACCCTCCGCGATCTGGTTCACGACGTCGCTGAGCAGCGAAATCGTCGAGACGATGCGGAGATCGGGATTGGAGACGACGAGATCCTTCACGACGCCGGGCAGGATCCACTGCATCACCGTCGTCATGCCGCCGACGCGCACGACGCCCGCCGACTTGCCGTTCAGCGCCTCGATCTCGGCGGTGGCGCGCACGATGTCGATCGCGACCGAATCGGCGCAGTTGACGAGGATGTCGCCGAACTGCGTGGTGGTGACGCCGTTCGCGCGGCGCTCGAGGAGCTGCACGCCGAGCTCGTCCTCCAGCGCGCGGATGCTCTTGGTCAGCGCCGGCTGCGTGATCAGCAGGCGCTCGGCGGCGCGGCGGAAACTGCCGAGCCGCACCACTTCGCGGAAATACCGAAGCTGCCTGAGCTCCATGCGCGCGCCCCCGGCTTCACGCCGTCGAGTCGAGAATAGTGCATATTGCGGGCCGCGGGCCAGCGGGCACGGCCCCGCACGGCGGCGCCTAAACGAGGATCGAGACGCCGTGCAGGCCCTTGTGGCTGTTGATCAGATCCACGCGGCGCCAGCGGATGCGCAGCTCCGCGCCCTGCCGGCGCAGCCCATAGGTTATCGTGCCGGCGAAGATGCGGGTGGCGTCTTCGGCATCGTGATGCGGCAAAGATTCGACGAGCTGGAATGGCGCACGCACGGTCAGCTCGCCGGCGGCTTCGCCCGCCACGACGAACGGCCGGCCGACGACACGCGCGCAGCGCGACGGCGGCTGCTGCGGCAGGTTCTGCGGATCCTTGAGCCGATAGACGCGCGCGAGCAGCGCGTCGCGCGTGTCGTAAACATGCGACGGGCCCTCGAGCGGGTGCTGCTGATCGGGATGCAACGGCACCCAATACCACGCATCTTCGGTGAGCAGCGCGAGCCAGTCGTCGAAGCGCCGCTCGTCGAGCAGCATGCCCTCCCAGGCGAGCAAGTTCGCGATCTCGTCGCCGGCGGGGTGCATCAGCGCGCCTCGTCGCACATGTAGGAGAGCCAGGTCGCATACTGGTTGCGGATGAAGGCCTCGCTCGTGCCGCGATGCACGACGCGCTCGGCATTGGCCGCCTTGCCGGGCTCGTGCAGCCGCGAGACGACGATGGGGCCGGCGGCGGAAGACGCGTTCAGCTGCTGCGCGCCCTCATAGAGCTCGAAATCGTCGGTCGCGACCGGCGAGAACGGCGAGATCGAGACGTGGAAATAGTGCAGCGCCTCCTCGTACATCCGGTCCGGCGCGCCCTTGAGGCGGAAGATGTAGCCGACGATCTCGGTGAGATCGGCGCCGAGCGGATGGATGAGGCGCATCGTCTGGAAACGCCCCTGCAAGGTGGCGCTCGGATAGAGCAGCGTGAGATGGCGGTTGACGCCGAGGATGCGCGCCGCCTCTTCCGCGCCGCGCGCGCGCGCGAGCTTGTCGACGTAGTCCTGCGGGAAAGGCTGCTTCTTCTGGCCGTCAATGAAGCCGAACAGATAGCTGTGCCCGTATTTCGCGGTGACGAGATCGAGCTGGCTGAACTGGCGGATCGGCATGCCGTTCGCCTTCATCACGTTCAGCGAGGCGTGCGTCGCCCTTTCGGCGAGCTCGGACGTGACGCGCGTAGCAGCGCGCACCGTGGCGGCGTGCGCGACGCGCGCGTGATGCGCGTCGTTGAGATTCTCGAAGCCGAGCTTCCAGTTGCCCTTGTAGCGGTGGCGCAGCGGAATCGCGCAGGCCTCCACCTCGCCGTCGGGCGCGCGATCGACGAGATCGTCGATCGACGAGGCGGCATCGCCGAGGAATTCGCGCAGGCCCGGGCCCTGCTGCGTGTGGCGCACGAACAGGAATCCGCGATAGCTGTCGAGCGCCGCCACTTGCGCCAGGCCCCAATCGGCCATGCGGAAATCCGTGCCGTATTCCTCGGGCGCGGGAACGCTCTTGAGCGCGCCATCGGCCGCGAACACCCAGCCGTGATACGGGCAGACGAAGCTGCTGGCGACGCCGCGATCGACGCTGCAGAGGCGCGTGCCGCGATGCGGGCAGCGGTTGAGGAACGCGCGGATCGTGCCCTGCGCGTCGCGCCAGACCACGATCGGGTGGCTGCCGGCGCGCGTGGCGAAGAAGCTGCCCGGCTGCTTCACCAGCGAATCGTGCCCGACGAGCAGCCACGACCGGTCGAAGATGCGCTCCATCTCGAGGCGGTGCAGCGCCTCGTCGCCATACACGCGCGGATCGAACTGCGATTCGCCGACGAGGGCGGCAATGGATTCGGGCGTGTAGGTCATCGCTCTATCCGTTCAGAGGAGGGCGCGCGCTGATGCGGGAACGCGCACCATGCCAACAAACCCGCGCCGATCCCAATGACTTCGGGTGCGGCGGCGATGATCGGCATTCATCGAGGGCCGGTACCGGAAGTTATCGCCCGGCGTGGATTTCTCAATTGCCGGGTCGGTGATGCGGCCGTTACCCTGCCCGATCATGCGCGGCGCGCTTTGCGCGGCGCGGCCAGAGGGGGATTACATGGCGGGATTGGTCACGAAGATCGGCTTCGCGACGGCGGGGCTGCTGTGGGCCGGCGCTTGCGCGGCCCAGACGACGCTCACCTTCAACAAGTTCATTCCGGCGACGCACCCCTATCAGGTGCACATCATGGACGTCTGGGCGAAGGACGTCGCGGCCGCGACGCAGGGCCGGATCAAGATCGAGTTCACCGGCTCCTCGCTCGCTCCGCCGCCGCGCCAGTTCGAGCTCGTGAGCGGCGGCGGCGCCGATCTCGCGTTCAGCTTCATCGGCTACAA
The DNA here is from genome assembly GCA_964481045.1 of uncultured Candidatus Odyssella sp. Lineage (GTDB taxonomy): Bacteria > Pseudomonadota > Alphaproteobacteria > Bin65 > Bin65 > SBBV01. The sequence continues at coordinate 13,490 of CAYZSG010000106.1, read as the reverse complement.
CCCCGACCGCTTCCCGCGCCACAACATCCTGTCGCTGCCGATGCTCGGACCCAATGCGAAGGCGACGACGGCGGCGTTCTGGGCGATGAACGCGAAATATTTCGAGCCGGCCGGCGAATTCAAGGGCGTGAAGGTGATCACGCTCTGGGCCAACATGCCGGGCCAGATTTACACCGCCAAGCCGGTGAGCACGATCGCCGACTATGCCGGCATCAAGACGCGCGTCGGCGACCGCGTGCTCGGCAACACGGTGAAGGCGCTCGGCGGCGTTCCGGTGTTCGCACCGGCACCGCAGACCTACGAGATGATCTCGCAGGGCGTGCTCACCGGCGCCGCGCTGCCGGGCACCGACATTCTCGCCTTCAAGGTGGAGAAGTTCGTGCCGAACGCGGTGCTGGTGCCCGGCGGCATCTTCGCGGGCTCGTTCTACATCGCGATGAACCCGAAGAAGTGGGACTCGCTGCCCGAGGCAGACCGCGCGGCGATCGACACGATCTCCGGTGCCGCGTTGGCCACGCGCGCGGCGGCAGTGCTGGACGAGCTCGAGGTCAAGGCCATCGCGACCCTGCGCGCCGGCGGCGCCAAGCTCTCGGCGCCGAGCGAGGCCTTCATGAAGGACGCCAAGGCGCGCTTCGCCGAGGTGGATGCCGAATGGATCAAGCAGGCCGGCAAGGACGGCTTCGACGCCGCCGCGGCGCTGGCCGAGTTCCGGAAGCGCGCGGCGCAGTAGGCGGAAGGCGGCGCGGGAACGCCCGCGCATGAAGACCGCCTACAAATACGGGCTGGCGGTGCTGCTGCTGGCGATTCTCGCCGTCTCGATCGTCGACGTCGCGGGGCGGTATCTCCTCAACAGCCCGCTGCAGGGCGCCGACGACCTCATCCGGTTCGGCATGGGCCTCGTCGTGTTCGTGGCGCTGCCCGCGGTGTGCCGCGCCGGCGAGCACATCGTCGTCGATCTCGTTTCGGGGCGGCTGCCGGGCTGGGCGCGCGCCTTGTCGGAGCGGATCTTCCGCATCGCGGCGGCGCTGCTGCTCGCCTTCATCGCCTGGCGCCTCTCCGTGCTCGGCGCGGCGGCGCTGGAGTCGGGCGAGCGCTCGCCGATCCTGCTGCTGCCCTATCCGCCGCTGATCTTCGCCATGGCGGCGTTCGCGCTGCTGTCGGGCTTCGTGGAGCTCGTGCGCGCGTTCGCGCCGGCGGGCCCGAAGACCGCGGCGCCGGCGGGGTAAGGCGTGGTCACCGGACTGATCGGCCTCGCGATCGCGCTGACGCTGATGCTGCTCGGCATGCCGATCGGCTATGTTCTGGCGCTCGTGGGCGCCGTCGGCATCGCGCTCTCGGGCAGCCTGCCGGCGCTGCTGACGATCTCGGGCCAGGCCGCGTTCGACACGGTGACGAACTCGAACCTCGTCGTGCTGCCGCTGTTCCTGCTGATGGGCAACGTGCTCGCCTATTCGGGGATGGCGCAGGACCTCTACGCGGGCTTCAACGCGCTGCTCGGCCGGCGGCGCGGCGGGCTCGCGATCGCCACGATCCTGTCGTGCGGCGCGTTCTCGTCGGTGTGCGGCTCGAGCCTGGCGACGACGGCGACGATGTCGCGCGTCTCGATTCCCTCGATGATCCGCTTCGGCTACGACCCGGCCTTCTCGGCCGGCGTCGTCGCGGCGGGCGGCACGCTCGGCATCCTCATTCCGCCGAGCGTCGTCTTCATCATCTACGGCATCCTCACCGAGACGAACATCGGGCACCTGTTCATCGCCGGGATCATCCCGGGCCTGATCGGCATCGCGCTCTACATCGCGGCGATCCAGATCGTCATCACGCTGCGGCCGCAGGCCGCGGGCCGCGACGGAAGCGCGGCGCCCGACCCGGCCGACCTGTCGCGCGCGCTGCGCGGCTTCGTTCCGGTGCTGCTGCTGCTGTTCTTCGTCATCGCGGGCATCTACGCCGGCGCGTTCACCGCCACCGAGGCGGCCGGCATGGGCGCCGGCTTCGCGATCCTCTACGTGCTCGCCACGCGCACGCTGAGCCTCGCGCGGCTCGTGGACGCGCTCTACGAGAGCGCGCGCGCCACGGCGATGATGCTGTTCCTGCTGCTGGGCGCGATTTTCTTCTCGCATTTCCTCGAGCTGGCGCGTTTCACGCAGGATCTCGCCGCCTATGTGACGGCGCTGAAGATCTCGACCCCCGCGCTCATCGCGATCATCCTGCTCATCTACATCGTGCTCGGCTGCTTCCTCGAAAGCCTGTCGATGATCCTGCTGACCGTGCCGATCCTCTACCCGATCATGAAGGCGCACGGCGTCGATCTCGTCTGGTTCGGAGTCCTCGTCGTCGTCGTGACCGAGATCGCGCTGATCACGCCGCCGATCGGCCTCAACATCTTCGTGCTGCACTCGGTCCAGCCGCAGATCCCGATCGGAACGATTTTCCGCGGCGTCGTGCCGTTCATCCTGGTGGATTTCGTGCGCCTCGCGCTCCTCGCGCTGTTCCCGGCGCTGTCGCTGTGGCTTGTGCGCGGCATGGGATAGCGCCGCTACCTGGCCGCGAGCCTCCTGGCGGCGCGGCGCAGCAGCGCGAGGTGGCGCGCGCGATTGGCGCGCATGCGCTCGAGCGGCCCGCCGATGCACAGCACGACCGGCTGATCGAGCACCGTGACCGGCAGCAGCACCGCGATCGCGGCGCCGCCGAGGAACGGGACGTTCTCGCCATAGCCGTATTTCTCGCGCCGGATCCGCGCGGCGGCGGCGATCATCTCGGCCACGCCCGGCATCGGCACCGACGGGCCGGCGGCGATGCGCGCGCGGCGGACGATATTTTCGATCTCGCCCTCGGTCATCGTCGACATGAGTGTCCAGCCGATCACCGAATGCGGCAGCAGCCGCATCGTGCCCTCGTCGACGTGGAAGCGGATCGCGTGCGTGGAGAGGATCAGCCGGATGTATTGCAGGTAGATGTCGTTCTGGATCGTGATCGAAACCGTCTCGCCGGTTTCGCTGTGGATGTCGCGCATGATCTCGAGGATCTTGCCCTGGCCGAACAGCGCGCTCGGAATCCAATCGCCGAGCGCGCTCACGCGCGCGGTCGGGAAATAGAGGTGGCGGCGGCGGTTGTAGGTGAGGTAGCCGAGCACGGTGAGCGTCTTGAGCAGCACCGTCGTGCTCGATTGCGGATAGCGCAGCGCCGCGCAGATCTCCTTCAGCGGCGCGGGCCGGCGCATCCTCGCGAAATACTCGAGGAGCTCGATGACCCTCGCCGCGGATTTGACGGATGAACTTCCAGCCATCGCGCGTTTCGGCCTCCCGGCGGCGATTCCACATATATGATAATTTCGACCACGGCGGCATTTCCGTTTCAACACATCCGTCGCCGTGCGATGAATCGCGGCGGTTGCAGGCAGGCCGTGGACGACGTTCTGCGGATGCGGTGCGGCCAGGAGCGACATCCATGAAGCTTGGCGTCTTCTACGAACATCAGTGCCCGCAGCCCTGGTCCGACGGCGCGGAGCTGAAGCTGCTGCACGAATCGCTCGACCAGGTCGAGCTGGCCGACAAGCTCGGCTTCGACTGCGCCTGGGCCACCGAGCACCATTTCCTCGAGGAAGTCTCGCATTCCTCCGCGCCCGAGGTGTTTCTCGCCGCCTGCTCGCAGCGCACGCGCAACATCCGCCTCGGCCACGGCGTCTGCCTCGCGCCGGCCAACTACAATCACCCGGCGCGCGTGGCCGAGCGCCTCGGCACGCTCGATCTGCTCTCGAACGGCCGCGTCGAATGGGGCACCGGCGAATCGAGCACGCTGATCGAGATGAGCGGCTTCGGCGTCGATCCCGCGAACAAGACGGCGATGTGGCGCGAGAGCGTGGAGCAGACCGCGAACATGATGGCGATGCGGCCCTATCCGGGCTTCCAGGGCCAGTTCTTCTCGATGCCGGCGCGCAACGTGATCCCGAAGCCGCTGCAGCGGCCGCATCCGCCGATCTGGATGGCGTGCTCGCGGCGCGAGAGCATCATCCGCGCGGCGCGGCACGGCGCCGGCGCGCTCGTGTTCGGCTTCGTCGAGGCGCATCAGGCCAAGCAGTGGCGCGACGAATACTACAACGTGATCAAGTCCGATCAGTGCGTGCCGATCGGCCACGCGGTGAACGCGAACTTCGCGGCGCTCAACGGCCTGATGGTGCACCCCGATTTCGACGAGGCGCGGCGGCGCAGCCTCGATGGCTTCAAGTTCTTCGGCTACGGCATCGCGCACTACGCGGCGTTCGGCGAGCACCGCCCGGGCGCCACCAATCTCTGGGAGAAGTTCCTGACGGTGAAGGACCGCATGCAGGAATCGGCCGGCTCGGGCAGCATCGGCTCGCCGAAGTCCGTGCTCGCGCACCTCAAGGCCTATGCCGAGGTCGGCGTCGACCAGATGATCTTCATGCAGCAGGGCGGCCGCATCCTGCACGAGCACATCCTCGAATCGCTCGCGCTGTTCGCGAAAGAGGTGATGCCGGCGCTCAAGGAGTGCGAAGAGGCGCGCGAGAAGCGCAAGGCGGAAGAGCTCGCGCCCTATCTCGCGGCGGCGATGGCGCGCAAGACGGGCGTCAAGCCGCTGGCGCCCGAGGACGTGCCGACGGTCGAGGCGGCCTCGCTCGCGCTGGAGCGGCGCAACGCCAAGGCCGGCGAGCCGGTGACGGGGCAATATGTCGGCGACCCCACGCGCGGCGGCGCCATTCCGCACGCGACCCGCGACCTGTTCTCGTGAAAGGGGTCAGACCCCTTTTTTGGACGTGAATTCGACGGCGAGAAGGGGGCGGGCCCCCTTTTTCTGAGGGAGGGATCTATGAGACGTGCAATCGGGGCATCGATCGCGGCGATCGGGTTGCTGGCCGCGCATTCTGTCATGGCGCAGGAGGTCCGCTGGAAGGCGGTGAGCTTCCTGCCGCTCACGGTAAGCTTCGGCACCTATTTCAAGCGCTGGGTCGACGAGCTCAACGCGCGCGGCAAGGGCGTGCTGCAGGTGGATGCCGTGGGACCGGAAGCGATTCCGGTGCCCGAGCAGCCCAATGCGGCGAAGACCGGCGTCGTGCAGATGCACTACGGCCCGCCCACGTTTTACACCGGCACGATGTTCGAGGGCGAGGCGCTGAGCCTTTCGCACCGCTCGGTGAAAGAGCTGCGCGCGAACGGCGCCTGGGCCTATCTCGACAAACTGCACCGCGAGAAGATGAACCTCGTGCTGCTCGCCGGCCTCGGCGATGGCGCGAAGTTCTTCATCTACACGACGGTGCCGGCGAACGAAGCCGACACGGCGAAGCCGATGGCCGGGCTCACGCTGCGCAGCGTGCAACTTTACAAATCGTTCTTCGACAGCCTCGGCGCGCGCCAGGTTTCGCTGCCGCCGGGCGAAGTGTTCACCGCGCTCGAGCGCAAGATCGTGCAGGGCTATGGCTGGCCGCTGTGGGACGTGAAGGCGATGGGCTGGCTCGGCGTCACGAAATACCGCTACGGACCGGGCTTCTACAACGTCAGCGTCAACGTGCTGCTCAATCTCGATGCCTGGAACAAGCTCGGCGCGCCGCAGAAGAAGCTGCTCGACGACATGGCGCGGTGGCTCGACGAGGAATGGCCGAAGTGGCGCGGCGCCAAGGACGCGGCCGAGGAGAAGGTGCAGGCGGATGCGGGCGTCAAATACATCGATCTCGGCCCGGCATTCCCGAAGCGCGCCGACGACGCCTATTGGGACGATCTCATCAAGAAGAGCCCGCAGCACATGACCGAGCTGCGGCGGCTGGTGTCGAAATAGGTATCGCGCCGGTAGTCTCGGAAAGTCTCGTCGAAATGTCCGCCCATGGCCGCATGTCCGATCCGCAAGAGGCGTCGCGTATTCAAGAGGCCGAAATGGATAATGCTAGGCTGCGAAAATTGGTGATCCAGCTTTTGCTGGACAAGATCGAGCTCGAGGAAAGACTGACGAACGCGAAACGCCGCCAAGCGAACGAGCCCTGACCTTCACTTGGATTTGCGGCGCAGCGCGGGGCCGTTGTCGATCGCGATCATGCGGGCGGCGCGTTGATCGCGATGCGGATCGTGCGATCGGCCTCGCTGAAATCGCCCTTCTGCCGGGCTCGCCCTGCGCCGGGCCGGAACGAGTTCACGCACCCCGGATGAAGCGCTCGGCTTCCGACGGCTCGCCGCCGGCTTCGGTGCCGGGCGCCAGCGTCAGGAGCAGCGTCGCGGCGCACGTTTTCATTTCTTCGTGCCGAACTGTTCCCAGAACGCCTTCTGGATCTGCTCGAAGGTTTGGGTTCCGGTGGCCATCCACTGCTTCAGGAGCGCTTCGGGCTCGGTGCCGGCCATCGCCTTCATCATGCGCTCGCGCATCGCCTCCATCACCTCGCGCTGCAGCGGCCCGAAATCCGGCAGGCCGAGAAACGCGCGCGCCTCTTCCGGCGTGCAATCGATGTTGATCGTGACCTTCATGGCGGCGCTCGCTTCCTGATGGCCAACGAAGCCTACGAAACTTGTCGTCCCCGCGAAAGCAGGGACCCATGCCGCGCTTCCACAAAACGATCTTCCGCCGCACATACCTCGCTGGAAGCATGGGTCCCCGCTCTCGCGGGGACGACAAGGCGGGATGAGCCTGACGTGGCGCTACCGTCCGCCGAGCGCGCGGAAGATCTTCTGGCCGGCGCGGCCGGTTTCGGGCCATCCGAGCGCGCGCTCGGCGAGGCGGATCGCGGCGCGGCTCTGCTCGCCGATCTTGCCGTCGGCCTCGCCCTTCAAATGCCCGCGCGCGATCAGCAGCTTCTGGAGCTGCAGGCGCTCCGCACGCGAGATCCCGGGATCGTCCGTGGGCCATGGCGTGCGGAAGCCGGGCAGGCCCTGGATGCGATCGGCCAGATGCGAGATCGCGAGCGCGTAGGATTCGGCGTGATTGTAGGCGTAGATCGCGTCGAAGTTCGCGAAAACGAGGAAGCCCGGACCGGCGGCGCCGGCGGGGAGCAGCAGGCCCGCGGGCGGACCGGCGCCGAGCGGCCTGCCGTCGGCGCGCACGATGCCGCGCGCGGCCCACGTCGCGAGCGGCACGCGGTTGCGCCGGCCCTGCGGGCCCGCGTAGCCCGCGGGCACCTTCACCTCGATCATCCAGGGCGCGCCGGTCTGCCATTTCGCGCGGCGCAGATAGTTCGCCGTGGAAGCGAGCGCATCGGGCACCGAGGCGATGAGATCGCGCCGCCCGTCGCCGTCGAAATCGACCGCGAGGCGCAGATAGACGCTGGGCATGAACTGCGTCTGCCCGAACGCGCCGGCCCAGGAGCCGCGCAGCCGCTCGAGCGCGAAATCGCCGCGCTGCACGAGCGAGAGCGCGGCCATCAGCTCGCTGCGCCAGAAATTCGCGCGGCGGCCGCCGGCGCAGGCGAGGGTGGCCAACGCGTGGGGCAGGAAATGATCGCCCATCTCGCGGCCGAAATTCGATTCGACGCCCCACACCGCGACGATGATGTGGCGATCGACGCCGTGGCGGCGCTCGGCCTCGGCCAGCACGCGCGCGTGGCGCTGCAGCAGCGCGCGTCCGTCGCGGACGCGTTCGTCATCGACGAGGAACGCCATGTAGTCCCAGATCGGCGTTTTAAATTCGGGCTGCAGCTCCGAGAGCTCGAGCACCTTCTCATTCGGCTCCCGGATCGAAAGCGCGCGCTCGGCCAGGGCCGGCGAAACGCCCGAGCGCACGGCCGCCTGCTTCAGGCCCGCGATGCATCCGGCGAAATCGGCCCGCGCGGCCGGCGCCACTGCGAGCGCGCCGAGGGCCGTGAGGAGGAAAAGCAAGCTGCGCATGATTCTTCTCAACGTCGTTATTGTCTGGCTTTGTCTTGAATCCGTAGGGGCGGGTCTCCGACCCGCCCGTGTATCCGCCGCAAAAGCGCCGGCGCACGACCGACGCGTCGAAACAGGTGCTTGAACGGCCCCGCATGTTTCGCGTCGGCACGGGCGGGTCGGAGACCCGCCCCTACGCTGTTGTCGTTGCACTTCCTTATCTTCCCGGCGGCTTTCAGAGTGAGACCGTTCCGACTCTCTATACGTCCAGACGCACGATACGCCTTCCTTCACGCTCGGCCATCGGCAGTTTCCCCGAAGATGTCTACAATCCCCTTTTTTCTACAGGACTCCCGATGACCGCCGACGACGCCGCCAAACGGCAGCTGCATTTGGGCGTGTTCGCGCTGGCCACGGGCCATCACGCCGGCGGGTGGCGCATGCCGGGCGCGCTGACGCGCGCCGACGATTTTCCCGCTCTGCTCGGCATCGCGCAGATCGCCGAGCGGGCGAAGCTCGATTTCGTTTTCTTCGCCGATGCACCCTCGTCGGCGCCCGAGGGTCCGCCGGGATTCATGCTAAATCTCGAGCCGATGACCTTGCTGGCGGCGCTGGCCGTGTGCACCTCGCATATCGGGCTGGTGGCGACCGTCTCCTCGACGTTCACCGAGCCCTACAATCTCGCGCGCATCGTCGCCTCGGTCGATCAGATCAGCAAAGGCCGCGCCGGCTGGAACGTCGTCACCACGTCCGACACGCCCTCCGCGGCGAATTTCGGCCGCGAGCTTCCGCTGCACGACACCCGCTACGCGATCGCCGACGAGTATCTGCAGGTGGTGCAAGGCCTGTGGGATAGCTGGGAAGAGGGCGCGGTGATCGCCGATGCCGCCACCGGGCAATATCTCGACAAGACGAAACGACACGCGATCGATCACGCGGGCGCGCATTTCACCGTGAAGGGCCCGCTGAGCATCGGGCGCTCGCCGCAGGGCCAGCCGGTGATCGTGCAGGCCGGCTCATCCGGCGCCGGTCAGGCCTTCGCGGCCAAATACGCCGAGATCGTTTTCACGGTTCAGCAGGAGATCGGCGAAGCGGAGCGCTTCTATCGCGGCCTGAAGGAGAAGGCGGCGGGGGCCGGCCGCGCGCCCGACCATCTCAAGATCATGCCCGGGATCTTCCCGGTGGTGGGGCGCACCGAAGCGGAGGCGCGCGCGAAATACGCAATGTTCCGAAGCTACATCCGGCCCGGCGCCGCGCTGGCCGCGATGTCGCAACGGCTCGGCCACGACGTCTCGGGCTATCCGATGGACGCGCCGTTTCCGCTGCTGCCCGATTCGGCGACCGGGACGCAGACCTATGCCCGGATCATGTACGCGAAGGCGCAGCGCGAGGGCCTGACCTTGCGCGACATCCACGACCTCTTCGCGATGTCGCGCGGCTACCTGCTCGCCGTGGGAACGCCACGGCAGGTCGCCGACACGATCGAAGAATGGCTGACGCGCCGCGCCTGCGACGGCTTCATGCTGACGCCAGCCTACTTCCCCGGCGAGCTCGAAATCTTCTGCGACCTCGTCGTGCCCGAGCTCCAGCGCCGCGGTCTCTTCCGCGCGGATTACGCCGGCACCACACTGCGCAGCCATTTCGGCCTGCCGGTGCCGAAGAACCGATTTGCGCGAAAGGGGTCAGACCCCTTTTTTGGCTTTATAATCAATTATTTATAATTATACTATTGAATTAATTAGAGAAAAAGGGGTCTGACCCCTTTTCTCACCGCCTGAGCTTCGCCAACAAGTCGTCGAGCTGCTCGAGCGTCTTGTAGCGGATCGTCACTTCGCCGGTTTCGCCCTTGGCTTTGATCTGGACGATGAGGCCGAGGCGTTCGGAGACGTCGTGCTCGAGTTCGACGAGATCGGGCGAGCGGCCGGACCCGCGCCCCGTGCCGCCGCCGCGCTTGCCTTCGAGCGCATCCCAGCCGCCGTCGCGGACTTTCTGCGCCAGCTTTTCCGTTTCGCGCACCGAGAGGCCGGCCGAGGCCACGCGCTCGGCGAGGCGCTCGGCCTCCTCGAGGCCCACGAGCGGGCGAGCGTGCCCGGCGGTGAGGCGACCGTCGTCGAGCATCGCCTGCACCGGCGCCGGCAGCGACAGCAACCGCAGCGTGTTGGCGACGTGCGGGCGCGATTTGCCGACGATCTCGGCCACGTCTTCCTGCGTGCGGCGGAAATCGTCCATCATGCGCTGATAGCCGCGCGCCTCTTCGATCGCCGTCAGATCCTGGCGCTGCAGGTTCTCGACCAGGGCGACCTCGAGCGTGTCGCGATCGGCGAGTTCGCGCACCAGCGCCGGGATCTCGTGGAGCTGCGCCTGCTGCGCCGCGCGCCAGCGCCGCTCGCCGGCGACGAGCTCGTACATGCCGGGCTCGCCGGCCACCGGGCGCACCAGCACCGGCTGCAGGATGCCCTTCTCACGGATCGATTTCGCGAGCGACTCCACCTCGGCTTCGTCGAAGCGCTTGCGCGGCTGATACTTGCCGGGGCGGATGTTCGCGATCGGCAGGGCCAGCGGCGCGCGGCCGGCCGGCGCGTGCTCCCGCGCTTCCTCGGCCGGAGCGTCGCGTTCGGCACCGAGCAGGGCTTCGAGACCGCGGCCGAGGCCGCGGCGGATCGGCGGTTTTGCGTTCATGCGGCTTGCTGTTCGATCGACGCCAATACGCGCTCGCGGCGGATCACCTCGCCGGCGAGATGGACATAGGCCTGGCTGCCTGCGCAATGCAGATCGTAGAGCAGCACCGGCTTGCCGAACGACGGCGCCTCGGAGACGCGGACGTTCCGCGGGATCACCGTCTCGTACACCTTGTTGCCGAAGAAGCGGCGCGCATCGTCGGCGACGGCGGTGGAGAGCGTGTTGCGCTTGTCGAACATCGTCAGCACGACGCCCTGCACTTCCAACTTTTGGTTGAAATTGTTTTTGACCCGCTCGATCGTGCGGATCAGGTGGCTGATGCCCTCGAGCGCGTAATACTCGCATTGCAGCGGCACGAGCACGGCTTCGGCCGCGGTGAGCGCGTTGAGCGTGAGCAGGCCGAGCGAGGGCGGGCAATCGATCAGCACGAAATCCCACGCGCCGCAGCGGCCCTCGACCGCGTCGCGCAGGCGATACTCGCGGCGCTCGAGGCCGACGAGCTCGATCTCGGCGCCGGCGAGATCCACCGTCGTCGGGATGATGTCGAGGCCGGGCACGATCGTCTTCTGCGCCGTCTCGGGCAACGTGGCCGCGCCGACCAGCAGGTCGTAGGCGTTGTAGCGCTCGCCCTGGGGCGGCAGACCGAGGCCGGTGGTCGCGTTCGCCTGCGGATCCAGATCGATGATGAGGACGGCCTGCCCGACCGCGGCGAGGGCGGTGGCGAGGTTGATCGTCGTCGTCGTCTTGCCGACGCCGCCCTTCTGGTTGGCGATCGCGAGGACGCGGCCGCGTCGGGCGGTGGAGGCGGCGGGGGCGGGGGCAGGATGAGAAGCCGGGTCTCCGTCACGAGAAACGGGGGCTTCTTGGTGAGATATCGGGTCGCCGTCGCGCGGTTCGGGCCCGCCCGGCAAGGCGGCCGTCGCGTCGATGGGGGGCTCGGACGCGGGCGCGGCGGGCGGTTTCGGTGTGCCCGTGTCGCCGGGCTGGTCAGGGTCGGACACGGGCAACCTCCGTCAACACGAGGATGCGACCCGCCGGGTCGGTGCGGCTAGGCACCTGTCGCACCTGCATTTTCCAACGCGTGCGGGCTTCGGTCAATTCTTGTTCGGCCGCGGCGCCCTTCGGGAAGATGCACACAGTGTGGATAGAAACCAGCTTTTCGACCATTTCCAAGAGCTTGTCGAGGGGCGCCAGGGCCCGTGCGATGACGACGTCCTGAGTCGTGAGATCAGCCTCCTCGACGCTGGAATTGTGAACGATTGCAGTGGATTGCGTCGCGCGGATCGCCTCCCGCAGGAACGCCGCCTTGCGCCGGTCCGGCTCGATCAGGGCAAATGAGGCAGCGCTGTTCAAGATACTGAGGATAAGTCCCGGCAATCCGGCACCGGTTCCAACGTCCGCGATGAATTTCGCAGTTTTTGGGATCAGCGGATGAAGCTGCGCCGAGTCGAGGATGTGGCGCTGCCAAAGCTCGGTCTCAGAGCCGCGGCCGATCAGATTGATTTGCTTGTTCCATTTCAGGAGCAGTGCCGCATAGGCCTCGACCCGCGCCAATGTTTCACGTGAAACACCGGTGTCGCGCTGGAAGTCCGCGGGTCCGTACGAGGCTTGCCGGGGCAAGGGCTTAGGCCGCGTCGCGCGCCGCCGGCGACTTGCGGACGTGCCGGAGCAGGGCAACCAGCGCCGCGGGCGTCACGCCGGAGATCCGACCTGCCGCTCCGAGGGTGGCCGGACGAGCCGCTTTGAGCTTCTGGCGCACCTCATTCGACAGGCTGCCGACGGTGTCGTAGTCCAGGGCGGCGGGGAGGGCGAGGGTCTCATCTCGCCGGAACGCTCGAATATCGGCGTCCTGCCGGTCGAGGTATCCACGGTAGCGCGCCTCGATCTCGAGCTGCTCTGCGATGACCGGCTCGATGCCATTCAGCTCCGGCCACACCTGGGCCAATCGCGCCACACTCATTTCAGGCCGGCCAAGAAGTTCGAACGCGCTGCGGGCGACACCGTCCTGGTTGACCGCGAGGCCGCGCTTGGCCAGCTCCGGCGGGGTCAGCGCCACACTGCCAACCATGCGTCGAGCCGCTTCGAGCCGGGCTGATTTGTCTCCGAATGCGCTTTTTCGACCGGAGCCAACACAACCGATCGCGACGCCTTTCAGCGTCAACCGCTGGTCAGCATTATCGGCCCGCAAGGTCAGTCGGTACTCGGCCCGGGACGTGAACATGCGGTAGGGCTCACGGGTGCCCAACGTCACCAGATCGTCGATGAGGACGCCGATATAGGCGTCCGCCCGATCGAGCACGAACGGCTCACTGCCGGAAACCGCCCGCGCCGCGTTGATCCCGGCCATCAGCCCCTGCGCCGCCGCTTCCTCGTAGCCCGTCGTTCCGTTGATCTGGCCGGCGAAGAAGAGGCGCGGAATCCGTCTCGTCTCGAGCCCGGGCGACAACTCGCGCGGGTCAACGAAGTCGTACTCGATCGCGTACCCCGGCCGGATCATCCGCGCATGCTCGAGGCCGGGGATCGTCTTCAGCAGCGCGGCCTGCACATCCCGCGGGAGGGAGGTCGAGATGCCGTTCGGATACACCGTATCGTCGTCGAGACCTTCCGGCTCTAGAAAAATCTGATGCCGGTCGCGATCGCCGAACCGGACCACCTTGTCCTCGATCGAGGGGCAGTAGCGGGGGCCTCGACCAGAGATGGCACCGCCGTACATCGCCGACTCGGAGAGGTGCTCGGTGATGATCTCCCGGGTGCGGTCAGTGGTGTGAGTCAGCCAGCAGGGGCGCTGCTCCGGGTGGGAGTGGCGCTCGAAGAACGAAAACCAGTAGGGCTCCCCGTCCCCGTCTTGGCGGGTGGTCTTTGACAGATCCACCGTTCGGCCGTCGATCCGCGGGGGCGTCCCTGTCTTGAAGCGTTCGATCGTAACGCCAATATCTGCAATGGCTTGTGAGATCTCAACTGCCGGGCCTTCCCCCGCCCTTCCTGCTGGGATCCTGGTCTCGGTACCGAGATGGATCT
>CAYZSG010000105.1:0-17077 GCA_964481045.1 uncultured Candidatus Odyssella sp. | reverse complement strand
CTTCGTCGGCTGCAACCTCAATCCCGATCCTTCGGGCGGGCACTGGACCGCGAAGCCGCTCACCGATCGCTCCTGGTATCCGTTCTACGAGGCGATGGTCGAGCTCGACGTGCCGGCCATGATCCACGTCTCGAGCAGCTGCAACGCGAATTTCCACGCCACCGGCGCGCACTACATCAACGCCGACACGACGGCGTTCATGCAGTTCATCGAAGGCGACTTGTTCAAGGATTTCCCGACCCTGCGCTTCGTGATCCCGCATGGCGGCGGTGCGGTGCCCTATCACTGGGGGCGCTATCGCGGTCTCGCCGACATGCTGAAGCGCCCGCCGCTCGCCGGGCACGTCATGAAAAACGTCTGGTTCGACACCTGCGTCTATCACCAGCCGGGCATCGACCTGCTGTTCGAGGTGATCCACATCGACAACATCCTGTTCGGCTCGGAGATGGTGGGGGCGGTGCGCGGCATCGATCCCGAAACCGGCCACTATTTCGACGACACGAAACGCTACATCGATGCGCTTGGTCTCTCGGACGGGGACAAACGCAAGGTGTTCGAATTGAACGCGCGCCGCGTCTATCCGCGGCTCGACAAGGCCCTGAAGGCGGCCGGGCGGTAGGCGCCTGCCCACCCGGACCGGCGCGCGCTTCCGCGCGGTTCCCCATCGGCGGAAATCGCACTAGTCTTGGCGCCCGTCGCATTTCGGGGCGTTGGAAGCATGGCAACCGGACGTATCGACCAGGCGGAGGCGCGCGCATGAGCATCGCCGAGCGCGGCATCGCGGTGCGCCACATCGAGCGCGCCGAGCGCAGTCAGATTGCGGCGCTCGAGGAGATGGGCGTCTCCACGGTCCACGAGGCGCAGGCGCGCTCGGGCCTGATGAAGCCCTACATGCGGCCGATCTGGCCGGGCGCGCGCATCGCCGGCAGCGCCGTCACGGCGCTCTGCGTGCCCGGCGACAACTGGATGATCCACGTCGCGATCGAAACCTTGCGCGCGGGCGACATCCTCGTCGTCGCCGTCACCAGCGACTGCACCGACGGCTATTTCGGCGAACTGCTCGCCACCTCGCTGCAGGCGCACGGCGCGCGCGGAATCATTCTCGATTGCGGCGTCCGCGACGTGCGCGAGCTTACCGAAATGAAGTTCCCGGTCTGGTCGCGCGCGGTTTCGGCCCAGGGCACGATCAAGGCCACGGTCGGCGCGGTGAACGTGCCGGTTGTGTGCGCCGGCGCCTCGGTCGTTCCCGGCGACATCGTCGTGGCCGACGACGACGGCGTCGTCGTGGTACCGCGCGAGACGGCAGCGAAAATCATCGAGGCGGGCCATGCGCGCCTGAAGCGGGAAGAGACGCGGCGGAAGCGCCTCGCCGCCGGCGAGCGCGGCCTCGACGCCGGCGGCGCGCGCCCCGCGCTCGAGAAAAAGGGCCTCAAAAACGTGGATGGGCCGGTCGCCTGGCGCCGGCCCGCGTAGGGATAGCGATGGAAAAGAAGCAGGAGAGCGCCCGTCCGTCTTGGGAAACCGAGGTCGAAGTCCTGCCGATCCGGAGCGCGCAGATCGATTTCGGGAAGCCGCTGCACGGCACCTATCTCACGACGGGCTCGCGCGCGCAGCGCGGCTTCCGGCTCTCGAAATTCTGCATGGCATTCATGGAACCGGCGACCCGCGAGGCGTTCAAGGCTGATCCCGAGCGCGTCATGGCCGAGCACGGGCTTTCCGACTACGAGAAGAACCTCATTCGCGAGCAGAACTTCAACGCGATGGTGCGCTACGGCGTCAACGCGTTCATGATCTTCAAGCTCGCCAATGCGTTCGGCGTGAACCAGAACCAGACCGGCGCCAAGATGCGCCTGCAGTCGTTCGAGGAATTCATGAAGACGCGCAACGTGAAGGACGCCTTGTGATGCCGCACGGACGAATCATCGGCGGGCTGGGCTCGCCGCACGCGCCCTCGATCGGCGCCGCCTACAATGCCGGCAAGGGCGACACGCCGGCGTGGAAGCCGCTCATCGACGGCTACAAGCCAATGCAGGCCTGGATCGAGGCGAAGAAGCCCGATCTCATGATCGTCGTCGCCAACGATCACGCGAACTCGTTCTTCTTCGATCGCTACCCAACCTTCGCCTTGAGCGTCGCGGCCGAGCACGAGATCGCCGACGAGGGCTGGGGCAAGTGGCCGCTGCCGAAGGTGCCGGGCCATTCCGAGTTCGCGTGGCAGCTCGCGCATTCGCTGGTGGGGCAGGAATTCGACATCGCGGTGTGCCAGGAATTGCCGCTCGATCACGGCTGCCTCACGCCGCTCTCGTGCTTCTTCCCGCCCGAGCGGCGCTGGTGGGTGCCGGTCGTGCCGATCATCGTCAACGTTCTGCAGCCGCCGCTGCCGACAGCGAAGCGCTGCTACGATCTCGGCCGCGCGATCCGCCGCGTCGTCGAGGCGTGGCCGCAGAAGCTCGATGTCGTCATGGTCGGCACCGGCGGTCTCTCGCATCAGCTGAGCGGCGAGCGCTACGGCTTCAACGACACGGCTTGGGATTCCGAGTTCCTCGATCTCATCGAGAGGGAGCCGGAGCGGCTGGCGCGCATGACGCACCAGCAGTTCATGGAGAAGGGCGGGGCCGACAGCGTCGAGGAGATCATGTGGCTCGTCATGCGCGGCGCGCTTTCGCCGAAGGTGCGGCGCGTGCATCGCAATTACTATCTCCCGATGGTCACCGGTTTCGCGCAGGTGATCTTCGAGGATCTCGGCGGCGAGGCCGAGGCGTTGAAGGCGGCCTGAGGCGCGCCGCGTGGCCGTTCCGCTCGTCCTGCTGCCCGGCCTCATGTGCGATCGCGCCGTGTGGGGCGCGGTGATGGACGCGCTGCCGGCGGATGCCGAGATCGACGTCGCCGACTATGGCGACATCGACACGATTGGCGCGATGGCCGAGCGCGTGCTGATGCTGGCGCCGCCGCGTTTCGCCGTCGCCGGCCACTCGATGGGCGGGCGCGTGGCGTTCGAAGTATTCCGCCGCGCGCCCGAGCGCGTCGCCGGCATCGCGCTGCTCGACACGAACTACACGCCGCGGCCGCCCGGAGAGGCGGGCGCGCGCGAGGAGCGCGAAAGGCGGGAACTGCTGGCGACCGCGCGCGGCCGGGGCACGCGCGCGATGGGGCGCGTCTGGGTCGAGAACATGGTGCACCCGAGCCGGCGCGGCGATGCGGCTCTGATCGAGGCCATCGTCGACATGTTCGGGCGCAAGAGCGCCGACACGTTCGAAGCGCAGATCCGCGCGCTGCTCGCGCGGCCCGATGCGGCGCCGCTGCTCGGCGCCATCCACTGCCCCGCGCTGATCTTGTGCGGGCGCGAGGACACGTGGGCGCCGCCGGCGCGGCACGAGGAGATGGCCGCGGCCATCGCCGGTAGCGCACTGGCCGTAGTCGAGCAATGCGGGCACATGGCGCCGATGGAGCGGCCGCGCGAGGTGGCCGATGCGCTGGCGGCCTGGCTCGCGCGCTGCGGCGAATCGCACGCCGCCGCCGCTTAGCGCCGGGGAAGGGTGATCCAGATGAGCGCCGGTTCCTTCAAGACGATCGCCGTCATCGGCTTCGGCGAGGCCGGCGGCATCCTCGGCGCCGAGCTTGCGAAGCAGGGCAAGGCCGTCCGCACCTACGACGTCCTTCTCGGCAACGCGGGCGCGCGCGATGCGATGCGCAGCAAGGCGGCGGCGGCCGGCGTCGCGGCGGCGGAATCGCATGCGGCGGCGGTGCAGGGCGCCGATCTCGTGATCTCGGCGGTCACGGCGGCGTCGGCGGTCGATGTTGCGAAGACATTTGCGCCACATGCCGCGCGCGGTCAGGTCTTCCTCGACATCAACTCGATCTCGCCCGAAGCGAAGCGCGCCAATGCGCGCGCGGTCGAGGCCGGCGGCGCGGACTACGTCGAGGCCGCGGTCATGGCCGCCGTGCCGCCGAAGCGGCTCAAGGTTCCAATGCTGCTCGGCGGCGCGCGCGCGCAAGCGGTGTCGGCCGCGCTCAACGCGATGGGCTTCGCGACCGAGGCCGTGGCCGATAGCGTCGGCGTCGCCTCGGCGATCAAGATGTGCCGCAGCGTGATGATCAAGGGGCTCGAAGCGCTGACGCTCGAATGCCTGATGGGCGCGCGGCGCTATGGCGCCGAAAAGGAAGTGCTCGCCTCGCTCGCCGGCACGTTCCCCGGCATGGGCTGGGACAAGGATCTGCCGAACTACCTCATCAGCCGCATCGCCGAGCATGGCCGCCGCCGCGCCGCCGAAATGCGCGAGGTGGCCCAGACGCTCGTCGACGGCGGCATCGCCCCGCGCATGGCCGCGCCCACGTCGGAACTGCACGACTGGTTCGTCGAAGCCCTCGCTGCCGCCGGGGCGTCATGGAAAGCGGATGGCGCCTTCGATTGGCGCGCGGCAGTGGATGCGCTGCTGGGACAGGCGTATGACCAGGAAGAACTGCGAAGCGGTTCCGGCCCAAAGCCCAAGGTTGCCCGAATGGGCAACCCTGGTGAATAGACGGCAAATCCGATCAACCCCGAAGGGGTTGTGGCGCGCGGCGCGAGGCCAGAACCCCTACGGGGTTCAATTCGCCACTCTTGCGAGTCCCAGGGTAGGCGCTTCGCGGCAACCCTGGGCTTTGGGCCGGAGCCCATTCGGGGCTCTCTGGCGCGATGAGATCCTTCGTCGCCTTCACCGCCACAAGCGTTTAGACGCGATCTTCGCGCCTTCGGCCAGCGCCGCAAGCTTCTTGTAGCTGATCTCCGGATCCATCTTGCCGAAGCCGGCGAAGGTGCCGAAGCCGCAGTCGGTGCCGGCGATCACGCGCTCGCGCCCGACGATTCCGGCATAGCGCTCGATGCGCTGTGCCACGAGCTCGGGGTGTTCGACGTAGTTCGAGGTGGAGGTGATGACGCCCGGCACCAGCACCTTGTCGGCCGGAATCTTCGCATCGCGCCACGCGGCCCATTCGTGCTCGTGGCGCGGATTGGCGGCCTCGAACAGGATCGCCTGCGGCTTCGCCTTCAGCACGATGCCCATCACCTTCTCGACCGCGATGTCGTGGTCGTGCGGGCCCTCGTAGTTGCCCCAGCAGATGTGCATGCGCAATTTCTCGGCCGGAATGCCCTCGAGCGCGTGGTTCATCGCCTCGACGTGGAACGCCGCGCGCTTCAGGAACTCCGCCTCGCTCAGATCCTGGAAGCCGGTGTGCTTGGCCATCGCGAGGTCGGGGCAGTCGAGCTGCAAGAGGAAGCCGGCATCGACGATGGCCCTGTATTCCTCGCGCATCGCGGCGGCCACCGCCTCGATATAGGCCTCGTGAGTCTTGTAATGCTTGTTGGGCTGGAACGCCGAGACGAGGCCGGGCGAGGCGGAGTTGAGGAATCCCTCGGCGACGTTCTTCCCCGCGAGCGCCGCCCGGAAATTCGCGATGTCGGTCTCGAGCGGCCCCCAGTCCTTCACCGTGATCGGCGCCACGCAGGCCGCGCGCGTAAAGGCCTGGGCGCCGGTTACGCGCGCCATCTTTTCGCGGAACGCGGGATAATCGACGAGATCGAGCGCGATCTTGCGCTCGTTGTGGCCCGCGAAGCCGTCGAGGCGCTCCTGCATGTAGGTGGCGTAGCCGATCTTGCTCGTTTCGCCGTCGCTGACCACGTCGATGCCGATCGCGGCCTGGCGCGCCACCACCTCGGCCACGGCCTGCGTCATCGCCGCCGCGAACTTCTCGGTGTCGTAGGTGTCGCCCTTCTCCTTCTTCATCAGGAAATCGACGACGACCGGCGGCCGCGGCAGGCTGCCGACATGGGTCGTGAGGATGCGCTCGGTGCTGCGTTTCATGGGCCGTGCCCTTATCCCGCCGTGGCGCCGCCGTCGATGGGAATGACGGCGCCGGTAATGAAACTCGCCGCCGGCGAGGCGAGCAGAAGCGCCAGGCCCTGGATCTCATCGGTGTGCGCAATCCGGCCCTGCGGCACGTCGCGGATGAACGCCTCGCGCACGGCCGGGTCGTTGAGGCGGCCGTTCCCGATGTTGGTGAGGAACGGCCCCGGCGCGATCGCATTCACGCACACGCCGTGCGGCGCAAGCTCGATCGCGGCATGGCGCACGAGGTTGCAGATCGCGGCCTTCGTCGCCGCGTAGGCATAGCCGGTCATCGGCTCCGAGCGCATGCCGCCGATCGAGGCTGTGACGACGATTCGTCCATGTTTCCGCGGCTTCATCGCCTCGGCGGCGGCCTGCACCGTCACCATCACGCTGGTGAGGTTCACGTGCACCACCTTCTCCCACGCCGGCAGAGAGACATGCGCGATCTCGCCGGCGGGGACGGCCGGGCCGGGGCCGGCCGAGATGCCGGCATTCGCGAAGACGATGTCGAGCCGTCCGTGCCGCTGCGCGGCGCCGAGAATCGATTTCCGCAGCGCGTCGAGGTTGGCGACGTCGAGCGTCTCGGCCGTCACGGCGCCGCCGCGGCGCTTCAATTCGTCGGCGACGCCGGCGAGCTTGGCGCCGTCGATATCGGTCGCGATCACCTGCGCGCCGTTGTCGGCCATCACCTCGGCAAATGCGCGGCCGAGCCCGCTGGCGGCGCCGGTGACGAAGGCGACGGTGCCGCGGATGTCGAAGAGCTGTTCGGCTTTCATGCGTGCATGTCCCGTTTCACGAGGCGAGGCCGGCGGCCGCGCGGGCACGGCGGGCGGCGAGAAGCTCGCCCGCCACCAGCAGCACCGCCAGCGGCGCCGCCGCCACGTTCGCCCACAGCGCCCAGGGCGCGATCTCGTGCGGCACCAGCAGCGCCAATCCGCTCACGAGAAGCCCGCCGCGCAGCGCGAGCGAGAGCGGCCGTGCGATATAGCCGACCATGCCGGCGGAGACGAGCCAGATGCCGGCGATCGCGGTCGTGATCGCGATTGTCGTGTCGATCACCGAATTCGATTGCAGCAGCAGGCTCGGCGAGAACACGAACAGGAACGGGACGATGTAGGCGGTCCAGCCGAAGCGCGTCGCGGCGAATCCGGTCTTGAGCGGCTCGGCGCCGGCCATGCTCGCCGCGAAATAGGCGCCGATCGCCACCGGAGGTGTGACGAACGACATCATGCCGAGATAGAGGATGAACATGTGCGCGGCGAGCGGCGTGATGCCGAGATCGACCAGCGACGGCGCCACCAGCGTCGCCAGCATCGCGTAGACGGCGAGCGTCGGCATGCCCATGCCGAGCACGATGCAGAGGAATGCGGCGATGACGAGCAGCGCCACGATGTTCGTGCCCCCGAGCTTCACGAGGAAGTTGGTGACGGCGGAGCCGAGCCCCGTGATCTGCAGGATGCCGATGATGAAGCCGGCCGCCGCGCTGATCATGATGATGTCGACGGTCGCATGCCCGGTCTCGACGATCGCCTGCCACAGCCGCTTCACCGGCATGCGCTTGCCGCGATAGCCGAGCACCGCGCCGAGCACGAACACCGTGCCGGCGGCATACATCGCCGCCTCCTCGGCCTCCTTGTTGAGCGTGAACAGCGTGTAGATCAGCACCGCGAACGGCAGCAGGAAAATCCAGCCCGTGGCGAGAACGCCGAGCAGCCGCGGAATCTGCGATTCCTCGACCCGCATGATGCCCAGGCGCGCCGCCTCAAGATCGGCCTGGATGAAGAGCGCGATGTAGTAGAGCAGCGAGGGCACCAGCGCCGCGACGACGACGGCGCTGTAGGGAATCTGCAGGAAATCCGCCATCACGAACGCGACGACGCCCATCACCGGCGGCATGAGCTGCCCGCCGGTCGAGGCCGTGGCCTCCACCGCCGCGGCGAGATGCGGCGGATAGCCGGTCTTTTTCATCAGCGGGATCGTCACGACGCCGGTCGCGAGGATGTTGGAGACGACGATGCCCGAGATCGAGCCGAACATGCCCGAGGCGACGACCGAGATCTTGGCGGCGCCGCCGCGATAGCGGCCCATCAGCGCCAGCGCGATGTCGTTGAAGAAGTTCGAACCGCCGGAGTGCAGCAGCAGCTGGCCGAACAGGATGAACGGGATAACGACCGTGATGCCGACCAGCATCACGAGGCCGAGCAGCGCGCTGGCGTCGAGGCCGAGATAGATGATGAGCCGGTCCGGCGTCACCTGGCGCGTCTGGAGGGCCCCGGCGAAGAAATGCCCGACCAGCGCATACACCGAGAACACGAGCACGATGACGACGAGGGCATTGCCCACCGTGCGCCGCAGCCCCTCGACGCAGAGCAGGTACAGGATGGCCGAGACGGCGACGCCGTCGGCCGGCACCTGGTAGAGGTTTTCCGAGAAGTACGGGAAGCAAAACGCGACGTAGCCGCTCGCGGCGAAACCGACGAGGCCGGCCAGCGCGTCGTACCAGGGCAAATGCGTGCGCGCGCTGCCGCGCTTCGCCGGATAGCGGAGGAAGACGAGCGCGAGGCCGAAACCCAGAGAAGCCGCGAGGAGCTGCTCGGCGAGAAAGACGAAGCCGATCTTGCGGTAGAGATCGAGCGCCCAGGCGAGCGCGCCGAACGCCAGCGCTGCGGCAAGGACGGTCTCCACCGTCCTCAACGCCCCGGAGGGCGCCGAGGGAGCGGTGTTGGCGTCGTCGCTCACGGTGCGCCGCGCGGCGGCGCCGGGCTCAGTTGCCCTTCCAGATGCCGGCTTCCTTGAAGAACTTCACGGCGCCAGGGTGATACTGGAGGTCCTCGAACTGCTCGGCCATGCCGGCATCAGTGAACGCGCCGAACGAGGGATGGCCCTTCACGAGCTCGGCCTTCTTGCCGTGCACGGCCTTCACCGCCTTGTACACCGCCTCGTCTTTCGTCTGCGCGCTGGCGAGGATCAGGATGTGATAGCCCATGAGCCAGGTGGGCGCCTCGACGCCGGCATAGTGCGGCAGCGGATTGACCAGCACCGGCCGATACGCCTTGCGCACGGCCTGCATGCGCTTGGTCGCCTCGGGCGAATGGTCGATCGACAGGAATCGCACGCCGCCCAGGGCCGCGTGGATCTCCGCCACCTTCGGCCCGCCCACGGCGAACTGGAACGCGTCGCTCTTGCCCGCCTTGAAGTCGTCGGCCGCGCGCAGCAGCGTCGATACCGGCACGCCGTCGACGTCTTTGAGGCTGAGGCCGGCGGTGGCGAGCATCGCGTTGGCCAGCGGAATGCCCTGCTTGAAGCCCTGCCAGCCGGTGCCGAAGCGCTTGCCCTTCAGATCGGCCACCGTCTTGATCGGCGAATCCTTCTTGACGATGAGGCCGACCGCGAACGGCATGATCGTGAAGGCGACGCGGAGGTTCTTCATCGGCTTGCCTTGGTAGTCCTCGACGCCGGCGAAGGCGACGCCGCTCTCGTCGCTGCTCGAGAGCGCGAAATCCGCCTGGCCCGCTTCGACCGCGCCGAGGATGGCGGCCGGCGAGTTGAAGCTGACGACGCGCGTCTGCAGGTCGGAATTCTCCTGCATCACCTTGGCGATCACCTGCGCCTGCGCATGGTTGATGGCGCCCGGCGGCAGCGTCGAAACGGAGACGGGGTCCGCCGCGGCGCCGCCCGCGCCGAGGACGGAAGCCACCAGCATGGCGGAAAGGAGTCCCGCGGCGCCCGGGCGCGCGGTCGTGAGCAGCCTCGTCATGGTGCATCCTCCCTGTTGTCGAGCGATCGATGTCGCAAGGCCGACGTGTCGCTGATTTGCGGCCGACACTAGGCACGCGGCCCGCCATCATCAAGCGCGGCGCGGTTGGGCATCGGCCCAAGCAAGGCGCCCGCCGCCCGCCGCGATGCGCGGCCAAAAGGTCACGCCGTGTCAAAATGTTACCATGCTTTTGCGCTGTTTTCGGGGCGCGTGCGTTGAAGGGTAGGCGGTTGCGCTCGGTGGTGGGAGCGCGCACTGTGCGGCCCGGCGCCGCTGGGGAATGGGATGCCCGAAGGCCCGCAAAGGCAGGATGAGGTTCGCGTCGCGCCCGAGGCCAAGCGCGCATCCGGCGAGCCCAGGCGCCTGCCGTGGGACACGCTGCGCGGCCGCCTGCTGTTCGTGCTGGCGCTCGCCAACCTGCCGCTGATCGCGATCACGCTCGGCCTCGCCATCGAGCGCGCCGAGTACGACCGCGAGCAGGCCGAGCGCGCCCTGCGCGCCGAGGTGCGGCTGGCCTCGGGCTCCCTCAAGGAAGTGATCGAGGGCGTCCGCTCGCTGCTGTTCGCCGTCGCCCATTCGCCGCCGCTCAAGGCCAAGGATGCGGCGCGCTGCACGGCCTACCTGAAGAGCATGCAGCCCCGTCTCGGCGACCGCTACACCAACATCTGGTTCGCGGACGCCGAGGGCCGCACCGTGTGCAGCACGCAGCCGGTCGACGCCAGGATGCGCTTCGACGAGCGCGAATGGTTCCGCGAGGCGCGCGAAACGCGCGACTTCTCGATGGGCAAGATCGTCGAGGGCGTGGCCTCGGGCCTCCAGGTCGTCTCGGCGAGCTATCCGGTGCTCGACGAGGGCAAGTTCGTCGGCGTGGTCGGCGCCGCCCTCAACGTGAAATGGCTGGCCGGGGCCGTCACCACGCGGACGTCCTCCGGCGATTCGATCACCGTCACCTTCATGGACGGCAAGGGCGAGGTGATCCTGCCCGACAAGGACAAGGCCGATCAGGGCCTGCTGCCGGCCGTGCGGCTCGATCCCGCGCAGGCGCGCGGCTCGATCGTCGAGGCGATGGGCCGCGACGGACACCCGCGCATCTACGTTCTCGAGCGGCTGTTCGCCGACGACCTCTACATGGTCGGAATCGCGCCCGCCAACACGCTCTATGGCCGCGCGCTCGAGGCGTTCAGCGCGCTGATCGTGCCGGTGCTGCTCATCGTCGTGGTCACCTTCGCCGTCGTCGGCATCGGCGTCTACCGCTCGGTTCTGCAGCCGCTGGCGGCCTTCGCCGAGGCAGTGCGGGCCTATCGCGCCGGCGATTTCACGATCCGCCCCAATCCCGGCCGCGCGCCGTCGGAGATCCATGATCTCGCGTCGCAGTTCGGCAAGATGGCGCGCGCGATCGCGCAGCGCGAGCGGCGGCTCGAGCGCGTGATCGCGCACCGCGACGCGCTGATCGCCGAGATCCATCACCGCGTGAAGAACAATCTCCAGATGGTGGCCAGCCTCCTGAGCCTCCAGGCCGGGCGCGTGCGCTCCGACGAGGCGCGCGAGGCGCTCAACTCGGCGCGCCGGCGCGTGCTGTCGCTCTCGGTGCTGCACAAGCACCTGTTCGAGCGCGACGACGCCGAGAACGTCGAGGTGGGGAAGTTCCTCGAGGATCTCTGCGTGCAGCTCCGGGGCTCGCATGTGGGCTCCTACGACGCGCGCATCCGCATCGCCTGCGAGTGCGATCCGCTGATCCTGCCCACGCGCGATGCGATCGCGCTCGGCCTCATCGTCACCGAGGCGGTCACCAACGCGACGAAATACGCGTTTCCCGGCAAGCGCACCGGTAAGATCGGCGTGCGCCTCGCCGTGCAGGACGACCGCGTCGCGCTCTCGATCAAGGACGACGGCATCGGCGCCACCGGCGACGGCGATCCCGCGCTCTCGGGCGGCCTCGGCCGCTCGCTGATGGAGGGGCTGGCGGGGCAGCTCTCGGGCCAGCTTTCGGTGCGCCACGTCGCGGGAACTGAGGTCGTGGTCGAGTTCCAGATCGACCGGGTCACGCAGATGAAGTCCAAGGCCGCCGAGCCGGCGGCGGAAGAGTCAGCATAAGCCGGGAACGGCAGCAATTCTCTCCCGTTTATCAAGGACATGCGGGTGCGGTCGCGCCCGTCGCCCCCTGATCGCGGAGACGAACGATGCGTTATGTGCTGCTGTGGCTGCTTGGAATTCCGATCCCCGTGCTGATCCTGCTGGCCGTCTTCAAAGTCATCTGAGATCGGTCTAACGGATTGAATATGCCCAAAAAGAATGAGGATGCCGGCCCGGGGAAGCCGGCATCCTCAGTAATGTCGCGGAGCAACGCTCCGTCAGGCGGCAGGGGCAAGGGGGAGGGGTTGCCGCCTTGCGCTCACCCCACGACAAGTCATTGAGATCGAAGCGTTTCGCTTTTCGCTCCAATCTCGACGTGGATTAGAACGCCGTTTCACCGTCTGAGTTCCGGGCCATCGCAAAGAATCTTTTCGCGACGGCCGCCGCGGAAATCACGTTCAGACGATGCCCATCGGCGGTACCACCGTGGCGCTAGCCGCCATCACCGCCGGCGCCACGGCCGGCGCCGGCGGTGCCGCGGCCTTCGCCTCTTCTCTTGCCTCTTCCCTCGCCGCCTCGAGGGCTTTGGGCGGCGCGCGCAACACGTAGGCGCGCCAGGCGGCGACCGTGAACAGAAGCATCGGCACCGCGAGCAGCGCGCCGCCTATGCCCCAGAGCCAGGTGCCAAGCAGCAGGGCGAGCACCACGAGGAACGGGTCGAGCGTGAGACGCTTGCCGAGGATCGCCGGTGTCACGAAATTCGTCTCGATCGTGTGCACGAGGGCGACGATGCCGGGCGCGATCAAGGCCTCGCCGAAGCTCTCGAAGCTGGCGAGGCCCGCGACCAGTGTCAGGATCACGCTCGCCACCGGGCCGAGCAGCGGAACGAAATTGAGCAGGCCCACCATGGCGCCGAGCACGATGCCGCCGGGCAGCCCGATCAGATAGAACGCCACCGCCAGCATCGCGCCGAGCCCTGCGTTGATCATCGCGACGGTCTGGAGATAGCGGCTCAAATCCGTCTCCGCCTCGCGCACGGCGCGATAGGCGCGGCGCCGCGCGGCGAAGCCCGTGACGAAGCCGATCATCGCGCGCTCGGGCGGCGCCGTGCGCGCCAGAAGGTAGAACAGCAGCATCAGCGTCGCCGCGATATAGACGACGAAATCCGAAAGTCCGCCGAAGATGCGCTCGAGCAGGCTGCGCGGCTTCACCGTCACTTCGGACTGGCCGGCCCGTCCGTTGTCGGGCTGTGTGATCTTCTCCATCTGGCCCGTCGCCTCACGCATGCGCTCGACGGGGCCCATCAGCCCGTCCACCTGCAGCTGCAGGCGCGCGACCATCGCCGGCGCCTTCTCGAGCCAACCGCTCACCGGCCCGGCGAGGAACGTGAATCCGGCGAACAGAACCACCACGATGCCCAAGGGGGCGCCGGCCGCCAGCGGCAGCGTGCTCACCCCGCGCCGGTCGAGCCGCCGCTTCAGCGGCGCGAACAAGTAATAGAGGATGATCGCGGCGACGAGCGGGATCAGCACCGGCGCCGCATAGGCCGCCATCGCGAACATGGCCACGCCCGCGAGAATCCAGAGCGGAGCCGGGGTCTTGTTTTCCTTGCCGAGCGTGAAGCGCGGAAACGACGCGCCCAGGCCGTGCAGCGATCTGCGCCAGCGGAACAACGCCGCCACGCTATTCGCGGCCGGCGATCAGCTTGCCCAGGAGCAATCCGATGCCGGCGGCGATGGCGAGGCTGAGATAGGGGTGGGATTCGATCGTCTTGCCCGCGGTCTTGAGCGTGCGCCGACCCTCGGCCAGCGCCGTGTCGAACACCTCGCCGGCGCGCTCGTGCACGCCGGCCGCGCCGCGCCGCGCACCCGAGAGGAACTGATCGCCGGCGGTGTCGGCGAGGCGGCCGACGGTGCCGATCAGCCCGTCGATGTCGGCGCGAAGTTGCGCCATCTCGGCGCGCATCGGCGCGTCTTCGAGCGATTCCCTGCGTTGAGCCATGAGCCTCTCCTGATGCGGTTTAGGCGCGCTGGACGGATTCGGCGCGCTGGCCGAAGGCCGCCGGGTCGAACTTCGTGCTGCCCGACTTGAGGCGCTGCGCGGCGAAATCCCAGTTCGCGAGGTGGTCGAGGAACGCGGCCACGAACTCGTCGCGCCGGTTACGGAAATCGACGTAATAGGCGTGCTCCCACACGTCGAGCGTGAGCAGCGGGCGCGAGGCGCCGTCGGCGATCGGCGTGCCGGCGTTGGAGAGGGCCAGGATCTCGAGCTTGCCCTTGCGCTCTGCGAGCCACACCCAGCCGCTGCCGAACAGGCCGGTCGCGGCCGCCTTGAATTTTTCGCGGAACCCATCGAAACCGCCGAAGTCGCGCTCGAGGCGCTCCGCGAGCTCGGCGGGCGGCGTGCTGCCGCCGCCCGGCGTCATCGATTGCCAGAAGAAGCTGTGGTTCCACACCTGCGCGGCGTTGTTGAAGATCGCGTTCTGCTTGGCGCCGCGCGCCTTGGCCGTGCTGGCGATGATCGTCTCGAGGTCGAGCTCGGCGAACTCCGTTCCCTCGACGAGGCCGCAGAGCTTGTCGAAATACGCCTTCTGGTGCTTGTCGTGATGAAGATGGAGAGTTTCCGCGCTCATGTGCGGCGCGAGCGCTTCGTACGCGAAAGGCAACGGGGGGCATTCGATGCGCATGATCGAAAAATCCATTCGTGATCGCGATGTGGGGCTTCCGGACAAACGTGTCTCGGCGGGCCAAGTTCCGCGATGCCGGCGCAACTCGCTCGAAGCAGGGAACCGAAGGCAGCGTTGCACGTTTGCGTGCCGACCTGCGATCGCGCCTGCGCCTCTCATCGTTGCCGGAGCCCCGCCTTGCGGGTCATTCGGTTGGTTACCTTTGCGCGGCGAATGTCTTAGGATAGGTGTTCCAATGCTGACGCGGGACTTGGAGTCGGCGGCCACGACAGAGAAAAGGAAAGCGATGCCCTATTCCACGGGCGACATTGCCGCGAAGCTGCCCTACCTCCGCCGCTACGCGCGCGCGCTGACCGGCAGCCAGGCGACCGGCGACGAGTACGTGCGCACCTGCCTCGAAGTGATCGCGCGCGACCGCCTCAAGATCGCCGAGGACGTCGATCTGCAGACGGAGCTGTTCCGGCTGTTCCACAAGGTCTATGCGTCGGCCGATCCCCGGCTCTCGCAGGCGCGCCCGGCCGGCAGCGAGCCCGCGCTGCGCACGGTGATGGCGCTGCCGCCGATCGAGCGCCAGGTGCTGCTGCTCTCGGCGCTCGAGCGCTATCCGTTCAACGACGTCGCCTACATCCTCGACGTGCCCGAGGAAACCGTGCGCGACCTTTTCAACCGCGCGCAGGAAGCGATGATGAGCCTGGCCTCGGCCAAGGTATTGATCATCGAGGACGAGCCGGTGATCGCGCTCGAGCTGAAGTCGATCGTCGAAAGCCTCGGGCACAACGTCGTCGGCACGGCCGACCGCGAGAAGGAGGCGGTGGCGATCGCCGACCGTTCCTCGCCCAATCTCGTGCTCGCCGATATCCAGCTGCGCGGGGAAGACAGCGGCATCGAGGCGGTGCGGCGCATTCTCGAGAAGCACAGCGTGCCGGTGATCTTCATCACCGCCTATCCCGAGCGCCTGCTCACCGGCAAGGGCGTCGAGCCCACCTTCATCATCTCGAAGCCCTACGACCCGAGCATGGTGCGCGCCGCCGTCTCGCAAGCGCTGCACGTGACTGCCGCCGCGAACGCCTGAGCGCGGCGCGCGCGCACAGCGCTCACTTGCCGAACTTGTTGATCAGGTCGAGCATCTCCTGCGGGATCGGCTCGTCGAGCACGCGCTTGCCGAATTCCTGGAGCTTCGCGGCCTGGCGGCGCAGCCGAGTGACTTCGTCGGCGAGGCGCGGGTCGCGCGCGAGCTGCTCTTCCACATTCCGGCGCGCGGCGTCGTCGAGCCGGCCCTCGATGTAGTCCTGCAGATCATCGTCGGTGATGGCGCGGCGATTCGTCATGCGGGCCTCAGCGACGCGGATGCATGCGTTCCTGCTCTCGAGCGCGTGGCGGCAGCCACTGTCTGGTTGCCGCCGGCGTGCGGCTGTTCCTCCCCGCCGGTTGTTATGAACCGACAAAGCCGCGGCTGCCAAGACATTACGAACATCATCATTGCGGCGCCCACTCCTTCAGCATCGCACGCGCGCGCGACAGTCGCGAACGCACCGTTCCCACCGGCACGCCCAGGATCGTCGCGGCCTCCTGGTAGTCGAATCCTTCTACGCCGCACAGCATCAGCACCTCGCGGAAGCGCGGCGGCAGTTTCCGGATCGCCGCCGCGAGCTCGCTCAGCGATGCGCTTTCGAGCTGGCCGCCGCTCTTCACCGGCTCGGGCGCGTTGTCGAGGGAGATGTCGTGGCGCACCGGGCTGCGCCGCCGCCGGCGCCATTCGCCGCGTAGCACGTTCTGCAGAATCGTGAACAGCCAGGCGCGCAGATTGCCCCCCGGATCGAGCTGCGGAATCGCTCCCAAAGCGCGGATCAGCGTTTCCTGCACGAGGTCGTCGGCATGATCGGCATCCCGGGCCAGATAGCGCGCAAATCGCCTAAGCCCCGGTATTTGCTCGATAATTTTAGCCTTCACTGCGTCGGTCAAGGGCCCGTCCCGGTGGGAACCAATGGCGCTGACCGGCATATAGGCTCTGTGAAGGACATGCGAGGTTAACGAGCATCCCAATGAAAATGTTCGCGGGAGCCCTGCCGGCCGAAAGACCCTATCAGGCTTTTGCCGCACCGGAGGACATTCTCATCGACGATACGCTGGCCGGCGCCGAGCGCCGCCGCCTGCTCGATGCGTGGAAGCGCGAACTCGAACGCGCGCCGCGTTCCGACGTTGAAGCTTCCGCCCGGCCGCAGGACTTGCTCCGCCGGGTGAACGCCTGCCGACGCCTGCTCAGCGAAGAAAGCGACTGAAGAAAACGACAGACGACTCCCGGCAACGGGAGGATTTGGACGCATTCCTAAACGACGAACGGAGGGAAGAGCATGCAGACGACGACCGAGTTCCGCGAGCTCCTGATTGCCGCGCTTCCGCATCTGCGCGCCTATGCGCGTTCGCTGACGGGCAGCGCCGACCAGGCCGACGATCTCGTTCAGGATACGGCGCTGCGCCTCTTGGGCGCGCAGGAGCAGTATCGCCAGGGCACCAATTTCCGCGCCTGGGCCATCGCCGCGCTGCGCAACCGGTTCATCGACATCCGCCGCCGCGCGCGCTTCCACGGCGGCTCGATCGACGACATCGACACCTCGCTGTTCGCGCAGCAGGCCTCGCAGGAAACCATCGTCTATTTCGAGCAGACCGCGCGCGAATTCTGGCGTCTCTCGCCGG
>CAYZSG010000104.1:0-17097 GCA_964481045.1 uncultured Candidatus Odyssella sp. | reverse complement strand
GCGCCTCGAGGATGATGCCGTCGAGCTTCGGCGCGTCCGGCCGCGCCATCGCCGCGAGCACGACGCCGCCGCCCATGCTCGTGCCCGAGGCGAAGATCGGCACGCCGGGGTGGCGCGCGCGGATCAGCGCCGCCGCCGCGCCGAAATCCGCGACGAGGCGCTCGGTGCCGGGCCAGATGCCGCGCTGCGGCGTGTCGCCGTGGCCGCGCTGATCGTAGGCGTAGGTGGCGATGCCCTCCTTGCGCCACGCCTCGGCCGGCATGGCGAAGCTGTTGCTGTAATCGACGAGGCCGTGCACGCCGACGACGACGGCGCGGATCTTCCCCTTCGGCAGCCAGGCGCGCAGCGGCAGGCGCACGCCGTCCACCGTGCGGATGGCGTCGCCGCGCAGCTCGGCGGCGGCATGAGTCGTCGCGCCGCTCAACTGCACCTGCGGCGCGCAGGCGCCGAGAAGCGCCAGTAGGGCGCCGGCGAGAGCGGTCTGTTTCGCGCGCATCATCAGGCCAGCCCCCGGTTCCTATTGTCCGTTCGTGCCGCGGCCGGCGAGTTCGCGGGCGCCGCTGGTCGTGTCGGCGCCGGACGGCAGCGGGGCCGCGCGGTCGGCGATCCACGCGGCGACGTCGCGGTGCACGATCTCGGCCTGGAGGTCGCGATAGAGCAGGTGCCAGCCGCTCTCGTAAAGCGCCACGCGCTTCAATCCGTCGGGCAGGCGCTTCGCCACTGCCTCGATCGGCGCTTTCGGGATGATCTGATCCTTCTCGCCATAGAGCAGCAGCACCGGCACGTTCACTCGCTGAGCCGCGGCATGTGCCGCGTCCATGAGATCGACGACGCCGTAGATCGCGTCCACGCGCGCGCCCTTGATCACGTAGGGATCGCGGCCGAGATCGCGCAGCACTTCGCGATTGTCCGACGCGATGCGCGTCACCTCGCGCCCGCTGAGCCTGAATTGCGGAATCGTGTGCGCGGCCACCCAGAGCGTCGCCGTGTAGTAGATCGGCATCGTGCCGCGGCTCCACACCGCCGGCGCCTCGAGGATGATGCCGTCGAGCTTCGGCGCGTCCGGCCGCGCCATCGCCGCCAGCACCACGCCGCCGCCCATGCTCGTGCCCGAGGCATACACCGGCACGCCCGGATGGCGCCGCCGCACCAGCGCCACCGCCGTCTTGAAATCCTCGATCATGCGGTCGATGCCGGGCCACACGCCGCGCTGCGGCGTGTTGCCGAAGCCACGCTGGTCGTAGGCGTAGGTGGCGATGCCGCGGAGCTGCCAATGCCGCGCGGGAATCGCGAAGCTCTTGCTGTAGTCGTTCATGCCGTGCAGGCCAACGAGCACGGCCTTGGGCTTGCCGGCCGGCAGCCACGAGCGCAGCGGCAGCAGTGCGCCGTCGGCGGTCTGGATGAAATCGCCGCGCAGCTCGGGCGCGGCCAGCGAAGTGGTGCCGCTCACCTGGATCTCCGGCGCGCAGGCGCCGAGCGCCAGCGCCGCCGCCGCAAGTATCGCGCAGGGCCGGATCACGGCGCCGCCTCCTGCGCCGGCGCGTTCGCGCGCGTGCCGGTCAGGTGAAGGAACAGGTCCTCGAGATCGCTTTCATAGGTGGAAAGATCGGCGATACCGAGCCCCGCGATGCGCACCGCCTCGAGGATGTCGCCGATCCGCGTTTCGCTCGGCCGGTAGTGGAACACGAGCCGGCGCGGCGGCACGAGATGCACCTGGAAGCGCGCGAGCGCCGGCGGAACGGCCTCGAGATCGGCGTCGAGCGTCAAGGTCATCTCCTTGCGGTCGAGCCGGCGCAGCAGCGCGCTTGTGCTGTCGCAGGCGATCAGCTTGCCGTGGTTGATGATCGCGATCGTGTCGCACAGCTCCTGCGCCTCCTCGAGATAGTGCGTGGTGAGCAGGATCGTGACGCCGGAGCGCTTCAGCGCGCGGATGTGCGCCCAGAGGCTCTGGCGCAATTCGATGTCCACGCCGGCCGTGGGCTCGTCGAGCACCAGCACCGGCGGCGAATGCACCATCGCCTTCGCCACCATGAGCCGCCGCCGCATGCCGCCCGACAGCGCGCGGGCATAGGCGTTCGCTTTCTCGGTGAGGCCCACGGTGGCCAGCAGCTCGTCGGTGCGCCGCTCGCGGGGCGAAACGCCGTAGAGCCCGCCCTGGAAATCGAGCAGTTCGCGCGGCGTGAAGAAGGCGTCGAGGTTCAGCTCTTGCGGCACGACGCCGATCGCGGCGGCGGCCCGGCGCGGCTCGCGTTTCAGATCATAGCCCCAGATCTCGGCCGTGCCGGCGGTGGGCAGAACGAGCTGGGCGAGGATGTTGATCAGGGTCGATTTCCCGGCGCCGTTGGGACCGAGCAGGCCGAACAGCGATCCGCGCGGGATGTCGAGATCGACGCCGTCGAGCGCCGGCTTGGCGGGGCCGGAGAGGCCGGAGCCGCGGCGGCGGTACACCTTCGTCAGGCCGCGCACGCGGATGGCGGCGGCCGGCAGCAGCGATGTCTCCGTCACACGGTCCAGCACGAACGTGCTCCTGCATCGATCCCGGCCGCGCCTCTGCGGAATACGCGCGGCGGCCCATTGGTATCCCGTCGCTCTGCCGGCGTCACGCGCCGCGGCAACGGGGTTGCGACCCCGGCGCAGGGCCGAAATCGTTGAAACGGCGCCGTTCCCCGCTATGATGCGCGCACCCGCCGCTGGGCGGGGCTGCGCCGCCAGGGGAGCGGCGTCGGCGTCCCCTCAATATTCGCTCAGTATGCAACCGCCCGAAACCATCGAGGTCGAAACCCGCGTCGTCGCCTGCGACGGGGGGAATGCCGCGCTCGGACACCCGCGCGTGTATCTCAACATGGGCGACGAGCAATTCGTCGAATGCCCGTATTGCGACCGCCGTTTCGTGCTGAAGCCCGGCGCCGGCGAGGGACACGCGCACTAGCCCATTCCCCGAACGGCGTCCCCGCAACGGCAGGACGCCGGCCCAAAACCAAACCGAGGATCAACGACCCATGAAGCTCGTCTCATTCCTGCGCAACAGCAAACCCACCTGGGGCGTCGCCATCGAAGGCGGCGTCGTCGATTGCGGCGCCAAGCTCGGCAAGAAGTATCCGGATCTCAAGGCCGTCATCGCCAATCGCGGCCTCGCCGACGTGAAGAAATTCGCCGCGAGCAAGAAGAAGCCCGACGTACCCTCCGCGAAGGTGAAGTACCTGCCGCCGATCGGCAATCCGGACAAGATCATCTGCATCGGGCTCAACTACAAGAGCCACGTCGCCGAGACCGGCCGCAGCGACGCGCAGTATCCCACGATCTTCACGCGCTTCGCGAACACGCAGGTGGGCCACGGCCAGCCGATGATCCGCCCGAAGAACTCGGAGAAGTACGATTACGAGGGTGAGGTCGCCGTCATCATCGGCAAGAAGGGCCGCCACGTCAGCAAGGCCGACGCGCTCAAATACGTCGCCGGCTATTCCTGCTACAACGACGGCTCGGTCCGCGACTGGCAGCGCCACACCACGCAGTTCACGCCCGGCAAGAACTTCGTCGGCACCGGCGGCTTCGGCCCATGGATGGTCACGGCCGACGAGATCAAGGATCCGAGCAAGATGACCTTGATCACGCGCCTGAACGGCCAGGAGCTGCAGCGCGCGACCACCGACCTGCTGATCTTCGACATCCCGACGCTCATCAGCTACTGCTCGGAATGGACCGAGCTGGTGCCGGGCGACGTGATCGTCACCGGAACGCCGGGCGGCGTCGGCTTCGTGCGCAACCCGCCGATCTTCATGAAGCCGGGCGACACCTGCGAGGTCGAGGTCGACATGGTCGGCACGCTCGTCAACCCGATCGCGGCGGAGAAGTAGGCGCGTCGGACACATCGGCACGGTGCATTCGATCGCGGAATCGCGCGGTCGCGGCGCCGTGACTGCTGCCATCCTTCGAGGCGCCGCCGAAGAGGCGGCGCACCTCAGGGTGAGGCAGGGTTTGGTCCACCAAGTACAGCCTCATCCTGGGGTGCGGCCCCGCTTGGGGCCGCCTCGAAGGATGGGCGCGCGCACGACATCGGACACACGCCGCGCGTCCGCGACGGCATGCGCAGCGCGCGGGGCGACGGACCAAGGTGCGACGCCTTGACCGGCGCCACCCGCTGGAATGTCCTCTTCCTCGCGCTGTTCGCCGGCATCTTCGGCGCGTTCCAGAACGGCAAGATGCCGGCGGCGCTGCCGACGCTCACCGCCGAGCTGGGCCTCACGCTCGTCGAGGCGGGCTGGGCCGTCTCGCTCCTCTACGGCATCACGACCGTGCTCGGCCTTGCGGCCGGCGCTTTCGCCGATCTCTGGGGCGCGCGCCGCTTCGTCACCGCCGGCCTGCTGATCGTGGCCACGGCCAGCTTCCTCGGCGGCTTTGCGACCGGAGCCTTCGGTCTGCTCGCATCGCGCTTCCTCGAGGGGCTCGGCCTGATGGCGGTGTTCGTCGCGGCGCCCGCGATGATCCTCCGCGCCGCGGCACCGCGCGACCAGCGCTTCGCGTTCGGGATCTGGAGCGGCTACATGCCCGCGGGCACGTCGTTCATGATCCTGGTGACGCCGCTCGTGATCGGCGCGGTCGGCTGGCGCGGGCTCTGGTGGCTCAACACGGCGCTGCTCGCCGGCTTCGCGCTATTGTTCTGGGTGGCGACGCGCCGCGTGGCCGATCCGCGCGCCGAGGCGGCCGGGCGTGTCGCGCGCTTCAAGGGCGATCTTGCCGCGGTGCTGCGCGCGCGTGGGCCGTGGCTGCTGGCGCTGAGCTTCGCCACCTACACGGCGGGCTATCTCTGCGTCGCCTCGTTCCTGCCGACGCTGCTGATCGCGGGCGGCTTCAGCCAGCTCCTGGCCGGCACGCTCGTCGCCCTCGTCGTCGCCGCCAACGTATTCGGAAATCTGTTGAGCGGTTGGCTGCTGCAAAAGGGTGCTTCACGCGGCCTGCTCGTCGCGATCGCCGCCGCCACGATGGGCGGCCTGAGCCTCGTCATCTACGCCACCGACCTCGGCGCCGGCGCGAAGCTCGCCGCCGCTTTCGTCTATTCCTTCGTCGGTGGTCTCCTGCCCGCGGCGGTCATGGGCGGCGCGCCGGTGCACGCGCCCTCGCCGGCGCAGATCGGCACCACGAACGGCCTCATCCTGCAATGGGGCAATGCCGGCCAGCTCGCGGCGCCGCCGATCTTCGCCGCGCTCGCCACGGCGGGCGGATGGGGCGTGGCCGCGTGGTTCACGCTGGCGCTGGGCGCGGCCGGCGCCGCGCTTGGCGCGGCGATCGCGCTGCACGAGCGCAGGCGCGCTGCCTGACGGCCGCCGCTCAGTTCTTCGCGACCCGCACCGTCGAGAGCATCCGCTCGAATAGCGCGAGCGTGCCGGTGTAGGAGATGCGCAGCGAATCGAGGCTCTTGCCCTCGTCCTCCTCGCCGAGCGCGATCGCGAGCTCGATCGCGATCAGCTTGGTGCCGGACTTGTCGACGAGCAGCACGAAGGTGGAGAGCGAATCGTCGTCGAGCGCCCACATGCGCACGGCTTCGATGCCGTCGCCGATCTTCACCTCGGCCGCTTCCGCCTTGGGATTGCGCTTCTTCTCTTCGGCGACGACGGCGGCCAGCGTCTGCCCGGGCTTGAGCTTCTGCGAGGTGACGATGATGCTCCAGCCGTGATCCTTCGGCCCCCATTCCACCTCGCCGGTCACGTCCTCGGCGGGCGGCTCCGGGTCGAGCTCGTAGAGATCGGAGGGGCGCTGTATGGAAAGGCCGAGCTCGGCGCGGGCGAACGTCTGCCAGCCGGCCTCTTGCGCCGCCGCGCCGTTAACGAATGCGGCCAGCCCCAGGATGATGGCGGCGGCCGCAACGCGGAAGGCAAGCATGGTCGTCCTCACAATTCGCTCACATCCGGCGCGCGAAATTCTAGCCAAAGTCACCTCGATGTGACTGGCCCGCACAGTACAAGCTTTTTAAGGTCCCGACCATGCATCGCCGATCGTTGCAGCCGAGTATCGCCTTGGGCCTCGTCGCGCTCGCCGCCGGGTGGGGCCTTCCCGCGGCCGCGCAAGAGGCGGCGCCCGTCGTCGTCGAGCTGTATACGTCGCAAGGCTGCAATTCCTGCCCGCCGGCCGATGCGCTGCTCGGCGAGATCGCGCGCCAGCCTGGCGTGATCGCGCTCAGCTTCCACGTCGATTACTGGAACTATCTCGGCTGGCACGATCCCTTCTCCAACAAGAAATTCACCTACCGGCAGAAGGAATACGCGATGGCGCTCCGCCAGACCGGCGTCTACACGCCGCAGATGGTGGTGCAGGGGCGGCGCGGCGAAGTGGGCTCTGACCGGCGCGCGGTCTTGCAGGCGATCGCGGATGCGCGCAAGGCCAAGCCTAGCGCCACCATCGTGCTCGAGAAGATCGAGGGCAACCGCCTGCGCGCCGTCGTCAGCGCCGTGAACGGGGCGAAGGGCGCCAATGTCTATCTCGCGCTGTTCGACCGCCGCCACGCCACGAAAATCCCGCGCGGCGAGAACGAGGGGAAGACGCTGACGAACCATCACGTCGTGCGCGAGTGGAAGAAGCTCGGCCAGCTGGAAGGCGGAAAGGCCGAGTTCGCGATCACGGCGGCCGGCGAGGCGGGCGAAAAGCGCAGCGGCGCCGCCGTCATCGTCCAGCACGGCAAGGGCGGCGCCATCCTGGGCGCGGCGGTCGCTTACGTCGAATAGGTCCGGGCGCGTCCGGCGGTGTCGCGGCGCCTTGAAACGCGCCGCGCCTGTGGGCACATGAAGCGTGGCGCCGCCGTCGCGTCTTGCAATCCGGCGGCCGAAACCGGATGCTCACGGACATGGACCGCGTGGTCCCCAGCATTGGCGTGCCGGGCCGGGGCGAGGATGAGAACCGCATAACGGCGGTTCTCGGGCCCACCAACACCGGCAAGACCCATTTCGCGATGGAGCGCATGCTCGCGCACGAGTCGGGCATGATCGGCTTCCCGTTGCGCCTGCTCGCCCGCGAGAATTACGACCGCGCCGTCCGCGTGAAGGGCGCCGACGCGGTGGCGCTCGTCACCGGCGAGGAAAAGATCATCCCGCCGCGCGCGCGCTATTTCCTCTGCACGGTCGAGGCGATGCCCGACCGCTCCGTCGATTTCCTCGCGATCGACGAAGTGCAGCTCGGCGCCGATCCCGAGCGCGGGCACGTGTTCACCCAGCGGCTCCTGCACGCGCGCGGCCGGCGCGAGACGATCGTCATCGGCGCCGAAACCGTGCGGCCGCTGCTCCGTCGCATCCTGCCCGAGGTCGAGATCGTCACGCGGCCGCGCTTCTCGCGCCTCACCTATGCCGGCCCCAAGAAGATCACGCGGCTGCCGCCGCGCAGCGCCGTGATCGGCTTCTCGGCCGCCGAGGTGTACGCGCTGGCCGAGCTGATGCGCCGGCGGCGCGGCGGCACGGCGGTCGTCCTCGGCGCCTTGAGCCCGCGCACGCGCAATGCCCAGGTCGGGCTCTACCAGACCGGCGACGTCGATTACCTCGTGGCCACCGACGCGATCGGCATGGGCCTCAACATGGACATCGACCACGTGGCCTTCGCGCGGCTCGCGAAGTTCGACGGGCGCATGACGCGGGGGCTCTCGCCGGGCGAGATCGGCCAGATCGCCGGGCGCGCCGGACGCCACATGAACGACGGCACCTTCGGCACCACGGCCGGCGAATTGATGCCGGCCGAGACGATCCAGAAGGTCGAGGGGCACGAGTTCGATCCGCTGCGCTTCCTCTATTGGCGCAATCCCGATCTCGATTTCTCGAGCCTCGACGATCTGCTGGCGAGCCTTTCGGTGCCGCCCGCCGATGCCGGCTTCATCGCCGCGCGCGGGGCCGAGGATGCGGCCACGCTCGCCGCGCTCGCGGCGGTGCCCGAGATCCGGCGCCGGGCCGAATCGCGCACGGCGCTCGCGCTGCTGTGGGAGGTCTGCCAGATCCCCGATTTCCGCAAGGTGATGGCCGAGGCGCATGCGCGCTTCGTCGGACGGCTGTTCCAGGATCTCACGGGACCCACGGGCCGCATCCGCTCCGACTGGATCGCGCGCCAGGTGGATCGCATCGACAAGCCCGAGGGCGACATCGGCACGCTGGTGGGCCGCATCGCCGAGATCCGCACCTGGACGTACATCTCCTATCGCGCGGATTGGGTCGAGGAGGCGCTGCACTGGCAGGAGCGCTCGCGCCATGTCGAGGACAAGCTCTCCGATGCGCTGCACGAGCGGCTCACCGAGCGCTTCGTCGACAAGCGCACGGCCGTGCTGCTGCGCCGGCTCCACGCGCGCGACGAGCTTCTGGGCGGCGTGCGCGACGACGGCGAGGTGCTGGTCGAAGGGCTGCCGGTCGGGCGCATCGAGGGCTTCCGCTTCGTGGCGATGGCCGACGTGCTCGGCGAAGACGCGCGCGCGGTGCGCGCGGCGGCCGAACGCGCCCTGCGCCAGGCCTTCGCAGAGCGCGTGAAGCGCTTCGAGGCGGCGCCGGACGAAGAGCTCGCGCTCGGCGACGACGGGCGGATCGCATGGAGCGGCGTGCCGGTGGGCGCGCTCGCCAAGGGCGCGCACCCGCTGACGCCGACGGTCAAGACGATCACCGAGCTCGGGATGGATGCCGAATTGCGCGAGCGCATCCGCGTGCGCCTCGCGGCGTGGCTTGCCCGTTTGGTGGCGCGGCGCTTCGGGCCGCTGGCGGGCAACGCGCCGGCGGAATTGAAGGGCGCCGCGCGCGGCGTCGTGTATCAGCTCGCCGAGGCGCTCGGCACGGCGCCGACCGCCCAGCTTGCCAGTCTCACCGCCACGCTGACGGCGGAAGACCGCAAGACCCTGGCCAAGCTGGGCGTGCGCTTCGGCACCGAGCATGCCTATCTGCCGCGTCTTCAGAACGGGCCTACGATGAAGCTCGGCGCGCTGCTCTGGTCGCTGTTCAACGGCCGCGCACCCGAAGCCTTGCCCGAGCTGCCGAGCGGCCCGCGCGCCTGGATCCGCACGGCCGCCGCGTGGCCCGACGCGTTCTATCGCGCGCTCGGCTATTGCCGCACGGGTGACACGGCGCTGCGCGCCGACCGCATGGAGGCACTCGCCGCCGCCGCGCGGCGGCTCGCCCGCCAGGGCGCCTTCGCGGCCACGCCGGCGCTGGCGGCCGCCGCGGGCCTGCCGCTCAAAGTCGTGCCCGAGGCCCTTGCGGCGCTGGGGTATCGGAACCAGCCCAGCGAGGGCGGCGGCACGTTCGCGGCGGCGCCGGAGAACCGGCGCGCGCGCCGCCGCACCGGCGAGCCGCAAGCGGCCAATCCGTGCTCGCCGTTCGCGCATCTGAAAGCACTCACCGTCCGCTCGTGACGCGGCCCGCTCCGGACGCCGGCCGACCCGCGGAGGCCACGCTCCGGCTCGACAAGTGGCTGTGGCACGCGCGCTTCTTCAAGAGCCGCTCGCTGGCGGCCGCGTATTGCGCGGAGGGGCGGCTGCGCCTCAACCGCCGCCACATCGATCGGCCGAGCGCGGCCGTCCGCGTCGGCGACGTGCTCACCTTTCCGCTCGGCGACGCGATCCGCGTCGTGCGCGTGCTGGCGCTCGGCAAGCGCCGCGGCCCGCCGGCGGAGGCGAGGTCATTATACGCGGAGATCGCGGGCGCGGATCAGGCGCGCGCGCCGTCGCATTAGCCTTGCCATCGTGGCACGGAATGCTCAGGTAAGGCCGCCCGCCGCAAGAGCCGCCCCCCATGTTCGACTGGATCGCCAATCCCGATATCTGGCTGAGCCTCGTGACGCTGACCGCGCTCGAGATCGTGCTTGGCATCGACAATCTCGTCTTCATCGCCATCCTAGCGGCGAAGCTACCGCCCGAGCGGCAAAAACTGGCGCGCCAGCTAGGCCTTGCGGTCGCGCTCTTCACGCGGCTCGCGCTGCTGTTCACGCTGTCCTGGCTCGCGGGCCTCACCAAGCCGCTGTTCGTGGTTCTCGGCGAGGGCGTCTCGTGGCGCGACATCGTGCTGATCGGCGGCGGCCTCTTCCTGATCGCCAAGGCGGTGATCGAGGTTCACCACAAGGTCGAAAGCGCCGCCGACGAGGCGCCGCCGGCGCCGCGTGGCAGCTTCATAGGCGTCGTGATCCAGATCGCGCTCGTCGACATCGTGTTCTCGTTCGATTCGGTGCTCACCGCCGTGGGCATGGCGCAGCACATCGAGGTGATGGTGGCCGCGATCGTGATCTCGATGGCCCTCATGCTCGTGGCGGCCGGGCCGGTCAGCGATTTCGTCAACCGCCATCCCACGATCAAGATGCTGGCGCTCGCCTTCCTGATCCTCATCGGCACGATGCTCACGGCCGAGGGCATGGGCTTCCACATCCCGAAGGGCTACATCTACTTCGCGATGGCGTTCGCCATTCTCGTCGAGTCCCTGAACATGCTCGTCCGCCGGCGAACGGCGCGCGTTCGCGCGAACCGCGCGCCGCGCTCGCCGGGGTGATGCCGGCGCGCCCGGGGCGCGGTCCGCTCGCCAGGGCGAGCGGCGGTCTGCCGCGCCAGCATCCGAAAAATGCACTTTCCCCCGGCGCCGCCGCTGGCTTATATCGCGCGGGTCTGGAAGTGGGGGGAAGGCTTGGCGGGCGCGGCTCGCGCGTCCGCCGCCGGGATTTGGAGTAAGGGAATGACCTACGTCGTCACCGAAGCCTGCATCAAGTGCAAGTACCAGGACTGCGTCGAAGTCTGTCCGGTGGATTGCTTCTACGAGGGCGAGAACATGCTCGTCATCCGACCGGACGAATGCATCGATTGCGGCGTGTGCGAACCCGAGTGCCCGGCCGAGGCGATCGTTCCCGATACGGAGCCCAACGTCGAGAAGTGGGTCGAACTGGCGAAGCAGTACGCGGAGAGCTGGCCGAACATCAACAAGAAGGGCGAGATGCCGCCCGATGCCGATCAGTTCAAAGGCGTCGAAGGCAAGTTCGAGAAGTTCTTCAGTCCGAACCCCGGCAAGCGCTAGCGCATCGCCGGCGCCGCGCGGGGGACTGCGCGGCCCCTGCGACCATCGATTATGGTTAAGACGAGTGCGTTCCGCTGGATTTCAGCGGGGCGTTGTGCTATATTCAAAAAATTGAAACGAGGGGCGGTGTCTTCGCCCGTAAAGCGCTGAAATTCTTGGCGTTTTTCGGGCAAGGGGGCCGCCCAAAGCGTCCCTAAGGCCCGCCGCGTTCGGACGCCGGAAGCGCGCCGATCGCGGCCCTCGCCAGAGCGTTGGAGGGCAACGCCGGCAGCGTGCTGCCGGGCGTCGGTTTTTGCGCGCGAGGCGCGGCCGGAGACGGCACGGAAATTGCGGCCGGGGCGCCGCATGCGGGTGGGTATGGCCGGTGAACGGGAAAAGCCGCCGGCGCAAGGAGAAGCGAGGATTTTGATGGCAGCAGCGCAGGACAAGGAATTTTCGGCCGGGGACTACGTGGTCTATCCGACGCACGGCGTCGGCCAGGTCACCGGTGTCGAGAACCAGGAAATCGCCGGGCACAAGCTCAAGATGCTGGTGGTCGAGTTTCCCAAAGAGCGCATGACGCTCCGGGTGCCGCTCACCAAGGCGACGGGCGCGGGCCTCCGCCGCCTGTCGAGCCGCAAGATCATGGAAACGGCGCTCAAGACGCTGAAAGGCCGCTCGCGCGTGAAGCGCACGATGTGGAGCCGCCGCGCGCAGGAATACGAAGCGAAGATCAACTCGGGCGATCCGGTCGCGATTGCCGAGGTGGTACGCGACCTGCACCGCAACGTCGGCCAGCCCGACCAGTCGTATTCGGAGCGCCAGATCTATCAGGCGGCGTTCGAGCGCCTCGCGCGCGAGTTCGCGGCGGTCGAGAAGATCGACGAGCAGCAGGCCACCGAGCGCCTCGAGAAAGTCCTCCG
This sequence comes from uncultured Candidatus Odyssella sp., assembly GCA_964481045.1. Taxonomy (GTDB): domain Bacteria; phylum Pseudomonadota; class Alphaproteobacteria; order Bin65; family Bin65; genus SBBV01. The sequence continues at coordinate 5,192 of CAYZSG010000104.1, read as the reverse complement.
CGCCGCCTAAACCGCCGCGCCGGAGCAAGAAGCAGAAGGGCCGTCCCTCGGGGCGGCCCTTTTCGTTTGCGCGCAGCGGAAGTGAAGTGAACAGGGAGACGGGGAGGCGGGGAGGCGGGGAGTCGGGGAGAGGTAGGAGATCTCTCTTCTCCCAGCCTCCCTGTTCACTTTCGCCGCGTTTCCGCGAGTTCGCCCGCGGGATCGGCGGCGGCGCGGCGGAGCGCGCGCCACGAGAACCATCCGCCCATCGCGAAGCCGAGCGCGATGAAGATCACTTCGCGCACGCGGCGCAGCAGCGCGGCGCCGAGCCCGGCGGCGGCGACGCCGGTGATCGCCGCGGCGGCGAGCGCCAGCGCGCCGTCCTGCGTACCGAGATTGGCCGGAATGAAGAAGCTCACCGAGCGCGCGAGCTGCAGCAAGCCCTCGAGCACCAGCGCCTCGGCCAGGCTCACCGGATGGCCGAGCAGATAGAGGGCCAGCCACATCTCCGCCGTGCCCAGCGTCCAGCGCAGCGCCGATAGCGCGATCGAGGCCGCATAGCGCGCCCGGTGCGCGCGCGCGAAGGCGTTGATCTTGTCCTCGACCGCTTCGATCGCGGCGAGGCTTCTGACCATGCCTTCCGCCCAGCGCCTGCCGCCGAAGCGCCGGCCGAGCCGCGAGGAGAGTCTCAGCTTCGGCGTGATGATGAAGCCGCCGGTCATGCCGGCCAGAACGGCGAGGCCGATCCACGCGCTGGTCTGGTAGAGCGCGGGAAGGTCGTTCGCCAGCGCCATCACGATCACGGCCAGCGCGACGAACAGGAACTGGCCGATGAGGCCCTGGATGCGCGCCAGCACCAGCCCGGCCGAGGATTCGCGATAGCCGACCCCGTAATGCGATTTCAGCAGCACGGCCTTGAGCGGCTCGCCGCCGAAGCCCCCGGCCGGAACGACGAGGTTGAACGCCTCGCCCACGAGCCGCACGCGGATCAGCCGGCGATACCAGCGCAGCGTGCGCGGCAATTCCGGCACCAGCGCCAGCCACACGAGCGCGTCGAGCGCGAACAGCACGAAGAAGACGAGGCACAGGCCGGCCACGCCGAGCGGCCCCGCCTGCCAGACGAGCGCCAGCGCCGCGCCGGGGTCAAGCGTCAGCAGCAGCGCCGCGAACAGCGCCGCGCCGCCGAGGAGATAGAAGAGTTTGAGAAGCCTCACCGTCTCCCGCGCGCTCCCAGGGAACCAGCGCGCGAGCCTAACACCCCGCGCGCAAACGCGGCGACAGGCGGCTTAGCGGCCTATTGCCCGTGGCACTTCACGACGAGGCGGTCGGGCGAGATCGCCATCATGATCGAATCCTGGTTCCGGCGCAGTTGCACCACATCGTAGCCCCGCGGGCAGAGCTCCTTCGCTTTCGCGAAGCAGAATTCGAGCTGGCCCGACGGGCAGTTGATCGCATAGGAGGCGCCCGGCGGCGTTTCCGGATTGATCGTGGCGCACCCGGCTGCGAGCGCGGCGGCGGCGGCCGCAATGGCGAAGCGAAGCATGGAATTCCCCTCGTTGTTCGACGTCGTGCCCTCGATTAAGGGTATGCTCGGCAGGCTAGCGGGCCGCAGAAACCGGGCGAAGTGACGGTCATCACACCGGCGCGGCGCGGCCCGCAGTGGTGGCGCTCCCGGCAGGACTCGAACCTGCGGCCCACGGTTTAGGAAACCGTTGCTCTATCCTCTGAGCTACGGGAGCGTGGCCGGGTGCATAGCAGAAACGTCCGCCGCGCGCCATTGCGCCCGTCGCCCCGCCGGGGCGCGGCACTATACTGTTCGCCATGCGAGGCTTGCCGTTCAGCACCGCCTTTGCCGCCGCGCTTCTGCTGGCGGCGTGCGCCGCGCGCGCGGACGAGCCGCCGCTCGGCGCGAAGCTCGGCGGCGCCACGTCGCGGCCCGCGGCGGGTGACGATTCATTTGCGCTGCCCGCTGCAAATCTTCCGCAGGAACAGCTCGCGCGATTCTTCGAGGGGCAGCGCCTCTTCAACATCGCGTTCGTGAAGGCGCCGTCGCCGGTGCCGGGCCTCGCTGGTCTCGGGCCCACCTTCAACCGGCCCTCCTGCGGCGCTTGTCACACCAAGGACGGGCGTGGCCAGCCGCCAAAAGGCCCCGACGATGCGCTGATGCAGATGGTCATGCGGCTCGGCGTCTCCAATCCGAGCCGCGGCGTCTTCGGCCAGCCCGATCCGGGCTATGGCATTCAGCTCAACGACCGCGCGATCGAAGGCGTGCCGGCCGAGGGCCAGGCGCAGATTACGTGGGAGGAGATCGAGGGCAGCTACGCCGATGGCGACGGGTATCGGCTGCGCCGCCCGCGCATGGGCTTTCGTGCCCTCGCATTCGGTCCGCTCGGCCGCGAGACGGCGCGCTCGCTGCGCATCGCGCCGCAGCTCGTCGGCATGGGGCTGCTCGAGGCCGTTCCGGCCGCCGAACTCGAGCGGCGCGCGGCGGCGAACACGGACAATCCCGACGGCGTGCGCGGCGTCGCGCGCGACGCCGGCGGCGCGCCCGGCCGCTTCGGCTGGCGTGCCGAGCAGCCGGGCGTGCGCGCGCAGATCGCGTCGGCGCTCATCAACGACATGGGGCTCACCACGTCGCTGCACCCCGCGAAGAATTGCCCGCCGGTGCAGGCCGCATGCCGCGCCGCCGATCCCGGCCCGCGCCCGAACGTCTCCGACGAAGCACTGGAGACGATGACGTTCTACGTCAGCACGCTCGCCGTGCCCGAGCGGCGCGACGTCGAAAAGCCCGAGGTGCGGCGCGGCGAGAAGGTGTTCGCCGCCATCGGCTGCGCGGCGTGCCATCGCCCGGCGGTGACGACCGGTACGCACGCCACGATTCCGTTCCTTTCGGATCAGGCGATTCACCCGTTCACCGATCTGCTGCTGCACGACATGGGCGACGGGCTCGCCGACGATCTACACGAGGGAAAGATTTCGGGCCGGATGTGGCGCACGGCGCCGCTCTGGGGCATCGGACTGGTGCCGCTCGTCAACGGCCACGAGAACTATCTGCACGACGGCCGCGCGCGCGGGCTCGCCGAGGCGATTCTCTGGCACGGCGGCGAAGCTGAAATGGCGAAAGACCGCTTCCGCGCGCTGCCCAAGCCGGAGCGCGAGGCGCTGATCGCGTTCCTGCGCTCGCTATAGGGGCGGTGTTGCGATCTTATGGAGTGGGTTTCAAACCTGCCCCTACCCGGACTTGTCTTTTGCGATCACGTAATGCGTGGCCTTTTCGCTGGCGACATGATCGGTGCAGCGGTAGCCGAGCGCGCGCAGGTCGATGCCGTACAGCAGGTGCTCTCCTGAGCCGAGCAGGATGGGGCTCACGGCAAGGTGCATCTCGTCGATCAGTCCCGCGGTGAGGTATTGGCGGATCGTGGCAGCGCCGCCGCCGACGCGGATATCACGCCCGCCGGCCGCCGCGCGGGCTTGATCGAGCGCGGCGCGGAGGCCGCCGGTGACGAAATGGAACACCGTGCCGCCCTTCATCGCGAGCGGCGCGCGCGCGTGATGCGTCAGCACGAACACCGGGACGCGATACGGCGGCTCGTCGCCCCACCAGCCTTTCCATTGGTCGTCGGGCCACGGGCCGCGGATCGGGCCGAACATGTTGCGGCCGAGGATCCACGCGCCGAGGTTGGCGATCCCGCGAGCCGCATAATCGTCGTCGATGCCGGTGGTGCCGCCGGTCTTCCCTAACATGCGCTGGAACGTGCGCGTCGGAAGGAACCATTGATGCAGCGCCTCGCCGCCGACGCCGAGCGGCGCCTCGCGGCTCTGGCGCGGTCCCGCACCGTAGCCGTCGAGCGAGATCGCGAAACAATGGACGCGCAGCTTCGACACGTTCGCTTCTCCAGGTATCTCGGTTGCGTCCCGCTTCGGCTCCGGCGGACGGAACCCGCTCAGCTCACGACGCCGCCACGCTCCGCCGCGGCGCGAAGGAATGCGCGAAGGCGTCGGTCGCGCGCACGAGCGACGCGCGGATGCCGGGCTCCATCGCCGAGTGGCCGGCATCGGCCACGATCTGGAGCGAGGCATTGCCCCAGGCGCGCGCGAGTTCGTCGGCGGAATTGGGCGGGCACACCATATCGTAGCGCCCCTGCACGATCGTGCAGGGCAGATGGCGGATACGCGCCGCGCCCTGGATCAGTTCGTCGTCGCGCAGGAACATGTCGTGCTTGAAATAATGCGCCTCGATGCGCGCAAGGCCGAGTGCCAAGCGGTCCTGTTCGAATGCCGCTACGGTGTCCGGGCTCGGCAGCAAGGTCGAGCACGCGCCCTCATAGGCGCTCCAGCGGCGCGCCGCCGGCATGTGGATCTCGGGATTGGGGTCGATGAGACGGCGATAGTAGGCGGTGAGAAGGTCGCGCCGCTCGGGCGCCGGAATGAACTCGGCGAAGCGACGCCATGATTCGGGAAAGAAGCGCCCCATGCCGTAGAGGAACCAATCCACCTCGCTGCGGCGGCACAGGAAAATTCCGCGCAGGATGAAGCCCAGGCAGCGCTCGGGATGCGTCTTGCCGTAGGCGAGCGCGAGCGCGCTGCCCCACGAGCCGCCGAAGATCACCCAGCGCTCGATGCCCAGCGAGATGCGCAGCCGCTCGATGTCCTGGATCAGGTGCGTGGTCGTGTTGTGCGTCGTCTCGGCCAGCGGCACCGACCGCCCGGAGCCGCGCTGATCGAACAGCACGATGCGGTAGCGGCCGGGATCGAAGTAGCGGCGATGGGTCGAGGCGCTTCCGGCGCCCGGCCCGCCATGCAGGAACAGAACCGGCAATCCGTCCGGGCGTCCGCACTCTTCCCAATAGAGCGCGTGCAGTTCGTCGACGCGCAGCATGCCGGTGCGGAAAGGTTCGATCGGAGGGTAGAGGTCGCTACGGGCCATCGGTTCCTGGTCGCTTGCGGGCCGCCGGGAGGGGCGGGCTCCATGATATACAGTCTTCGTGGGCAAACGTCATGCCATGCGTGTGTTCAACAACGCGTTGAGAGCCGTGTCGGTTGCCGCGGCGATCGCCGCGGCCGTGAGCGCGCCGGCGGCGGGCGAATTTCGCCGCGGAGCCGACGTCACCGCCGATCGCGCGCTGGAGGGCGATACGCTGGCACTCGCGGGTGGGCGCGTGCTCCGCCTCGCCGGCGTGCCCTACGTGGTCGACTTCGACGATGCGATCTGG